>CAYSID010000014.1:0-22829 GCA_964431075.1 uncultured Gammaproteobacteria bacterium
TAGTTTGATTTGCATGATCGTTAGTATATCATACTAACGTATCGTTATTCAACAAATAAAGATTTTTAAAACAGTCCCGACTTTCGGGATTGTGTTTTTTGTGTTAAATTAAACCGGTGAGGGGTTTATTGTCAAAAACTTTTACACTTTTTTTCTTTTTAACTATATTTGGGGTATATGTTTATTCTTTGTCTCCTTCAGTTCCTTCACAGGCGGATGCCGGAGAGTTAATTACCGTAGCAAAGACTCTAGGAATTGCTCACCCACCAGGATATCCGCTTTATACAATATTGGGGCATTTGTTTACCTATATCCCCTTTAATTCTATTGCCTGGCGGATTAACTTACTCTCAGCGGGCTGTCACACCTTGGTCTTGGTGTTACTATATAAAACGGTTTTGTATCTCACCAAAAACAGAGTTACGTCCTATTTTTCTGTCGCCCTTCTAGCTTTTTCTAGGTTATTTTGGCTTTACTCTTTAGTCGCGGAGGTTTTTCCCCTAAATAATTTATTTATTATTTTGTTGATTTATTTAATATTAACGAATCGTTCGATTTATCTTATCACTTTTGTTTTTTCTTTAGCATTAACGAATCATTTGACGGTTGTCCTATTAATTCCGGCAATGATTTTCTGGTTTTGGAAGGATAGAAAAAAAATACTAAATATTAAAACACTGTTTGTTTCAGCATCGATCTTTTTTGTTGGCCTCATGCCTTACTTGTATTTTATTTTGAGATCCGGTGAGGTCCTACCCGTCGTCTGGAGCTTTATCACTGATTTCAAATCACTAATGGCGTTTATCACCCGATCTGATTATGGAATCTTTTCCCCAGTTGCTGGATACGATCCTGCCATGGCGACGGTAAATCAAAAAATTGATCAGGTACTGAACCTTTTTAGATTTATGCTCGATGATTTTAATTTAATCGGCTTTATTGTAATTTTTACCTCTTTAATTACAAGTTTCATAGAAAAAAGTACCAGGAGAATCTATATGTTTATTTTTATTATCGCACTTTTTATTGGACCACTTTTTTTAAGTTATGCCAACTTTCCGTTAAGAGCCTCCCTTACAGGAGTAATGGTTACTGAAAGATTTTATCTAGCTTTAGAAGTAGTCGCGATAATTTATACAGGGACATTATTTAAAAAGATATTGGAGAAGATTGTCAACTACCCAATTTTGCGATTTCTTCCTTATCCAGCACTATTTCTTTTCATAATATTTGAGATTGGGGCTAATTATAGTCTTGTATCCCAACGTGATAATTATTTGAATGTCAACTTCGGGAGAAATATTTTCCAAAACGTACCCAAAGGATCAATAATTTTTTTGAGTGGCGACACCCCCACGTTTGCCGCTTATTATGCAAAATATATTGAGGGTTGTGGTAAAAATGTTGACATTATCACCTTTAATCAATTTACTGAAAAAAACAAATTAAGATATTTGGTTACAAACCGAAAAGATTTAAATTTGAGTTGGCCTAAAGTGAGTTCTCCAAGTGGTTTTGTTGAAGCTAACTACAATAAGGTTCCCATATTCACTGTTAGCCTTCCTGATTTTTCTGTATCTGATTATGTGGCCCTGCCATATGGATTACTTTTTCGCTTTTATAAAAAAGAAGAGGTCCCAGAGTTCGAAGCGTGGTTGGGAAGCAACACGCTATCTTTAGAGAGTTATGAATTACCCACTGTTACTACTAGTGATAATTATTTAACAATTGGAGATAATGTTGTTTTGGATAATTATGCGTGGATGTACCTTTATTTGGGTAAAAATTGTTTAGCAAATAATGATTATCAGTGCGCGGAAAAATTTATTATAGATGGGCTTAAAATTTCTCCAAACATTGTTCAGCTCAGTTACGCTTTATCTGAAGTTTATTCTAAAACTGGCAGATGCGATGATGCTAAAAATATTTTTTTGGAGTTTTTACGATATGAACCCAGATTTCACTCAATTTATGACGATTTAATAAATTTGGCTAATAATTGTTATAAAGATCCAAAAATGGCTTCGGATCTTGAGAAAGAAAAAAACGCTTTGATTAATCAGGAAAAACCACTGGATAAATTCTAAGTATGATATTTTTAATAGTTTTGCTTATTTGTGTGGCAACAGTTCCTAATTTAGGATTTTATAGTTTGCCATCCTTTTTATTAATTTCCTTTGCCTTTTTACTTTTTTTAAAATCGTGCAAAGAAGGGCTATTTAATAGTTCTGTGGATTATGATATTTTGTTAGTAATTACAGCACTGGGGATTCCCTATTATGGCGGTCTTTATCAAACAAAAGATTCCTTGGTTTTTGGACAAATAATAATATTTATTGCTTTGATTGCAGCGTATTTATCAACGCAACTGAAATCAGTAAGGGTTACGAAATATTTTGCGGTTTTAGTATCTGGTTGTTATTTGAGTTTGAGCTTCTGGACTATATACCACTCACCTTTCCCTATTGTTGACACGTTCGTTATTTTAAAAGAAGCTCCAATTAAGCTCATGGCAGGGTTAGATCCCTACGCGGTAAGTTTCACAAAAATATACCCTGGAATGGACGCAAATTATTTTAGCTATTTTCCATTATCTTTTATTTTAACTTTGCCGTTTGTATTAATTCTTAATGACCCCAGAGTTCTAACAATTTTTGTGAATATTTTAGGAGCGATGCTAATTCTGAAAATATTGCCGGAAAACTTAAAAAGATTCTCTGTGGTTTATATCACGGCCTTTTTATTTTATCCCCGCTCATTCTATATTCTGGAACACATGTATTTAGACTCGGTGACAGTATTTTTCTTTATACTTTTTGCTTATGCTAAAGTTAACAAAAGAAGCAGTCTATCGACATTGGCCCTGTCTTTAATTTTAAACTTAAAACAGGATCTTATAATATTGGCTCCATTAGTCCTCTCTAAAGTTAGGAAAAGAGTTTTATTTATTGTCCCTTTTATGTTAATACCCATATTCTTTCTATGGAACCCTTGGGACTTTATTAATGATGTTGTTTTGGTTTATTCTCCTTTTAACAATTTTTCTCCTAAATTCTTATCACTTTCGTTATTAAACTTTATAAATCAATCATTCGGAACAATCCCATTATGGATTTATTTCCTGATGGTTGCGGCCCTATTAGTAAGTTATATAAAAATATTTTTCTCAAAAAAATCTGTTTTGATAAAATTGGTAACCTTTCTTTTTGTCTTTAATTATTTTATGTACCACAGCTATTTTAATCACTATTTTTTAGTTGGTCAGTTAATTATGTTGTTACCAATACTGGGTAAATTGGAAAATAATCTGACTTGATCCGGCAGGAATAATTACTCCTCTTTGATTTAAATTTACAGGATAAATGAAAGCTGGTTGGTTATTAACAGAAGCCTTCCAACGCGGGTAAAAGGAATCGGACAAAACCAGTAGGGCCTTGGTGTCAGAAGTGGTTTCCACAACCACTTCTTGATCAAGATATTTTGTTATTTTAACTTCGGATCTGAATTGTTTGACGTTGGGGATATCTTTAACCAACCCTTCGTCTTCCACAATTGTAGCCATTTCTTTTGGGTCTGTTAGCAACTTAATAAGTTCGGAGATTGAGGTGGCGGTTTTTAAATCAGTTGTCAAAAACGCATGGGGTTTTTGATTTTCTAACTTGTAAAGATAGAATCTAAATTTCCCTTCACTGGTGGCGATTGGCGGAGGATTGCTGTTGATCAGATATGGGGAAGTTACATATTTAACCCCGGCGAACGATAGTAATTTTGCCGATTCCGAAGAAATCGAGACGGAGTCAGTTATTGTTACACCTTGTGAAACTAGGGATAAATATAATTCACTTCGCCGGGTGTTCATGCCAGTATAATAGCCAAGGCTATTTATATTCCAAAATATGCCTTCATTTGGTGAAAGCGAATTGCGAAACGATAAATATTCATCCATATTTTTCCAGCCGGTTTTAAGAAATACCTGGTTCCATTGGTCGTAAGCATCGATGCTGTAAACGCGAAACCAGTCTTTATCGTTTTGAAGAGCTTGAACTAGTTCTGGCCTCGCAAGAAACTTGTCACTGTTAATTATAGGATTGTAGTTGAATGCAAAAAATAAAATTTGGATTGCGGAAAAAATTAAAATCGCGACCTTAAACTTTAAGGACTTAATGTTGTTAAAAGAAATTGTGGCTAGAATTACCAGACACCAAGTCAAGATAATTAAAAACCTCGCCGGGACTCTAAAAAATGATATTGGCGGAATTTGAAAAATAAAAAATAATGGAGTGAATTTTCCAAGAGTTAATATTAAACTTATTCCTCCCCCTACTAAAAAAATATTGGATAACTTATTTCTCTTGAATAAAAGTACCAGAGCTAAAATTAGAGGAATAACGCCAAAATAGCCGGTAGATTCCCAAAATATGCCCCAGTCAGAAGAAAAAGGCGGGTAAGTTCCCAGTCTCGGGTCGCCAAAAATGTATGGTTCTAAAAACGATAAAAGATGCTTTGGGTTATACGGAAAACGAGCCAATTCGTAAACAGAAACTCCTGTGGAACGTTGTGACAAATTTATTAATTCGAGAGTAGGAATTATTTGCGGTAGAGCTAAAACGACTCCCAAGACAAATGAGAAGATGACTAATGTTTTTCTGACACATAGCAAAAAGTAACCAAAATAAGCCATTAAGGAAAGAAATGCAATTTGGTAGTGACCAGCAAATATTTGTTGGGAGATAACTATGCTTAAAAACAAGACATATCTTTTTTTGTGGTTTTGGCGAAAACTTTCTAGGAAATAAAAACCGAGTGGCAGTAACGAAAGTGTTTGAATATGGTTATAGTGGGAAATATTTGTAATGAACGGACCGCAAAAAGTAAAAATAATCGCAAGAAACAAGCCAGCAAGCCTGCTTTTGGTGAGAATTTTCCCAAATAAATATGAACCAATAAAACAAGTAACAAAACTAGTGAGTAATTGAAGATTTACGGCTAGTAATAAGGGGAAGAATTTAAATAGAAATAAATTAACAATATTTAGGCTTCCCGATTCCCCTTCTGCAAAAAGCGGGAAACCGGCACCGATTTTATTAGTCCAAAAGGGCAAAGCATTATTTTTTAAAGTCTCTGATAGAATAAATTTGAATGGCAGATTCTGATGCCAGATATCTGAATGGCCGAAATCTGGGGTGCCGAACATTAACATATGTGCGCAGTTTATATTAATTTTGAGAGTTCCTCAAGTGTGGGTTGGGTTTTGAATTTAAGCACAAATTGCATATTGACACTTTGCAATTTAATACTAATTTGTCATAGTAATGAAGAAATTTTTTTTGTGATTAATGCGGATTAAAATAAGAGTTGATATTTAACAAATAGTTATTGCTCCCCTTGTTAATTTAGATTATTCAAATTATCATAATTGAAATTATCTATTTTAAGTATGGTTATATTTATTGATGAATCGGGAACGCATAAACAGATGGATCACGCCACTATCGCATTGGTGTATGTGGAAGTAACTAATCTTAATGTATTTGAAAGGTCTGTCGAAGAAATAGAAACGGAATTAAAAATAAAATATTTTCACTGGACGGATGAAAATTGGGATATTAGAAAAAGATTTATTAATAAATTAGCAAAACTTAAATTTCGAGTTAAAGTCGCAATTCTAAAAAACCCAGTTGTAGTTGGAAAAAGCCTCGAAGCATCGTTGAGGCATTTAGTTGTTGAACCAAATATTAAAAAAATAATGATTGACGGATATAAACCACGATGGTACGACCAAAAATTGAAAAAAATTCTTCGCGATAAAGGAATTACTGTTAAAAAACTAAAAACGATAAGAAATGAACATAGTTGTCCGGGGCTTCGTGTCGCAGATTGTCTTGCCGGATTAATAAGATATTTTTATAACCATCCTCATAGTGAAGCCAAAACTTTGTATGATAGACTAAAAGCCGAGGCCAAAATAGTTTTTGAACTAAAATCGTTTAGTTAACAAAAAAAGCCTCGCCAGCGGCGGGGCCAGTCATCTAAGTATCCCGATGTGACTCGGAATCGGCGGTTCACCGGCCTTTGTCCTTAGTGACTTGTTATGGTCCCATTGTAGCATGACTAGTCAAATAAAATGACAGTAATTTTTTTATTTATTTTTGGCCTGTGTGTTGGCAGTTTTTTGAATGTCTTGATTTGGCGGTTAAATGACGAGAAAGCCCCGAAGTTTTGGCAGGGGCGAAGCCTTTGCCCCAAATGTCGGCATCAGTTGAGTTGGAAAGATAACATTCCCCTTCTCTCCTACTTTCTGCTTGGAGGCAGGTGCCGGTACTGCCGGAAAAAAATAAGTTTTCACTATCCCCTCGTGGAATTAGTTACCGGCATAGTGACGGCAGTTGCCGGATTTTCTCCGGTAAATTTTATCATCGCCTGTTGTTTTATCGTCATCTTCTTTTCCGACTGGATTTACGGTTTTATCCCCGACGAAATGACTTTGATTTTATTGGTCATCGGTTTATTAACTAATTGGTATAATTGGATGATTGGATTATTGGCATTATTGGTTTTACTGGGTGTCTTTTTGGTCACCCGCGGGCGGGGCATCGGTTTCGGCGATGTTAAATTAATTTTTCCCTTGGGATTATTGCTTGGTTGGCCAAACATTTTGACGATGGTTTTTGGAGCTTCAATTTTGGGCGGCGGCTACGCTCTCATTTTACTCCTCTTGCGCCGGAAGAAATTTGGTGACACAATAGCTCTAGGGCCGTTTTTAATAATCGGATCAGTGTTCGCACTGTGCGAAAGTGGGCAATTGTTGGATTATGTACTACGTGTACGTCCTTAAAAGTTTAAGTTTTGAACAATTATATGATGGTTCGACGAACGATTTAAGAAGAAGGTTTGCAGAGCATAATAACGGAAAGGAATTTCACACAAGGAAGTATCTGCCTTGGCAGCTTAAATATTACGAGGCATACGATACTGAAAAATTAGCAAGAGCCAGAGAACAAAAATTGAAACAGCATGGGAATGCAATCAGAGAATTAAAAAAACGAATATGAATTTTGCAAGGGATTTCTTTGTGCGCCCGGGGTTCACCCAGCACCGTCTTGGCGGTGCTGGGTATACCCTTGTTGAAACGATTATTGTTATTGCCGTAACGGCTATTATCGGCCTGGTGGCCTTTTTCGGGATCAATGCTTCTCGTGAGGCCGAAAAACTGGCCAACGCCCAAAAAGAATTGATCGCCGACTTGCGATCACTGCAAAACAAGGCTTTGGCCGGCGCTGACGGCGGAACTGCTGTTTACGTCGCCGACCCCAGCCGTTATTACTCCCAGGATACCTATCAAGGGATTGATATTTCCCCCGACGATTTTTATCTTTGTTTTTATAATCCCAACAGGACGGATACTCCGTGCACAAATAATAGCGTGGTAATAACCTTATCGAAAAACGGGCAAACTAAACTTGTTGAAGTTCAAGTTTCGGATAATAGAATTACGGTGATTAAACCATTATGAAATTTCAAAAAGGGATGACTCTTTTGGAGACGGTTATTGCCATGGCGATTATGGTTTTGATTGCCGGGGCCTTAATCACCATGTCCGTTACCACCCTCTCCGCCCAGCAGTCGGCTAAACTTAAAAATCTCGCAACCCGATGCGCTGAAGCGGAAATAGAAAATATAAAAAATTTGGAGAGACAAAACAGGGCCAGAATTCAGGATAACAACTGGGATTGGCTGGTATTGACCACTCCGGACTGCGATTATACGGCCGGTGACGGTTTTTTCAAAAAAACTCTGACCTTAAATGATATTGTCAATGGCAGGGAAATATCGCTAAAAGTTGACTGGCTGGAGAAAGGACGTCCTATTGCGGTGGAGTTAACCACCAGAATTTACGTATGGCAATAAACAATAAAGGTTTTACTTTAATTGAATTAGTTGTCGTGATAGTTATTTTCGGTATTTTGTTGACGGTGGGAACGAACGTATTTTTTCAGGTGGTCATGGGGGCTAATAAAGCCTCAATCGAGGCCGAACTGCGCCAAAACGCCAGTTTTGTCATGGAAAATATTACCCGCGATGTCAGGAAATATTCCTGCATCCTTGTACCCGACGAAAAAACGCTTTATCTGTTCGATAACACCTCTTGTTCGTTGCCTGTTAATTTGATTTACACGATAAATGCCGACGGCGGCGTGACCCGCGATTCGGTGGTTGTATCATCACCCAAAGTTGATTTTAACAATCCAAATTCAAAATTTACGGATCTTGACGGGAGTGTGGGCAGAGGGGTGACAGTCAGTTTAGAGGCCAGACAAAAAACCGGCTCAAGGTGGGATTATATCGGGACGATTTTAGAGACCCAAACGGTGACGGTTAGAAACAGTATTTACTAATGTGGTATCATAAATACATGATCAAAAATTCGGGACAAATTGCGGTTTTTGTTTTGCTGATAATGTTGCTGGGATTGACGGTTGGACTGTCCGTTATGTCCAGAACCTTGACGGATCTGAAATCGGCTGCGATTTCCGACCAGTCCTCCCGGGCCTTTACCGCCGCCGAAGCGGGTATTGAGGCCGCCCTGTCGAGAAGTGATTTGGATTCTATTGCCGGCACAACCGATTTCGGAGAGCCGCAGTCTATCTCGGTAAACACCGTAGGAGTTAATTACCGTGTTAAAAAAATTTCAAATTATTCAATTGAAAATTTAGAGAAGGATGACGTTGCCCAGATTGATTTGACCGGCTACACATCTGGCCCGATAGTAATTTCCTGGACACATACCCCGGGATGTGCAAATCTCTCCGGAGACGGCGGCAACGCGGCTCTTGAGGTCTCGTTTTATAATTTCAACGGTACAGTCTATGGGGTAGATAAATATGCTTATGATCCCTACGACTGTTCGATAGACGATGCCGTTGACCACACTCACAACGCAAACGGTTTTATTGTAGCCGCGGCCGCGACCACGGCCGGCTATAATTCTAAAGTCGAGTATCCGACTCTACCCAGTGCCGGGGCAAAACTGATAAGAATCAGGCCTATCTACAATTCGACAAGATTATTGGTTGAGGGTGTTCCCTCACAGTCTTATGATATTAAATCCACGGCCACTACCGGCAATAACGTGACAAGGGCGGTCCAAATTACCAAATCCAAGCCTAGTCTGCCGCCCATTTTTGACTATGTGTTATTCGGGCCGGCGGGGGCGGGAGTATCTCAGTAGTTGACTTTTCCTTATTAATTACTTCATACTGATTGCATGAAATATGTTGACCACTTCGGGTTAGACATCGGTGATAATGAGGCCAAGGTTGTGTACTTAAACCAAACGGGAGCTGGTTTTAAGTTGATTTCTTTTGCTTCCTTGAAACTTTCCCCCGGAGTGACTGTCACCGGCGACAATTTTGATCTTGAAGAGACAGCGGATTTTATTAAAAAAGCTATTCGCGATTTGGGAATATCCACTAAAAGAGTTTGCCTGTCCATTCCGGAATCCCAGGTTTACACCCGGGTTATCGAAACGCCGGTAATTTCCGATTCAGAGCTTCAGAGCGCTATTCAGTGGGAAGCGGAACAGTATGTCCCCATCCCCATAAATGATGTTTTACTGCGTCACGTTATTCTGGATAAGCCGGCTAAGGAGTCGGCCGGCGCTAAGATGGATGTCCTGTTGATTGCCGCTCCGAACACTGTTATTGAGCGGTATTTAAAAATTGCCAAACTTTCGGGTTTAGACCTTATCGGTATCGAAACAGAGGTTTTGGCTGTCGCTCGGGCATTGGTTGGCAACGATCCTTACTCCCCCACAACTTTAGTTATTAGTTTTGGCGGGCAAACTACCGATCTGGCTGTGGTTAAAAAGGGCAATTTAGCCTTTGTCCGGTCGCTGACGACCGGTGGCGATGCTGTTTCCCGAGCTATAACCGCGGATCTTAAATTAGACAGCGCTCAGGCCGAAGAATATAAGCGAATTTATGGCCTCGATACGACTAAGCTTGATGGTAAGGTAACGATGGCCATTGCTCCGGTAGTGGATATTATTTTGGCGGAAATAAAACGGGCGGTGGCTTATTATCAAGGCAAGCGGCCCGATGACCCGATCAAGCGGGCCGTTTTGGTTGGGGGAATGGCAAAGATGCCCGGACTGGTTAACTATATTGCCCAGGCGTTGTCTACTGAGGTTCAGCTTGGCAACCCGCTGGCCAACATTTCCAAATCGGAAAAACAGGCTCAGGAGATTGGTGAAAACTTACCAAACTTTGCGGTAGCCGTTGGTTTGGCTTTAAAGGTCACGGAATAAAATTAAGAATGGCTGTCGAACTTAATCTTCTACCGGATAAAAAAAGGCCACTGACGCCGGAAACCGAGATCCGGGGGCGAAGCCTGTTCAAATTTTCCTTGACGGTTTTGTTTGTGGTGGTAGTTTTGGCCGCTTCCGTTTTTGCTTTTGAACAGGCACTTTTGGCCCAAAAACGTGATCTGGAACATAAAATCACTAATCTTGAGACGGTGATTACCGGATATAAGGGTCGGGAGATTTTACTGGTGTTATTGAAACAAAAACTAAACGGGATAAAGACGGTGTTGAGTTCGCGCCCGAATATTTCTCAAGAGATGGGGCTGATAAAAAATCTTTTGCCTGCCGGGTCCGTTATAACCGGATTTATGGCGGATAAAACCGGACTTTTTACTCTTGATATCTTCTGTGATAACTCCCAGACAATGGATGTGCTTATTCGGGCGCTTACGAATAATCCTTCATACGACAATGTTTTGATTTCCAATTTAACCGGAAATATTTCTGACGGTTATAAATTTATTATTTCCATGCAGGCAAAGGAGGGGTCATGGCTGTAAATTTTTCCTGGCTTAAGGTATATCTCGTCCCGATTTTTATTATTTTTATCGCCCTTTATGCCGGAATATTTTTTATTTATCCAGCCGTTGGTCAGATTATGCTCGTAAGAGACGGCAACGCTTTACTTGAAGAAAGGCGGGGTAAACTTGCGGCCAAAGCCGAAATTCTGTCCGCAGTTTCCGAGACTCAACTCAAAAATGATCTAGCGGCCGCGGAAATTTCCCTGCCGACGGATAAAAACGCTTCGGGGATTATTTTTGGTCTGGAATCTCTTGCGGCTTCCGCCGGAGCTAAACTGACAAGTTTTTCCACCGTGGTAGGAAAGCTGGCTACCAACTCGGCCACCCCACTTATGGAAACTGCTCCGGAAACCGAAAAGGAGTTTCCTTTTGGCGTCAGATATATGTCCGTCGAGACGACAGTTTTCGGTGATTATGACAAAATAAAAGTATTTATGGACAATCTGATGCCTGTTAACCGGTTACTGGGAGTTGATAACGTTAAGATCGATGCCACGGGGGGCAAATTAATGCTTATGGTTTTTTATCAACCGCTTCTTAAATCGTTGGGCGATATCGCAACTCCGGTAGAAGCCATCACCCCGGCTGAACAAATCTTTTTGAGTCAGACGGCTCAATACGGTTTGGCCACTCCCCAACTTATTGATCTTCCTTCCGGCAAGCCCAATCCGTTTCAATAAAGCGATCAGCCGTTCAATACAACATTCACTTTTCTTTGGGCTTTGACGGCGAGGATTTTAACAAGATCACGGACGGCTTTTATAATTCTCCCTTCTTTCCCGATTACTTTACCGATATCTTCCGGAGAGACTGTCACAGTTAATAGAACATTGCCATACTCGTCCTCCGATTCATCAATGACCACAGCCTCGGCATCGTCAACAATATTTTTAATAAGATATTCCAGAAAATCCCTCATTTTGCCTTCTTTATTAAAGCGGCGACGGTTGGCGACGGTTTGGCGCCAACGGACAGCCAATAATTTATTCGATCAAGTTTTAGAACGGTTTTTGGGGGCTGTAAGACCGGTTCGTGAATCCCCAAAAATTCGATAGCTTTTCCGTTTCTTTTTTTATGCTCATCAATCGCTACCACCCGGTAAGCCGGTTTTCCGGTAGTTCCGAATCTGGCTAATCTTAATTTAACGGCCATTTTATGTTGTACTATTATATTTGATTGAGTTAAGTTTCTCAAGGGCGATCTTGGCGGCCGCCTGTTCCGCTTCCTGCTTACTTTTTCCCTTTCCCTGGCCATATATTTCATCTTTCAAATAAATGTCAACGACAAAAGTTTTATCGTGATCCGGGCCAAAAGAGCTGATAACTTTATATTTTGGTGAAGTTTTAAGCTTAGCCTGGGCCTGTTTCTGGGCTTCACTTTTGTAGTCCGGCGCTTCAAAATTACGGTTATAAAGAAATTTCTGCAAAAAACTGCGGGCAACATCTAATCCCTGGTCCAAATAGGTGGCGCCGATTAAGGCTTCAACGGCGTCAGCCAGAATTGCGGAATTGTTCTCTCCCCCGGTGTCGCGCTCGCCCCGGCTCATGAGAAGATATTTACCAAGGCCAAGATCGCGGGCGACAGCGGCGAGAGTTTTTCCCCGGACAAGAACCGAACGGGCGTTAGTTAATTGGCCTTCGGTCAGTTTGGGGAATTTTTTATATAAAAACTCCGTGGTTAAAATTGAGAGCACCGAATCTCCCAAAAACTCCAACCGCTCGTTTGACTCCGGAAACTCTTTTGATTCATTCAAATAAGACCGATGTACCATCGCTTGTTGTAGAAGAGCAGGATTATTAAATTTAATGCCAATAACGTCTTCCAAGGTCATACTAATAATTTTTAAAATTAACTGTATTCCGAAATTAAAAGTATTGATTAAGATAGTGCACGTGCTATATTCAAATCAATCACTTTTACTACGGATCCGAGTACTCCGTTAACAAACCCCGGGCTGGTGTCGTTACCGTATTCTTTTGCCAGCTCGATGGCTTCATCAATGATAACTTTTTCCGGTTCGGTTTTTTCAATTATTAATTCATAAACAGCCAGTTGCAAAATAGCCAAATCGACGGGATAAATTTTATCCACGCTAAATTCCGAAGCACACTCCCCTATTAAATTGTTAATTTTCTCAAAATTCTCAATAATTGCTTGAACTTTGGGGTCAGAAATTTTGTGGTGACGAAAGTGGTATTCAAAAAGCTCCGAGATTATTTTCTGCCTTTTCAGGTGCCGGGGGTCGGTTTTGGTTTTCATTTATATTGGCCGCAGGCGGCACATCGTGTGTGACCGGCTTTTAGCTTGCCGCATTTGACGCATTTAGCCAACCCTGCGGTTTTAACCTTAAAACCGGCTCTTCGCTTACCTTGTCTGGCCGATGATAACTTGCGTTTTGGTAATGGAGTCATCTTAATTTGGCGCGACCGTTTTTATTGTAGCTTCTTCGAGCTTTTTCTTCAATATGGGAAAATTATCAAGGTCCCGATAAATTTTCTCGGCGATTTCCGAGGTTTCGATAATTGATTTGGGTTCAATATTCAAAATCCTGCCGTGTTGGGCGGTCCCGAATAAATCTCCGGCGCCTCGGTATTTAAGGTCGTATTCAGCTAGTTCCAGCCCGGAATTGGTTTTTTCCATATACCGCAGTCGTGACGAAAAGCCAAATAATAAACAGTAAGACTGTTGATCGTTTCGTCCCACCCGGCCGCGTAACTGGTGCAGCTGGGCCAACCCAAACCGGTCGGCATCTTCCACAACTATGATGGTTGCTCCCGGGATATCCACTCCCACTTCAACAACCGGAGTGGAAACTAAAATATCAAGCTTTCTATCCCGAAAATTATTTAAAACCTCTGTTTTTTCTTTTGGTTTCAGTCGGCCATGAAGCAGCCCGACTTTTAAATTAGAAAATATTTTGCTAATTTTTTCAAACTCCAGCTTGGCAGACTTGACAGTTTCCAAGGTCTCGGACGGTTCTATGAACGGACAGATAATAAATGTTTGACTATTTTGTTTTCCAATCCAGTCATAAGCGGCCTTGCGTTTTTGTTCGGAAACGCACCAAGTTTTAACCGGGTGCCGGCCGGTCGGCATTTCGTCAATTACCGAAATATCGAGATCGCCAAAAACAGTCAGGGCAATAGTTCTTGGAATTGGCGTGGCGGTCATTGTTAAGGTGTGAGGCATATGGCTGCCGGTTTTTTGAATAAGTTTAGCCCGCTGTTCCACCCCAAACCGATGCTGTTCGTCAATCACCACAAGTCCCAATTTTAAAAGTTTAAGGTTTAAAAGGGCGTGGGTGCCCACAAGAATATCAAAATTTGTGTTTATTTTCCTGCTACCGGTGGCCAGACCGATATTTATATCGAGCAATTTGGAAAGAGTCGCAAAATGCTGCTCGGCCAGAATTTCTGTTGGTGCCATCAGGATAGCCTTAAAGCCGTTTAAGTAAGCGGCAAGCATGGCAATGGCCGCCACGACAGTTTTGCCGCTCCCCACGTCGCCTTGCAGTAACCGGTTCATGGGCTTATTCTTGGCCAGATCAAGATAAATTTCGTTGATTACCCTTTTCTGCGCCCCGGTTAATTCAAATGGCAGATTGTTCACAAATTTTGTCAGGTCTTTTTTAAATTTTGATATCTCCAATTGATGCCCCAAAATGGTCTCGCGCCATTGCTCTTTACGTTTGCGTGACTGAAGATTAAACATCAGAATTTCGTCGAAAGCCAGCCGCCGTCTTCCTGTCTGCGCTTCTTCAGGAGTGTTGGGAAAATGAACAAATTTTAACGCTTTATTTAACGGAGTTTCGTAAAGATAGGGATCGGGTATTTCCAGATTTTTTAAAACATAGGCGACACGGTTATTTATGAACTTACTGGTGACCCCGGCCGTTTCCGGGTAGACGGGAACCAGTCCGGTTCCGTAGCCCCGTTTTGGGGATTTGATAATTAATTTTTTCCCTGCCCTTTCAACTTTGCCTTGAAAAGAATAAATTTCATTTTTTTTAAAACCACGGATAAGATATGGCTGGTTAAACCATATCAGGCCCAGTTCTCCAGTATCGTCTTTGATCGTGGCGGTCTGCAGGACAAAACCGCCACGGGTGTATTGGTTTTTAATTTCCAATAATTCTCCGGAAACGGTGGCAAGTTCGCCGGGTTGTAAAGAAGCGATTTTTACCGGATGGGTAAAGTCGTCGTAGCGCACGGGCAGATGACGCAATAAATCCTCGATGGTGATAATATTAAGCCGGGCAAGGCGCGACGCGTACCCCGGGCCAACATAGGGCAAAAACCGGACTTTATCCGAAAGACTCATTGAAACAATGATAACACAGGCAGAAAAGAAGTAATCAGAAGGGCCAAGGAAGCAATGACTACTACGATGGTCCACAACTTTTTATTTTGTCTTAACTTTTCCATATTTTGACAAATCTTCGTTTCCCAATTTTATAGGCTCCAGTCTTTATTGTCGAGGGGTCAGTAATTTTTTTCCCGTCACATTCTACCGCACCTTCCCTAACTAATCTTTTCCACTCCGATTTACTTTCAATAATTTTATTGGTTATTAAGTCTTCAACCGTTTCTGCCCTAATTTCCACAGCATCATTAATTTCCCCTTTTTGAAATGTATCCTCAAACCTTTTTTGCGCCATATCAGCTTCCTTTGCAGAATGATACATTCTTGTAATCTCCAAAGCTAAATCTTTCTTTAGCTGCATAGGGTGGAAGTCAAAATTAATTGTTGATAAATCAATGTCTGTACACAATCTATATACCGGCTCAATACATTCATCAGGTAAGGCCATGATTTTTCCGTACATTTCGTCGGCCGCATCGTTTAACCCTACATAACCGCCTTCGCTTTTACTCATTAACTTTTTACCGGTCTTAGGATTTATCAATAGTTCAGTGGTAATTACAAATTTATCTTTATTTTTGAGTTCATGCATCAACTCACGACCAATCAACATATTAAATGTTTGATCAGTCCCGCCCATTTCGGCGTCAACTTCCATGGCAACGGAGTCATAACCCTGCATCAATGGGTATAAAAATTCATGAACATAAATCGGTTTATCTTCTTGAAGTCTTTTTTTAAACATATCCCGTTCCAGCATCTGTTGAACAGTAACCATCGCAGTTAAGCGAATAAATTCTTCGGGGGTTAGTTTTGAAAGCCACGCGCTGTTATATTTTATTTCTGCGGGATTTTCACTATCAAATCGTAATAATTTTTCTAATTGTTGTTTGTATGTCTTGGCATTCTCAACAACTTCATTGCGGGTTAATTGACGTCTTGCCGCACTTCTATCTGTCGGATCCCCAATCATACCGGTAAAATCACCGATAAGAATTATTATTTTATGTCCTAAGTCCTGCAATTTGCGTAAAATCAAAAAATTAGTTGAGTGGCCAAGATGTAATTGTGGCGCCGTTGGGTCAGCCCCGATATAAATTTTTATCTTTTTATCCGATCTTAAAACGTCAAGCAACGCCTTTTTACTTGGAAAGACATCCACCACTCCCCTAGTTAATAATTCTTCAATTTTATCCATAGAACTGGTAATGATTACTTTGACGACACAGCAAAATTATGTGGCGTCAAATTTGGCCGATGTGTAAAGTTATCCCTGACAATAATCTCTACATATTTTTGTACGGCTTCCAAAATTTCGTCAGTTCTAATATCAATTTTTTTATCTAAAAGTTCAACCTTATCTTCTAAATTTCCCAAACGCATATCAAATCGATTTAATCTTTCGCCAACAATGTCAAATTGTTTGTCTATAGAGTTGAATCGTTTGTCTATAGCGTCAAATTGTTTATCTACGGCATCAAACCGACCAAGCAGGACTTTATTATTTTCTGCTAAGGCTTTTTTAAGCACGGATAATGTGACCAGCGGATCACTTATGATTTTTCTAGATTTCATGGTAATATATTCTCATTAATATGGATTGGAAATCAATCCCCGTTTTTAATCTTTCCCGGCTGCAAAAGACAAAATTGTTAACTTATTTAGCGGTCGGCAGTTTGGCTGGAGTCATCGGGCTATCGATTTTTGTGACCGTCGTTTTTGCCGTATTTTCGTTTGGTCTGCCGGACCCGAACAAGGTCGTTCGAAGGGAGGGCTTCTCCACAATTATCTATGATAAGTCCGGAAAAACTTTGTATGACGTTTATCAGGACGCAAACCGGATACCCTTAGATATAACCAGTATTCCCAAAACCCTGCAACAGGCGACGATTGCCATTGAGGATAAGGATTTTTATAAACATACGGGTTACGATATTTTTGGGATTTTACGAGCGGCGCGAAATATGATTTTAAAACGAGGAATCGCCGGCGGCGGTTCAACCATAACCCAACAAGTTGTAAAAAACACTTTATTAACTCAGGAGCAGACTTTTACCCGAAAAATTCGGGAGCTAATTTTAGCCAATCAGATTGAAACCAAGTATTCCAAAGATCAGATTTTGCAGATGTATCTAAACGAAGCGCCTTATGGTGGAGCCTTATATGGCGCGGAATCGGCGGCGCAAAAATATTTCAACAAATCCGCCAAGGATTTGACTCTCGTAGAGTCGGCCATTCTTGCCGGTTTGCCGCAGTCACCAACCGGTTATTATCCGTTTGGCAGTAATCCAAAGGCATATGTCTCCCGGACGCAGAGCGTCTTACGCCGAATGCGCGAGGACGGGTACATCGATTTTCAACAGGAAAATGATGCTCTGGTGCAACTAGCGGCTTTTCAATTTGCCAGCATTTCCGCCGGCATTAAAGCTCCCCATTTTGTTTTTTATGTCAAGGACCAGCTGGTTAAAAGTTTTGGTGAGGATATTGTCGAGGGCGGCGGTTTGCGGGTGACGACCAGTTTGGACTGGGATTGGCAGGAGAAGGCGGAAAAAATCGTCAACGAAGAGATTACCAAACTTAAAAAATCAAAAGTCGGCAATGGGGCGGCGGTGATTCTGGACCCTAAAACCGGGGAAATAAAAGCCATGGTCGGCTCTTATGATTATTTTGACAAAGACTACGGCAGTTACAATGTAGCCACGGCTTTGAGACAGCCCGGGTCATCCGGTAAGCCGTTTATTTACGCCACGGGATTGGCCAAGGGTTTTACGGCCGCCTCCGTTTTAATGGATGTTAAAACGGAATATCCCGCAAACGATCCCAAAAAACCGGTCTATATTCCGGAAAATTATAATTTAAAATACACTGGACCCGTTCAATTACGTTTTGCTCTCGGAAACTCAATAAACACTACCGCCGTTAAAATGACGGCGCTGGTTGGACTTAAGGATATCATGCAGAATGGTTTTAGCGCCGGGATTTCGTCCTGGGAGCCGACGGCCGACAACATGAAGAACGTGGGGCTCTCTCTGGCTCTTGGCGGTCGGGAAGTAAAACTGCTGGAGCTGGTAACCGCTTACGGAGCCTTTGCCAATAACGGAGTCAAAGTTGAACCGATTTCAATTTTAAAAGTTACCGATTCCAAGGGCAAAATTCTTTATGAATACAAGCCGGTACAGCAGCCTCATGTTTTTTCGCCGGAAGTCGCCTTTATTATTTCCCATATTTTGTCCGATAACAATGCCCGCAAAGATGTTTTCGGAGAAAACAGTTTGTTAAATATTCCCGGCCGGACGGTAGCTGTCAAAACAGGAACAACTGATCAAAAACGGGACAACTGGACTGTAGGATACACTCCCTCTATTGTTGTCGGCGTCTGGGTTGGCAACAATGACAATACAGCCATGGCGCCGGTCATTACATCGGGAGTAACCGGGGCGGCGCCGATATGGAACAAAATAATTAAAACTGTTTTAAGTAAGATGCCCAGCGAAGAATTTATCAAACCGGCAGCGGTTGAGGCGTTCACTATTGATGCCTTTAGCGGCGGGATTCCTCATGGTGACGATTCAACGCGCAGCGAATATTTTATTAAAGGGACAGAGCCGGTATCCTTGTCTCCGATCTACAAAACACTGAAAATTTCCAAAGCCAACGGTAAACTGGCCAACGATATGGAGATTAAAGCCGGAGATTTTGAATTTAAGGAATTTATTATTCCGGAAGAAATGGAGCCGTTATCCTGGGTTGGGTTGCCGGAGTACGACTCTCACCAAAACCGCAATCACTGGCAGGAGGCTATAAACAGTTGGGTAAGCGACCATAAGAAAAACGAGTCCAGATGGAATCCTCCGACAGAAAAATCCGAGGCAAAATTGAATGACGTGGTGGTTAATGTTTCCAATCCACATGACCAGCAAAGAATTGACGGGACAAACGAAATTCAAATTCAGGCCAAAGCCTTTTCGGCTCGGGAGATTGTCCAATTTGTTTTAGAGGTCGATGGCGCAGAGAAAATAAATAAAGCGGCTAACGAATTAAGTGAAAAAATTGATTTGACTGATGGATCGCATGAACTAAAATTTAAGGCCGTTGATTCCGGCGGCAATTCCGGCGGGGCAACAATAAAAATAGGTATTAATTCCAATTGGGACTCGCCCACTCCCACGCCAACTCCTACCACAACCCACTGAACATGTTAACTGAGCTCGAGCCCAAATTCATTATTAATGTCTTTTTAACGGATCTGGTAGCCCTTTACTTATATCATGTCTTCGTAGTCTTTTAGCAATTTCAAGTTTGGTTAATTTTTGACCTGTATCTTTTTGTCCACTTTGATAAGTAAAAACGCCAATCACTCTCCCCCAAAATGATTCTGGTTTTCTATTTTGTTTTGACATCGTAACACCTCCTTAGGGCAGAAGATGTGCCAATTATAACACAATCTTTATTTTTTTTGCGAAGTGGTTCGATGTCTTTATCAGTTAAATTTCTTGTTTGGTTCTGGTAAGTGATTCTAAAGCTAAAATTGTGTTCGTGGATGCTAATTAATTCCACATTTACAATTAATTTACTCGTAGCCTTAATTTTATTTATAATTTCTCCAACTAAAGCCCCTTCGGGAATGGTCAGTGTCAAATCTTCAATAATCGGCGGATACATCGGGATCGGATGATACTTTTTATTTTTATTTGCCAGTTTTTCCAACAACTCGAAATCTAGAGCCCAATAAACAGCTCGACCTTTAATGCTAAATTTCGATAAAACTGTCGGGTTTATCTCTCCAATTAGCCCGAGCGATTTTTGATTACAAAATATCTCTGCCGATCGACCGGGATGAAACCAATCAAAAACGGCAGGTTTAATAACATAATTAATTCCTAAATTATTTAAAATTGTCTCAACACCTCCTTTAGCTTCGTAAAATTTATCACCACTGGATATTGTGCTTAACCAGTAGTGTTCTTGATCACAATACTCTTTTCCCAACTCAAATAATTTAATATTTTGAAAATTTGGCAGGTTTAGTTTATAGGCTTCAAGTATATTACCAAAAAGAGTTGGTCTCAAATATTCATAATCTTTAGAAATTGGGTTTAGAACTTTTGTGCCGGTTAATCCCAATTTTTGTAATTGGGTTTCGGAAACCAAGGAATAAGTATAAATTTCGTTATAGCCTGCGCCCTTTAGAATATTTTTAACTTCATATTCAAAATCATAATCTTTGGCATAAGCTACTTTTTCGGTTGGGGGGGAAGCATCGGGCAAAGTTTTGGGAAAATTATCATACCCAATAATTCTGCCCACTTCTTCAATTAAGTCCTCCTCAATATGAATGTCATTTCTAAAAGTTGGGATTGTCATGGTATACTCGTCCCTCACGGTCATGCCAAGACCTTCAAATATTTTTTTGACTGTATGCCTATCAATCTGTATACCTAAAATCCTTTCTATCTTTTCATGCGATACCGAGACTTCCCATGGTTCAAATTCTTTTTCTTTTAGATCAATTAACCCTTCCGGCTCGCCGCCGATAAGGGCGGCGGCTTTTTGTAAAGAAAGAACTGTGTTTCCCGCGTCAGCCCCCCGTTCAAAAATTGCCGAAGCGTCACTTCGCAAGCCCAAGGCTTGCGAGGCTCGACGAACCGCAACCCCGTTATAAATTGGCACCACCAACAAAATATTTTTGGTGTCGGCGGAAACGGCGCTGTTTTCCCCGCCTTTTATGCCGCAAAGATCAACCACTCGTCCCAAGTCTTTAATAATAATGGCTCCCGGAGGCAGTTTATAATTAATTCCGTCAAGACTGCGAAAATCTTCCCCGCCTTTGCTTTCGGTCAGAATCATCTGCTGTCCCCGAATTTTATCCAAATCGAAAACATGCAATGGATTGCCCGTTTCCCACATAACATAATTTGTGGCGTCAACCAAATTGTTAATTGGTCTTAACCCTACTTTTTTTAATCTTTCCTTAACTAATTCTGTCGATGGCTTAACAACAACGTCCCTGATGATTACCGCCGTCCACCGGGGACACAAATCGTAATCAATGTTAAATTTAATATTATTTTTTATTTTAGAATTTAAATTTTGTTTTAAGTTTTTAATTTTGAATTTTGAGTTTGTAATAGCCGCGACTTCACGGGCAACGCCGGCAATGCTCATCCAATCCGGTCTGTTCGGCGTCACTTCCGCATCCAAAATATAATCCTCGCCGCCCTTAGTCCATTTTTCCACCGTAAGTCCGGCCGCGGACAACTTTTCCGCCAGTTTTTCAACTGGAAGTTTTATTTCCACAAAGTCTTTCAGCCAGGATAATGGAATGAGCATATTTTTAAAATTGCTTCAAGATCCGCAGATCGGGATTGGTCAGAATCCTCAAGTCGTCGATTTGATATTTTAAGACTGCAGCCCGGCTAAGTCCGATACAAAAGGCAAAGCCACTGAATTCTTTTGGGTCTACTCCGCCGGCTCTCAAAACATTGGGGTGTACCATGCCTGCGGGCAAAATTTCAACCCAGCCGGTATGTTTGCAAAAGGGACACCCCTTTTGTTTACAAATGGTACAGGATATAAACGCCTGAACCCCCGGTTCGACGAAAGCAAAATAGGTGGAATCGAAACGAACCTTAACATCATTACCATAAAGATTTTTTAAAACATATTCCATCGTTCCCAATAAATCCGTCATTTTGATATGTTTATCCACCAATAATCCTTCAAGTTGCCAGAATTCAAAACTATGAGAGGCATCAACGTCATCAACCCGGTAAACCTTACCGGGAATGACAACGCGCATCGGCGGTTTGGATTTTTCCATTATCCGAACTTGCATTCCGGATAATTGGGTGCGAAGAATTTTATTTTCGAGCCAAAATGTTGCTTGAGTATCGCGGGATGGAGCATCCGGAGGCATGTTTAGAGCCGTAAAATTGTAATAATCACTTTCTATTTCGAAGCCATCAGCAACTTGATAGCCGAGAGTTTTAAATATATTTAAAACTTCATGATTGACTTGGGTTATCGCGTGTAAATGTCCTTCGGGAGGGTAGATTGCCGGCATGGTGACATCAAACCATTCGGTCTTGGCAATGTTTTCTGATTTTTGCGTTCGCAGGTGTAACTCCTGCGAAGCTAAATTATCCTCAATAATTTTCTTGACGTCATTGGCAAGCTTGCCAATCGTCGCTTTCTCCAGATCATCCATCTGGGGGATTTTTTTCATGATTAAAGTTATTTTGCCGTTTGATTTTCCCAAATAATCAATCCGGATAGCCTCCAGCTCTTTGGGGTCGCGGCAGCTCATTATCTGCGCCAACGCCTCATTTTTAATATCTATCAATCTGTCCTGCATTGCCATAGTATTGTAACCTCGTCACTCCGGCTTGTCCAGAATCCAGTTTTAAATTGGGTTTACTGTTTCACCGTTTGTATTCGGAGAAATCCTTTTAGGCCCTTTCTTGCGCGGGACCCTCCCCCTTTCTTCAGGTTTTTTAGTCAACAAGGATCTTTTCGGACGTATTTTTCGGCAAGGATTTAGTTGGCATATTAACCCCCAACAATTCTCCCCATCTGGTCCACAA
>CAYSID010000014.1:22839-25483 GCA_964431075.1 uncultured Gammaproteobacteria bacterium
GGCTGAATAAAATACTTATACTCGTTCATGAAATTCACCCCCTTTCCCCTGCCTGCCGGCAGGCAGGCACTAAAAAATCCCGCCGGTGCGGGATTGGTTAACATTCTTTTTCTAACGTTAACTAAACCCGCTTTGGCGAGCTGTCAAAAAAGAAAAAGAATTTTTGGCTATTTTGCACGTTGAACTATTGTATCAAAAGTTTTGGGATTTTCAACAGCCAATTGGGCTAAGATTTTTCGATCCAGTTCGATTTTGGCATTTTTTAAGTCTGCTATGAACTTGTTATACTTCAGGCGACGGGTTTTCACCGCTTCGTTTATTGTGCGGATCCAATCACGCCTGGCATTGGATTTTTTGTCTTTTCGTCCGGTATAGGCATACTGTCCGGCGTGCAAAACCGCCTCGTGCATTTTGCGGACCAGTTTCCGCCGCGACATCCGGTATCCCTTAGTAAGGTCTTGAAGCTTGTTGTGTTTTCGGCGGGAAATTACCCCTCGCTTTACTCTGGCCATAAAATTTATTCCATATTTTACCAAAGTTGGGCCTGATTCTCAAGTAGTGGTTATAGGCGCGCGCCGAAATTTCCGCGGCCCTTTCCCCGGCGCTTTTACGAAAATTGATAAAAAATTTTTTCATTTCCCGAGTAACCTCTTAACTTTTTTTGCCCAGACACCGACCAATTGAGCCGGAATCTTGTCCCGTCGCTTATTTGAAGAAGATTTGTTTGACCGCAAATGACGCGCTCCTATTTTCCGGCGCATTACTATGCCGTTTTTAGAAACTTTAAATCTGTCAGCAATTGATTTTCTTATTTTTAATTTAGGCATATTTACTTCACAGGTGACAAAGTCATGCACAAAAATTTGCCTTCAAAATGGGCCGCTTTGTCAACCTTGCCCTTGCCCGCAACTTTCTCCGCAATGATATTCAGGATCCTATGACCGAATTCCGGGTGGGTTACCGACCGCCCCACGAATTTTACCACAACTTTAACTAAATACCCATCTTCCAAAAAACCTAATGTTTGTTTAACCCGGATTTCGATGTCCCCCATCGCCGCGAAAGGACTGCCGACACGCACTTCCTTGATTCCGCTTGCCCGCTGCCCTTTTTTGGCTTCCCTGGCCTTTTTCTCCTCCTGATACAAAAATTTTTTATAATCGGCGACTTTTGCGACTGGCGGCTGGGCCGATTCCCCGACCAAAATCAAATCCAAACCCTGCCCAACAGCGTATTCTAAGGCCTCGTCCTTGGTCATCATTCCGATCTGTTTGCCGTCATCCGCGATAAGCCTTACCTGAGGAACGCTAATTTGTTTATTGATTTTATAAAACTTAGTCAAGGGATTTCTTCTCGATTTCTATTGTAATATCTTCAATAAATTTAGTCAACTCCAACTGACCCAAGTCTTTACCATCGCGTTTGCGGACGGCGATTTTATTCGCCTCGACTTCTTTATCGCCAACAATCAGCATATATGGCACCTTTTGCATCTGGTGATCCCTGATTTTTGCTCCCAGCGTGTCCGCGCGTAAATCCAATTCCGTTCTTAGATTGTTCATTGTTAACTGCTCACTGAGCACTCGTGCATATTCATTATGTCTGTCTGCAATCGGCAAAACCGCCACTTGCACTGGTGCCAGCCACGTCGGAAACGCCCCGGCAAAATGTTCCAACAAAATCATAATAAACCGTTCCGGCGATCCCAAAATTGCCCGGTGGAGCATGACCGGCCGTTTTATTTGTCCGTCAGATCCGGCATACGTTAAATCAAATCTTTCGGGCATGACGTAATCAATTTGCACTGTTGATAATTGCCATTCCCGCCCAAGGGCATCGGTTGCCATTAAGTCCATTTTGGGGGCGTAGAAAGCAGCTTCCCCGGGCCCGTCAAAATACTCGATATTATTTCGCTTCATTATCTTTACCGCCCACTTTTCCACTCTGTCCCAAATTTCCGGGTGACCCAAATATTTTTCGGGATGTTGTAGGTCCCGAGTTGACAGGCGGTAACGGTATTTAAAACCAAACGTGTCCATAACCTTTTTTACCATTTGCAAAGCGCGGTCAACTTCTTCGTCAACCTGGTCTTCGCGGCAAAAGATGTGGCAATCATCCTGCGAGAATGACCTAACACGTGCCAGCCCATTTAACTCTCCCGGCTTTTCATCGCGATATAACATGGCAAAATCTGTGTAGCGAAGAGGTAAATCGCGGTAGCTTCGCTGTCTCGCGGCATAAATTTGAGTGTGTTGCGGGCAATTCATCGGCTTTAAGAAAAATTCTTCGTCGGAGTAGTGTGAGTGAACCGTAAACATATCATCTTTATATTTGTCATAATGCCCCGATTTTTTAAATAATTCCCCCTTGGCTACCTGGGGCGTCCAGACTTGCTGGTATCCCTCCTTTGTCTGCAGTTCTTCAATAAAATTAGTCAACAGTCGGCGAATCAAGGCTCCTTTGGGAGAATAAAGAGGGAAACCGCTCCCGACAAGATCAGAAAAACTAAACAAATCCAAGTCTTTCCCCAATTTTCTGTGGTCTCTCTTTTCCGCTTCCTCAAGATTTTTTAAATAATCATCTAATTCTTTTTGGGAATTGAAGGCCGTCCCGTAAATGCGGGTGAGCATTTTGTTTTTTTCAT
>CAYSID010000015.1:0-22565 GCA_964431075.1 uncultured Gammaproteobacteria bacterium
TGCCAAATAATTCCGGCCTTAAGGGTAAAAAACCAGACCTTACCCGATTCCGTGGCGTAGAAACTTTCGCTGACTTGGGTTAAACCCTTACTTACTTTATTTTGAATTTCCATCGGGAGATTGGTAATGGTATAGTTGCCGCTCAAACCAACACTGCTTACCTTGGTCGGCCGGGGAATTATAGGGATAATGAAAAATGAAAAAATTACAATTACCACTCCGCCGCCGAAACCAAGGATAAACTGCCGGAAGTGTTTTTTGATATAGGCCAAAGAAAGACGTAAAAAATGCCCGATCATTTAAGAATAATGGAAGCGACCGCCAACGCTCCAAAAAGAAAAGCCAGAATAACAGTAAACCGGAAAACCGCTTTTTCTACTCCCCGCCGGCTGGTGTAAGTTTCTCCTGATCCTCCCCAGGCCGAGCCAAGACCAGTTCCCTTAGCCTGCAGAATAATGGCGCCGACCAAAAGGACTGCAACCAAAATCTCGGCGAGAGTCAAAATCATTCGCATAAGCCAATTATAACAGATCTGATAAGGTTGATAATAAAGGCGCAAAGAATAGTGACCGTTAATATATTCATCTGCATCGGGTCGATACTTAGTTGAGCAAAAGTCAGACCCGGGAAAAACCAGCCGGTAATATATACCTCCGGGAAAAACAAAGTTAATAAGTACAAAAGCGCGGCATCGATGACAAGACCTATCAAGCCCAGGGTAAGAAAATTTAACGGGCCGGTGATAAAACCTAAAATTGGCCGTAATAATAAATGGATAGCGGTAAAACCGGCGCCAACTTCCAAAAGCGACGTCCAGCCTTGGGACAAATGAAACCCGCCAACAAACACACTTACTAAATAAAGAGCCAAAACGTTAACTACATAGCTTCTAATAATTTTTTTAATCATGGTTTTTTATCGCCATTCTGGTCGGGTCAAGAATCATTTTAAGTTTCAATGTAGATTTTTGCCTTATCGACCTCGTCCCCGCAATTATATTTGATATGGAATTTAATGATATCTCCCTTTTTAACTTTTCTTTCCGGTAAAGCAATATCCATATCATTATTCAAAGCAATACAATCATATCTTCTAATAAGATAGCCACTTGGCATAAGTACTTTGCTAAATACAACCAGAGTGTTAATAACCCCATCTGTTAAAATTGGTAACTCTGCAGAAAAATCAATGAGCGGATCGATTTCTTTACTAAAATCAAAATCGGTATATTGAAACTCTTGTGATAAAGGAATATTCGGAATCCAAACGCCTTCTAATGCTAAAGGGACAAAAGTTTCCAGTGATTGAGGTTTATATGGAAATTCCGACTGAGCCAAAAATCCAAAGTCCAGCCATTTTTGGGGAACGGTTTTACCTTCTGTTTTAAGAAACTTTACTAAATGGTTCACAATTTGAATTTGCTTTTCGTAAAACATTCCTGTGTAATTATTTTCTGAAATTAGAAGATCAACTTTTTCCGGTGGTTCGTATATACGGGCGTCCCCAAGATTAAAATTGATTTGTTCGGACATAAAATATCCCTTTTTAACCAATTCTTCCTTTAGTTCGCTTACTAAATCAAATGTTTTTTTATTAATTTCCACGCCATAAACTTTGGCTCCTTTAGCCGCAGCCACAAACGAGAGAATTCCTGTCCCAATTCCCGCCTCTATTACAACACTATTTTTATTTGCCAGGGTTTCTACCTCCCGAAGAAAAAGAAGTGATCGATTTTTGTCAAAAAGACAACGGACAGTTTCCAAAAGACTTAACCCATCCTCATCAACGTTAAGTTGTGCATATCTCTCAGGTTCAGGAATTTGAAACATCCGAACCAGCTCAACAATTAGGCCTTTTTTTTCGCAAAAATCAAACGCCTCTTTATAAATTCTTAAGCTGAGTTTGTCTTCCATATTCTTTATTATTATAACTTATTTTAGCTTCGCAGGTGTAACTCCTGCGAAGCTAATTTCGATTATTATGTACAGATAGATACATTCGAAAATTCAAAACTATTCATAAAAAACCATTCTTTTGGGTCTAAGAGTTTGCCACGTAGTGGAAATTTATAATTAATATTGCCGATTTTAATTGCGTTTTTATGATCATGCAGGCAGATTTTTTTGTTTTTATTCATAATTTTATTCTATCATTTTTTTCTTCCTCAATAAACGGTGGTAACTTTGGGCGAAGCGGTGGGCTTCGTCACGAATCGCCATCAATAATTGTATGGCGGGATTAGATTTTGGTAAATTTATTTTTCTGCCATCAGCTAGAACGATTGTTTCCCTTCGTTTTTCAAGCCCAATAACTGGATAATCGGACTTCCTGGGTGGACCATCGACTAAAATTAAATCGGGGGCAGGCCATTCGGGGTGGTTAAATCGGCGGTTTAAGATCTCGCTAATCGCTAAAGCATCATCATTTTGATCAATTTTAATTTTGAACCGACGGTACTCACCGGGGTTTTTGATCCCGTCGATAAAAACGACCATTGACCCCGCCACGTTAGTTCCGGAAAGATGAGAAATATCATAGCCTTCGATCCGAAAATTATTTTTGTAGTTTATTTTTAGCAATCCACAAAGAGCGCTGACCTTTTGTCTCTGAAGATCATTTCTTAAATTCGGGTTTGTTTGGTATTCCCACGGCTGGTGTGACGGAAGACCCAAACGGGTTAATAATTCAACCTGGTCCCTTATTCTTAATGCCTCTTCGAAGTTTTGGTCTTTTGAATACGTTTTCATTTGCCTTTTCAGATCGGAAATTAATTTAGTGCGTTTCCCTGACAGGATTTTTTTGATACTCTTTGTGTTATCGGTTTTGGTTAGGCACGGGCATAGACCAAGATGGCCGCGGAAACATATCTCTCCGGGTTTATGAACCTGTGTAGCGTACGGAAAATATTTACGAATTGACTTTAGTAAATGCCTTATTTCCCCGCCATCGGGGTATGGACCGTAATAGCAGGCCTCGGGGTCATTATCATTGTGAACGGTTTTTATTATTCCGTTCTTAATCTTTACCCGCAGGTAACTTTTCCCGTCCTTAAGTTCGCTGTTATATTTGGGTTGATATTTCCGGATAAGGTCCGCCTCCAAGAGAAGGGCGTCGGTTTCCGACGCGGTAACAAGAGTTTTTATTTTCGCGATTTGCGAGGCCATAAGCCGGGTTTTGGGAAGTAACGTCCCGCCAAAATAGCTTCTAATCCGGTTTTTAAGATTTTTTGCTTTTCCGATGTATAAAAGCTCTCCCCGCGAGGAGTAATAAAAATAAACCCCCGGAGAGGACGGCAGCGGCGGTAATTTGCTTAGCATCAGGTCTGATTATACTTTCTTTAAGCTTATAATTCTCAGCCGGAAGTTCAAGTCGGTAATTTATCAAAACGTCTTTTGTATCAGTTGACTCTTTATAACTGCCCGCCGGGGCAGGGCGGGAACTGTCTACTCCGTGAATAGCAAAAACAATGTGGTTTAAATCAAAAACGTCAAAATAATCAATTCCTCCGGTGGTCTTGTCCCAGGTGGGGTCGACCATTCTCCAATTATTCTTTTCATAATACTGCGGCCAGGCGTGGAGAATGTCTTTGCGTAAAGTCACCGGCTGCCGTTTTCCGTTGATCGTCCCGGCATAACCCTCAATTTTTCTGGCCGGAATTCCGGCCGATCGCGCCAGGGCTACGAAGAGATCGGTAAATTCAAGGCATAAGGCCTCTGTCGGCTTAGCCAGCGCCACCACGGCTCCCAATCGGTCAAGCTCGGCATCAAGTCGTGACTGATCATAACTTAAACTGGAAACGACGTAGTCGTAAATATTTTTAGCGCTCACCAGCTTGGCGCCTATACTGGCGATAACCCAATCATCGCTTTCCCAGTAATCCTGCGGTTGGATGTAGGAATTATCCGCCGGCAATTTATCAAAAAAACGCGGTTTGATAAAAACTGAAACGGCGCCGGAGGCAACGACGTCCAGCTTGCCTCTGGGTCCGAGAATATAGCGCGCAAGCCAGTTGCCGTCAAAATCCTTAAAAATTTTCCACGGAGCCGGCTCAAGGCTTTCGAGATAGTTTTCCTGATAGGCCGTTGTAGGGATAAGAGCGATATCCTCTATGACCGGGATAAGGCTATTGTTGGTCAGATGGTAAGTCAGTCGGTAGCTGTAGAGTTGGAAATCACCGAAAGCCGCGAAAATTCCGGAGTTTGCTATTTGGTCCTTTGGCCAACTAAACGAATTCTTCGGTGGAGGTTTCAGGTACGCCGGCGGCCCAAAACTTTTGGGAACGGTCAAGGTGACATTGTATTCGGACAACTCCTCAGGCTTGGCGGGTTTTGGCAGGGTGATTTCCCAAACCCGGCCGAGTTTTCTCGCCAGATCCCGTGTTTCGTACGTTAACGTCCATTTATAAGTTTTCCCGACCCCGACGTTCTTTTCGTTGAATTTTACGACCATTTCTTCCCCATTGATAATAATTTTTTGGGACCCAAGCCGGTCACGGGCCTTAAGGTTATCGATTTTTAATTCTCCGAATTTAGTTTTGTATTCCGTTGGGTAAAAATCCGAGACGAGGTTCTTTATATAACCGGTCTGCGTTACCATGGTTACTCCGGATTCTTTAACCTCGTAATTAACGTCATACGAAACCTCAAACTTTTCCGCCGCCATAGCCTTTGAAGGAATAATAAACAGTAAGGTTAAAATTAATAATAAGTCACGAAGCATCGGTAAATTATAAAATATCTCTTAAATATTTTCCGGTATAGCTTTGGGTGTTAGCAGCCACTTCATTAGGAGTACCGGTGGCCACGATTTGACCCCCGCCATCGCCTCCTTCTGGACCAAGATCGATTAAGTGATCGCAGTTTTTAATAATATCTAAATTGTGTTCAATAACTACCACGGTGTTGCCGACAGCTACCAGCCGCTTCAAAACATATAATAAACGGCGCAGGTCAGCAAAGTGTAAGCCCGTTGTAGGCTCATCCAAAATGTAAATAGTTTTACCGGTTGCCTTTTTGGAAAGCTCCGTCGCGAGTTTTACCCTTTGTGCTTCCCCGCCGGATAAAGTCGGCGCCGGTTGGCCCAAGCGAATGTAACCGAGCCCTACATCCTGTAAAGTCTCAAGTTTTCGGTGAAGGGCGGGGATGGAAGCAAAAAACTGCAAAGCGTCATCCACTGTCATGTTCAAAACTTGGGCAATGTTTTTATCTTTATATTCCACTTCTAAAACCGCTGCCTCGTAGCGCTTCCCACGACAAACTTCGCAGGTGACATAAATATCCGGCAAAAACTGCATTTCAATTTTTTTCTGACCTTCGCCTTCGCAAGCTTCACACCGTCCGCCTTTTACATTAAAACTGAACTTTCCCTCTTTGAACCCCCTAAGACGGGCCTCGGAGGTTTGGGCGAACAATTGGCGGACAAAGGAAAACAGGCCTGTGTATGTTGCCGGATTGGAGCGGGGGGTCCGGCCAATTGGTGACTGGTCAATCATGACAACTTTGTCTAATAATTCCCAACCGGAAGTTTCCGAAAATTTCCCCGGTTTCTCCTTGTGCTGCGGGTAAAATTTTTGCGCCAAGGCGTGATACAAAATATCGTTAACCAAAGTTGATTTTCCTGATCCGGAAACCCCGGTTACGCCAATTAATTTGCCTAACGGAAATTCCACCGTAATATTTTTGAGGTTGTGTTCCGAGCAACCGAAAACCACAAGTTTTTGTTGCAGGATGTCATCCTGCAACGGCATGATGACATCCCCGGAAATGTGTTTACGGCCAGATAAGTAATCCCCCGTTATCGAATTTTTATCTTTCTTTATTTGTTCAACCGTTCCTTGGGCAACAATCTTACCCCCGTTTATTCCCGCTCCGGGGCCAAAATCATAAATATAGTCCGCGTGTTCCATCATCTCCCGATCGTGTTCCACAACAATTACCGTATTACCTAAATCGCGCAATCTTTTCAAAGTTTCAATCAATTTAATATTATCCCGTTGGTGCAGTCCAATTGAGGGTTCATCCAAAACATATAAAACTCCGGATAATCCCGATCCAATTTGGGACGCCAGTCTTATTCTTTGCGCCTCGCCGCCGGCCAAAGTGTTAGCCGACCGGTTTAGACTTAAATAATCGAGGCCGACGTCGACCAGAAATCCAAGCCGGGAAATGAGTTCTTTCTTAATCGGATGAGAAACGGGGGTTTCCTCAATTTTGTTGACCCACGCTAGTGCCTGACGGATGGGCAAGGCAGTCATATCAACAATGCTTAGATTACCAATTGTTACTCCGAGAGCTTCGGGCTTTAGTCTGCTTCCGCGACAGATTTGACAAGTCTCGTTTCTCATGTATCTTTCTATATTCATTCTGGACCAGTCGGACAGGGTTTCCTTATAAATTCTTTCCAGACGCGCGCAAACCGCATCCAAAACTACATTTAACTTGTCCTTATTTATGTTTTTGAGAGCAAGATCAGTCCTGATATTGTTTTGAAAGCACAACTCCTTTATTTGCTTCATGAAATACGTCTCATGGTCAATTTCTTTGCCAAGAGGCAAAATACCGCCTTCCGATATGGTTAAATCGGGATTTAAAATTAAATCGCGGTCGATTTTTAATAAATATCCAAGGCCTGTACAGTAAGGGCAGGCCCCGTAAGGCGTGTTAAAAGAAAACATTCGCGGTTCCATCTCGGGCAAAGAAATATTACAAACCTGACAGGCAAATTTTTGAGAGAATAGATGATCCTCCATCATTTTCGGTTTTTCCGGAAATTCAAATGAGGCATCGCCAACAAAGCTTATAATCAATTCCCCATCGGCAATTCGAAGCGCTGCCTCGACCCCGTCGCGAAGACGGGCGGTTTCGTTTTTATTGAATACAATTCTGTCAATGACAACTTCAATATCGTGTTTGTTATTTTTTAATAAAACAAGATCTTCGTCTAAGCTGAAAATCTCTTTATCAATTCTGACGCGCTTATACCCGTCCTTAACTAAATTCTGAAATAACTTCGTGTACTCCCCTCTCCGGCCTTTGACCACCGGGGCTAAGATTAATAATCTTTGGCGGGGAGAGAGTTTTTTAATTTGCTCAACAATCAGGTCAATTGTCAAAGGCGCGATTTCCTTGCCGCATTGGGGGCAGTGGGGATGGCCAATTCGCGCGTAGAGCAGCCTTAAATAGTCGTAGATTTCTGTGACTGTTCCGACGGTCGATCGCGGGTTATGAGAGGTGGTTTTCTGGTCAATAGAAATTGCTGGTGATAACCCTTCGATTAAATCGCAATCCGGCTTATCCATGACTCCTAAAAATTGTCGGGCATAGCTTGATAAACTCTCGACGTATCTTCTTTGCCCTTCGGCATAGATAGTGTCGAAGGCCAAACTTGATTTACCGCTCCCCGACACTCCCGTAAAAACAATCAATTTATTTTTGGGAATTTCAACATTTATATTTTTCAAATTATGCTCCCGTGCCCCCTTGATTATAATTTTATCTGTCATACTTGCCCTTTTAAGGAATAACTTGACATTGATGATAACTTATAGTATAATACATTTATGAATAAAAGCCACTCCGAAATAAATAATTCGCGACCGGAGAAATCAATACGGTTGGATAAATTCAGCATGGGTGTTGTTGTCATTAATGGAATTGTTTTTGTGTTTCAGGGCGTAACGGGAGTAGAAATTTGTAATTCGTCAGTCCTTGCTGGGTCTTCGTTTTTTATGTTAGGTGCTATTGCACTAAGACAATTAGGTCGAAGTAAATAATTCTTTTATTTTTTCTCTATAGTGAATCGCCCTTTCAAAGTCGAAAGAGGCGGCGGCGGCGCGCATTAATTTTTCCAGCTTCTTTTTGTATTTATTTTTTTGTTCAGGAGTCATATTGTCGGTAGACTGAAGTTCATAGTTCATAGTAGAAGCAGTTTTTTCGGATTCGGCAAATTTCGCTCGAACGGCTTTAACAATGGTGGTTGGGATAATGTTATTTTTTTTGTTAAATTCAAGCTGGTATTTTCGCCGACGGGCAACTTCGTCAATGGCTGATTGCATGGAGTTGGTTACTTTATCCGCGTACATAATAACTTTGGAGTCGATATTTCGTGCCGCTCGACCCATGGTTTGAATTAAAGATGACCGGCTGCGCAAAAATCCTTCTTTATCCGCATCCAAAATCGCCACCAGGGTTACTTCCGGCAAGTCCAGCCCTTCCCGCAGTAAATTGACCCCGATTAAGACATCATATTCACCCAAACGTAGCTTTTCCAATACCTTCGTCCGCTCCAAAGTTTTTACATCGGAATGCAGGTAGGCAACCTTAATTTTGGTTTGTTCTTCAAGATACTCCGCAAGCTCTTCGGCTAACCTTTTTGTCAATGTTGTCACCAAAACCCTTTGGTGCAAATTGACCCGTGATTTAATTTCCGAAATCAAATCCTCAATCTGACCGGCAGTTTTTCTAACAGTTATCTGTGGATCAACGATTCCGGTCGGACGGACAAGCTGTTCCACAACCTGTTGGGAGCAGGAAAGCTCCCATTCATCGGGAGTGGCGGAAACATAAATAGTTTGTCCCATCAGCCGCAAAAATTCCTCAAATCGTAACGGGCGGTTGTCATAGGCGGCTTTTAACCGAAACCCGTAATTTATTAAAGTTTCTTTGCGCGAGCGGTCACCGTTGTACATTCCGCGAATCTGGGGAATGGTCATATGCGACTCGTCAATAACTAATAGGTAATCCTTGGGGAAATAATCTAATAATGAAAATGGTGGCGCGCCAACAGCCCGTCCGTCAAAATATCGGGAATAATTTTCAATTCCATTGACATATCCTAACTCCTGAATCATTTCTAAATCATAATCCACACGCTGATTTAACCTGTGGGCTTCAAAAACTTTATTATTCTTTTTAAGATTCTCTACCTCAATTTCTTTATCTTTCCTAATTTGGGCAAAGACGTGGGAGTAGAGAGATGGATCGGTCATGTAATGCTTGGCAGGGTAGACAACATAAGAATCTAATTTTTCTAATTCTTTCCCGGTTAAGGTGTCGAATTTAATAATTTCTGACCCAACTCTTACTCCAAAATCATCATAAGAGGGAAAAATGTCAACATTTTCCCCCCTAACCCGGAAAGTTCCGCGACGGAAATCAAAATCCGAACGCTCGTATTGCAAGGCAACCAATCTTTCCAGAAGGTTGCGGCGCGAAAGGGTTTTATTTATCGCCAAAGTGGCCTTTTTATATTCCTGCGGGGAGCCCAGATTATAAATGCACGAAACGGAGGCGACAATTATCACGTCCCTGCGGGTTAAGAGGTTAGTCGTTGCCGCGAGCCGCAATTTATCGATTTCTTTGTTTATTTCCGTTTCTTTTTCAATATAGGTGTCGGTGGCCGGTAGATAACTTTCCGGTTGGTAATAGTCGTAGTAGGAAACAAAGTAATTAACGGAATTATCGGGGAAAAACTCCTTAAATTCCTGATACAGCTGGGCGGCCAGAGTTTTATTGTGGGAGATAACTAAAGTCGGTTTTTGAACCCTTTCAATAACGTTGGCAATGGTAAAAGTCTTGCCGGATCCGGTAACGCCAAGAAGCACTTGCTGGGAATAGTTTTTTTCTATACCTTCAACAAGTCTTTCTATGGCCCGCTGCTGATCCCCTTTGGGGCGAAAAGATATAGTTGACAACTTAAACATTTTCGGTTAACTTTATATAAATATTCGACGAAAAAATATGCCAGCAGTAGTTTACAAACGCCAGCGGGAAATCCTTGAGTACATAAGAGATTTTATCAAAAAATACGGTTTTTCGCCAACGATAAACGAGATCGGACGGGATATGGGCCTGTCATCACCCTCCACAGTTTTTGAGCATCTTGAAGCCCTGAAACGCAAAGGCTTTATTCGAAGAAAGGTCGGGCAGGGACGCAGTATCGAAATTATTGAACAAAAAATCCCGAGCATGAACCTTGACGGAGAAAGCGAGTTGCCGCTTTTGGGTTTTATTGCCGCCGGGAAGCCCTTGGAGCCGTATACCGATCCTCACGCGACATTTACCGTTCCTAAAAATATATTGCCGCCGGGCAAGACCTGCTTCGTACTGCAGGTTAAAGGTGATTCCATGATTGAGGACGGCATTTTTTCCGGCGATTTTGTAGTAATAGTTAAGCAACAAGAGGCCAATGACGGCGACATTGTTGTTGCTCTTTTAGAAAACGGGCTGGCGACATTGAAAAGATTTTTTAAGGAAGTGGATAAGGTCAGACTTGAACCGGCTAACGCCAAGATGTCCCCGATTTACGCCACCGACGTTCGAATCCAGGGTAAACTTCTGGCCTTGATAAGAAAATATTCTTAAGATACAATCGTAAGGTGCATTTTGACTTAGTGGCTTTAATAAAAACGGTTGGGTATGTGGGAGTATTTGGGATTGTGTTTGCCGAGTCGGGACTTTTTTTTGGCTTTTTTCTGCCCGGCGATTCCCTTTTATTTACCGCCGGTTTTTTGGCCTCGCAGGGCTTTCTTAACTTTCCCTTGTTGGTAATTTTGTGCGTCACCGGGGCCATCCTTGGCGACTCCATAGGCTATTCATTTGGCCGCAAGTTAGGACAAAAACTGTACTCAAAACCGAACTCGAGGTTTTTTAAGCAAGAACATCTGGAAAAAGCTCACGCTTTTTACGAAAAGCATGGCGGGAAAACTATTATATTGGCAAGATTTATGCCATTCGTTCGCACTTTTGCCCCCATTGTTGCCGGGGCCGCCAACATGCAGTACGGGAAATTTTTGACCTATAACATAGTTGGTGGCGTTTTATGGGGCCTGGGGGTTACCACAACGGGTTATGTTTTGGGACAAGTTATTCCGGACGTAGACAAATACCTTTTGCCGATAATTGCCGGAATTATTTTAATTTCAGTTGCCCCGCCGGCTTACCATTATGTTAAAGCTCGTCTCGACGCCAATCGGTAATCTCAAAGATATTACTTTGCGAGCCATCGAAGCTCTTAAGGAGGCGGATGTTATTATCTGCGAGGATACCCGCGAAACCATAAAACTTCTCAAGCATTTGGATATTCTTCCAAAACAACTTTTATCTTTTTATGAAGAAGTTGAAGCGCAAAAACAAGACGAGATTCTAAAATTGATTCAGGATGACAACTTTAGGGCTGTTTTAGTCAGTGATGCCGGAACGCCGTTAATAAGTGACCCCGGATATAAATTAGTCAGAGAAGCTATGAGGCGCGATATTAAAGTTGATGCCATCCCCGGACCCTGTGCCGCTATTGACGCTTTAGTTTTGTCCGGTCTCCCGCCGGATAAGTTTTCTTATTGGGGATTTTTTAATAAAAAAATTCAATCTCATGAAGGCACCAATATTTATTATGTGTCTCCACACCGTCTGCAAAAATTTTTAGCTAAATTAGATAGAAAATTGGAAATAGTGGTTGCGCGGGAATTAACCAAAATGTATCAAGAAGTCTGGCACGGAACCGTATCTGATGCTATACTTAAATTTGTAAAACCCCGCGGGGAATTTGTCGTTTTATGGCATATTTAGCCTTAGTCAGGCACGGCCAATCGGAATATAACGCCCGGAATTTGGAATGCGGGTGGATCGATTCGCCGTTAACAGCTCTTGGTTATCAGCAGGCTCAACAGGCGGCAGAGCAACTTAAGAATAAAAAATGGGACTTTGTTTTTGAGTCAGATTTAATAAGGTCAAAACAAACAACCGATGAAATAATTAAGGTTCTGGGATATTTGCCGATTAGAATCTCCTCGCCGGCCATAAAAGAAAGGAATTATGGCATTTATGCCGGGAAAGATAAATCTGAAGTCTCACAGGAAATCAGGCGCGGGTGGGACGTGGTTGTCACGGAGGGGGAAAATTTAAAACAAGTTTATAAAAGGGTCGTCCCCTATTTTGAATCAGAAATTTTACCTAAATTAAAAACAGGTAAAAACGTTATCATTTCGGCCCACGGTAACTCCTTACGAGCTCTAGTTAAATATCTGGACGATATTTCTGATGAAGAAATTGTCAATGTTGAACTCCCGCCTGGATCTCTAAAAGTCTATTATATTTAGCAATTCGTTCGCCGCGGTCCAGCCCGCCGAATTTGACAAAATCAGCCTCCACATCAAGGGCAAAATCGACAATCCAATTATCATTGGTTTCTTGCCCCCGGTGGGACACGACAATTTTCAAATTGTTATCTTTGCAAAGTTTTGCGGCTTGTTTTGCCTGCGAAATCGTTCCTATTTGATTGGGTTTAATAACCACTCCCCCAACAGCTTTTAAATCAATGGCTTTTTGGATTCGCTCGGGATTTGTTACGGTTAAATCATCTCCAATCACTAAATATTTCTGTAAATTATTCAAATTTGTCCAATTAGACCAATCTTCATCGTTAAAAGGATCTTCAACCGAAAAAACCCCTTCGGGAACCGCCGCGTTACCGAAACAGTCAGCCATGTCAATGCCAATTTGTTTGTCAGGAAATAATTGTTTAATTGTGGCAATTGCTTTATTGTTATCAAAAGCCAGCGGGGAAAAGCCGCCTTCAGCGCCAACGGTTGTCTCGATGTTATTTTGTTTTAAATAATTTTTAACCTTAGCAAAATCTTCAACAGCTTGACTGACATTATTTTCAATAATACAAAATTCCTGCATGGTGATATTTTTATTACCATGCTCGCCGCCTTCAAAAAGAAGCAAAAATAATTTCGGTTGCATTCCTGTATGTCTATCTAACGGTAAACCTATTTTGTAAAACGCGGCCGAAACAGCCAGAGTGGAATTACCCCCGAAACCATGCGAAGAAATTTCCTTATCAAGGGATTCTTGAGTCCAATCCTTATTTTTGCAGATTTCATTTATTTTTTGGACTTCTTCCACTGCTTCATCCGCTTTGACTTTTTTTATTTCGTATTTTCCGGCAGAAATTCCCGCCGGAACCGAAGCGGAATAACGATCGTTTATCGTCGCTTCCACCGTCTCATCCCCAAGTGAAGCCAAAATTTTTCTGGCAGTAATGTTTTTTATTATCATTTCTGGCTAATAATATGCTTACATTGTTGGCCCAAAAACTAGCTTTGCAGGAGTTACACCTGCGAACTCATTTTGTTTCATTTTGTTTGATTTATTGCTTTTTTTAAAAGATCTCCATCCATATTTTATGGGTTTCGACCTCGCCTGCCGGCAGGTAGGCAGGCAGGGCCGGGATGACACTAGTGACTAACTAATCTTTTCTCGGCCTCGTACACAATTTCGCGGGTGCGGTCGATAACATCAGGACTGACGGAAACGGAGGTAAAACCATACTCAACTAATTTTTCTGTCAGGTCGGGAAATTCCGATGGGGCCTGCCCGCACATCGAGCAGGAAACACGGTACTTTCGGCAACTTTTGGCAATTCTTTCAAAAGACCAAAGCAAGGCCTCGTTTCTTTCATCGTATTCCGAAGCCACATGTTCGTTGTCCCGATCCACACCTAAAGTCAGCATGGTTAAATCGTTGGAACCCACGGAGACACCATCAATCCCCGCCTCAATAAATTTATCCAAAAGTATTACGTTAGCGGGGATTTCACACATCATCCACAGTTTAAAAGACGGGGAACGGGGCAAACCGGCGGAATGTATCAAATGTTTTACTTCGATCAATTCTCTTACCGTGCGGCAAAACGGGATCATCAGCCACAAATTTTTGAGACCGTTTCGATTACGGACAATTTTAATGGCCTCCATTTCCATTTTAAAAACGTCCGCTTGCACCATATACCGGTACGCCCCCCTGAATCCAATCATGGGATTTGGTTCCTGTGGTTCATATTTATCCCCGCCTTTTAAACTTCGATACTCGTTAGTTTTGAAATCCGTGGCCCGGTAAACTACCGGTCTCGGGTAAAAAGCCTGGGCAAAGACCGACAATTGTTCGGCCAATTTCTCAATATACATCTTCTGTTTTCCTTCCTCGACGATTTTTTTAGGATGGATCCCGATTCCGGCAAGCATAAACTCGGCCCGAAGAAGCCCAACACCGTCACAGTTAAGCCCGGCAATTTGCTTCGCTTTTTCCGGCTCAGCCAGGTTTACATAAACCTTAGTGACTGTTTTGGTAACCGGATTATTTAGCTCTTTGTCGGTTTTTACGATTGCTTTCTGGTCAACAGCTTTAAGTCCACCGATATATACTTTACCTTCAGAGCCGTTTACGGTATAAACAGAGCCGCCCCTTAATTTCCTGGTCGCCGTGCCGGTGCCGACAACCGCAGGAATCCCAAGCTCTCGGGAGACAATGGCGGCGTGAGAGGTCCTTCCTCCGGAATCCGTAACGATAGCCGCGGCTTTCTTCATCGCCGGAACAAAATCAGGGTTGGTTTGAGGGGCAACCAGTATATCCCCCGGCTTAACTTTCCCGATTTCCTTAGCTGATTTTAGGATTACGGCCCGGCCGCTTTTGATCCCGGGGCTGGCCGCTTCACCTTCCAAGACAGTTGTCATCTTCTCCAAAATTTCACCGTCCACAACCGTTTTGTTCGAACCGGAATTTTGAGTCTTTAACGTGGTAATAGGGCGTGTCTGGACAATATAAACCTTTCCTTTTTCGATCGCGAACTCAATATCCTGCGGGTGGTAATAGTGTTTTTCTAACGCCAGTCCGAGTTTAGCGGCCGTCAAAATCTGTTCATCCGTCATTTTCCGCCTGGTTATTTTATTTTTGGGGACGCTAATAATCTTGGTCCCTGCCATCATCTTGGTCTGATCCGTTTGCCGGGCTTCTAAAATTTTCAAATCATCTTTAAAGACTTCGTAATGGTCGGGGGTGGCCGATCCCTGGACAATCATTTCTCCAAGACCCCAAACAGCTTCAATAACGACCCGTTTTTTGTCATTGTTAACAGGATCGACGGTAAACATTACTCCAGAAACTTCCGATTGGACCATCCGTTGCACCGGAACGGCAATGCCGACTTTGAAGTGGTCAAATTTGTTTTCCCTCCGGTAAAATATCGCCCGGGCTTCAAACAGCGACGCCCAGCATTCCCGAACGGCGTTAACCACATTCGCCTCACCGGAGACATTTAAAAACGTTGCCTGCTGTCCCGCAAACGATGCTTGAGGCAGATCTTCGGCCGTGGCGCTGGAACGAACAGCCACTGCAGGATGAGTCTCAAAAACCCCCCTGATTCCTTTATGTCTTTTTAGATCATCATAGAACTTAATAATAAGATCGGAGATATCGCTTGGAATCGGAGCTTTGACCATCAACTTTTTAATTTTTTCAGAAACCTGTTGCAAAGCTACAGGATCATCCTTAACATCAACGCCAGACAAAAGAGTTTGAATCTCATTTTTGAGGCCAGACTTTTCCAAAAAATAAAAATAGGCTTGGGCAGTAACGATAAATCCGTCGGGGACGGGGATACCGATTCCCGCCATTTCTCCAAGGTTAGCTCCTTTGCCACCGACAATCCCCCCATCCTCTTTTCCGACCTCACTCAATTTGACTACGTATCTCTTCATAAAGTTCATCAAGCCTTCCCTGGGATCGTGCTTCCAGATTCAGCCTCAAAAACGGCTCCGTTAGTGACTGGCGAATATTAAAATGAAATTCGCCCGAAGCAACCGTTACCCCATCCATAACAGATACTGAAAAATCCCTGCTTCTATAATAATTGCTGATTTTGTCCAAGACAAGAGCCGGATCGCTTTTATATTCGAAATTCTGCTCCACCATTTCCAGATAACTGTTTTTAAGGATGCTCAACTGAGAATCAACGTCTCCCATTAACTCAATAAATTTCAACGCTCCAAAAATACCGTCGTCAATACCATACCATTCCCGGAAAATCAGATGCCCGGAGACCTCCCCGGCAAACCCGATTTTCGGATCCTCCTGCATCGCATATTTTAAATTTTGGGCCCATGACTGGGTAATAATATAATCCGTTGTATAGGCCGCTAAACCGGCTCGGATATCAAAAGCGGCCTTTTGATAATTTTTAGCAATGATCCCTAAAATATAACTTTGGGGAATTAATTTACCTGATCGGTCAATAAAGACAACGCGGTCGCAATCACCATCCCACAAAACTCCCAAATCAGCTTTTTCTTTTACCACCATATCACAAACATTTTTATACCCTTCTTCTAATAACGGGTTTAAACCTCGTGGTTCGGTTAAAAGTTTAAAGTTTAAAGTTAAACGAGATAGGACTTCTTGGATTATTGGAGTGGCTACAGTTTGTCCCGAATCGAAAATTATTTTTTTGTTACCCTTTAAACCTTTAAACCTTATACAGATCTCGGAAATATATTGCGTGATAATATCAGAGTTGTTTAGAAACATAGTCTTTAAGTTCCAGAATTTCTCCCTCGTCAAAGGGACAGGCCTTGGCATGAACAATCTTGAAACCATTTTGTTGGGCATAAATATGGGACGCCGTCACCATAACCCCTCCGGCCGCCTTTAATTTACAAACGGCGTAATAAAACAAGGGCGTGGGGAGTTCTCCAAGGTCAATGGCGTTGCTGATTCCCAGAGCCACCCGCAATTTTGGCGAAGATTCCCGGTTGTCAGAGGCAATAACTACCGGGCCCACGAAATACGACTCAAGATATTGGCCTATTAAACGAGCCAAATTCTCGTCTACTACCGTCGGATAGTCCCCTCTAATGTCAAACGGATGAAAGGCAGAATTTATATCCACAATAACAGTTTCTCAATATTTTGCTCCAATGTAAAGGGAGTTCGCCCGGATTTAAGGTCATAGTCAATAGTCAACAGCTTATTGTAGATTAATTTTAAATGTTCGCCGCCAAAAACTTTTGCTTGAGACTGAATTTTTCCTAATTGCCAACTTGGCAGTCCATCAGGGCTTAACATCAGTCTAAATTGGCGAACAATCATCGCAAAGATGAATTCCGCGTCAGCAGTTTTCAAGGTCTCTCTGAATAACGGAACAAGATACTTGCCGTTAGTAGGTTTAAGGGCGTCGCAAAATTTCCAAATTAAACTCGGTACTTTAAATTCGATCGCTTTATTAGCTCCGATAACCGCTTTGGGGACTTCTTTTGGCTCCCAGAAAATAATATCGGCGTCCCCTGCTTCAATTTCGATCTTCCTTCTTCCCGACAGATAATTTTCTATGACAACTAAGGTTTTACCGAACAGGGAATGGCTGATTTTTTGATATAAATCCGTAAGATTGAAGTCTTTCTCCAATCTAACAACTTCGCCCTTGAATGACGAAATAATTTTTTCAAGTTCGCGCCGCGAATTAACCTGATCCTCGCCGTGCAAGATAGTGATCATATATCAAATCAACGTTTTTATGATTAATTTTCTGACCTCTATTTCTGTGCGGGACTAAGGAGCCGGTAAATTTTTTAGGAATATGCATCAGTTCATGAATAATAACTTTGTCCTTTTCCATCTCTGACAACTTATCAAACCTTTCGGCGATTACTTCAATTATATATCTCGGTTCAAGATTCAATGCCATTTGCCAAGGCCGGGGAAACGACCAAATGCGGGCCAAAGATCGTGACGACGAGCCAAAACCGCGCAACCCGGTAACAAGATCTGGGACTACATTAGCAAATAACCCCGACGCCACGATTTTATTTATCCTCCGGTCAATATCCGGAGCCTTGACCCAATTCATAAAAATAAATTTCGTAAAAAATCTATTAACGCGCTAAAAAAATTATTTTGATTAACCGTTGGCTGATCAATGCCCCCCTTTTTTATTCCCGATTCCAGGTTCAAAATTCTAGATTCAGATATCAGCGGTTGGCCTTTTATTTTCGGTATATCCATAATTGTTTTGGCGAAAACCTGAAAATCACCATTTGGTTTGACAAAACTAAAATCGGCAAAAGGACCGCTCCCCCCGTCCAAAAGAAACGGAGTGACAGCCACAATATTGCTGTCATTCCAGGCGTAGGTAAAGGCGGAAGGGAAAAACCAATCAGCGGGGTTTTTCCAACCGGCCTCGGTAATAAAAATGGGTTTATTGATTTTTAAATAGCGGGCCTCAAACTTGAAACTGGCCACATTGACGCGGGAATAAATATTGGGGGCCGTGACGAAACCCGGATTGCCATAGGCATGAAAGGAAACCCCGTCAACTTTGTCGTAAACTCCCGGAACCGCTTGCTGCATGGCGTGATAGTAGTTGTAAAGATTGGCCTGCGACGCGTCGAGACCCGCGGATATCATAAAAAAATCGCCGTTTACCTGCCGGAACAGATCCACCGCTCGGTCCAAAATCCGGGCGTATTCCGCGGGATCTACAAACCCGCCCCATTCTCCAGCATGGTTAGGTTCATTATAGACAACAACATAACGGTTCTTTATGGGCCAAGGCAACTGGTCGAGGAAGTTAGCGAAGGCGAGAAGATCAAATTCGTTCGGAGCGCTCCATTTATCACCATCAGGAAATCCGGCAATTCTTAAAATGGGGATGATTTCCAGTTTCCGGCACTGGTTCATGAATTTAGTCCACTTCTCAAGATCGCGGTCATTTGCCCTAATGGGAATGGTTACATACCCCCACTCGCCACCCGATGAATTTGAGAACTTGGCCGCTTTTTCGATCTCTGTCGGCTCCAAAATGTGAATCCCAAATTTATTATTCGGAACAGACAGGGGGTCGTAAATGGCGCTGACGTGTTCTATGCTTACCCCAGTGAAAATAACTAAGCCGATTAAGCCAATAAATAATTTTATCACCGCATCATTATATCAGTTGAAACGCTTTTTTAAGAAACACAAAAAGCAATTAGGCCGGGGTTGAAACCGAAGTTTTATTTGTGCCTGCACACACCGGGTGTGTGGTAGCTTGACACATCGGGAATTATAGACCCCGGGCGGCTTTTTTGGCGGCAACTTCGTCAAGAACTGCTTTACGAATTCTTATTGACTGCGGAGTAATTTCAACAAGTTCATCATCCCCGATATATTCAAGAGCATCCTCAAGCCCCATGATTTTAGGGGTGTTAAAATGATCTGTTATTTGGGCGTTAGATCGGTGATTGGTCAGATGTTTTTCTTTACAGGCGTTAACGGCAATATCCCCGGGTCGGGAATTTTGACCAATAACCATGCCTTTATAAACTGGCACTCCCGGGCCAATAAACAAAACTCCCCTGTCCTGGATATTCATTAGACCGTAAAGCATCGATGTTCCGGCTTCATAGGCTGTCAGAGACCCATTTTGCCGTTCCCGCCAATTGGCAAAATCCTTATCAAATTTACTAAACGAGGTATTAATAATTCCCAGTCCCCGGGTATCAGTTAAAAATTCACTTCTGTAGCCGAACAGACCCCGGGTCGGGATTAAAAATTCAAAATAAGTAATGCCGTTTTCGTTCTTCATGTCTTTTAGTTCTCCGTGCCGCTCCCCCATCCGCTTCATGACGATACCGGAAAACTCTTCCGGACATTCGATATAGCACACTTCAAAGGGGACGAGACCATCGTGCTCGATAACCTGCGGCCGCGAAACCTGCAGCTCAAAACCTTCCCGCCGTAACCGTTCGATCAGTATCGCTAAATGCAATTCTCCCCGGCCGGAAACGGTCCACGAGCCGTCATCGTTAGAGGCAACCTGCAGGGCCATATCGGTTTCCAGCTCCTTTTCCAGGCGGGCCGCAATTTGCCGGGAGGTGGTAAACTTCCCCTCTTTACCAGCAAAAGGCGAGGTATTAACGGAAAAAGTTACTTTCACGGTAGGTTGCTCGATGTCCAAAAGGGGCAAAGCAACAGGATCTAAAGAATCAGCAATTGTTTCGCCGATATTAATGTCGGGTACGCCAGCCACAGCCACTATATCTCCCGCCGAAGCCTGGTCAATTTCCACCTGCTCCAGTCCCTCAAATCCCATCAGGCTGGTTATTTTATATTTATTTACTTTACCGTCGCGGTTAATGTGAGCCACTTGCTGGCCATTTATTATTCGGCCGTTGTCTATCCGGCCTGTGGCTATCAGACCCTTATAATTATCTCCCTTGATGGTAGTGACTAAAATTTGAAGAGGAGCTTCGTCTTTGCCCGGGGGGGGACGGTATCTCTTTAACAATAGTCTCAAAAATCGGAGTTATGTCCGTTAATTTGTCCGGCTCATAACCTGCTTTGCCTTCCTTACCAATGGCATAGATAACCGGAAAAAAAGCATGCTCTTCCGAAGCCCCAAGTTCCACAAAAAGGTCAAAGGTCTTGCCTAAAACAAATTCCGGACGGGCATCAGCTTTATCAATTTTATTTATTACCACAATAATTTTTAATCCGAGACGAAGGGCTTTTTTTAAAACAAATCTAGTTTGGGGCATCGGTCCTTCCTTAGCATCAACTAAAAGCAAGGCTCCGTCGGCCATTTTCAACACCCGTTCGACCTCACCGCCGAAATCCGCGTGACCCGGCGTGTCAATGATATTAATTTTATAATCTTTGTAGCGCACCGAAGCATTTTTGGAAAAAATCGTTATCCCCCGCTCCCTCTCAAGTTCGTTTGAGTCAAGAATTGTATTTTGGAGCTCTTGCATCTTATTAAGTTTAGTGTGAGACTGGCGCAACAGAGCATCAACCAAAGTGGTCTTGCCGTGATCAACATGGGCGATTATAGCCACATTTCTGATATTCATAAGGACAGTATTATACTTCACTAAGATCTCTAATGTCGCGGATATTATTTTGAAGCATACAAAGCCGATCGACCCCAAGTCCGACCCCAGCCCACTTTTTACCCTCAAGTTTTTTTAGCGCCGCAATAAACTCATAATCAACAGGTGTCCCGCGCTTGGTACATTCCGCCGCCATGATTGTTTGGACAGCACGAGGGTCAAAGCGTTCCGTGTTCCCGTTAGCCAGTTCAATTTTATCGATTATTAACTCAAATCGTTCCGACAGTTCCGGGTTGCCTTTTTGCGGCTCGCACAAGGGCGAGGTTTTTTGCGGAAAATCAACAAGAAAAAACGGTCCCTTTGGATAATGTTTCTCAATTTCGTTAAAATGGATTTGGGTAAACAGAGCTTCCCAATCGGCATTATCAATCGAATAACCCCGCTCTTTAGCAAACTTGATCAAATCTATCTTTGTAGGATCGACATTTAAGTATTTTTGCCATAAACCCATCAGGGAAATTTTTTTAATTTTTTTCTTTATCTTAAGAATTTTTGCGATTAATTCCTCAGTAAAATCCATCAACTCAAGATAGGTCGCGTTATAAATATAAAATTCGCACATTAAAAAATCTGGCCGGTGCAGACGGCTTTCCCCTTCCATAGCCCGAAAGCAATGAGAAACGGCAAAACAGTTTCCATTAAAATTAGGCAAAACGTGTTTTTTCATAAAACCTTCCGGAGAAGTGGCAAGATAGTACTTGCCGATCTTAAATTGATAAATCGTCGGCTCGGTTGGCTGGGCTCTGTCAATCAGAGGCGGTATAAATTCAGCAAAACCCTTTTCTGTAAGCAAATCCCGGAGTTGGTTTACAGTTTTAGTTCTCGCAGACAATCCAAACATGGACATAAAGTACCGCATAGGAGAGTCGGACTCCTGTTAACAGAGTGAAAATCTGTCGTCCTGCCGTTAGACGAATGCGGCCTTGATGTATTATACTAAAATATGTTAAGTTTAACAGATTTCGGACGGTTCGCGGCTATTGGGGGGATTATTTTGTACACTTTTACCCTTTGGTTGAAGCTAAATCCGAAATATCTAAAACTCCACCACATCTTTGGCGGCCTGGCTTTCATTTTAATCATGCTGCACCCGCTGTTTTTAGTTGATTATTTAGATTATGTTCTCACATTTCAGGACTGGGGGGTAAATCTGGGTATTATCGCCATGCTTCTTTTAATGTTTATGCTGCTAATTACCTTTATCGTTGTTCTCCCGTACCGGAAATGGAAATCCATCCACCGGTTTCTGATTCTACCTCTATTATTAGGCGCGATTCACGGCAATTTGACCAATCCTGATTATCGCCTGATCGTAATTCCCATTGCCATCATAGGTCTTATTATTTGGCTTTATGAACTTATCAGATCAAAACAAATGGCTTAAATACGCTGTTATGGTAACCTTTTTTGGCTTCTGGGCTTATGTGGCCATGGCAATTATGATAAAATAAGCTATCGGGGCGGTAGCTCAACGGTAGAGCAGCATCCTTTTAAGTTGTTGGTTCAGGGTTCGAATCCCTGCCGCCTCACCAAAAAAGAAATCAATGATTTTTCTGGAGGACCACAATATTACCCCCTCTTCAAGCTTCCGAAAAAGTCGGCTCAAACAGGCAAAATCTGATAGATTTTACCTAAATAGAAAAACGCAAAAATTTTAAAGAACTTTTTTATTACCAATAAAAATTATTTGTTGTTTCTCGTTTAGCGCAGAAAATAGCCTATCGATAGTTGTATTTACCGGATTGTCTCGAACATCAATAGACGGATCCATAACTTGAATATTTGTTTCATCGACCTTAAAGACAGTAACTGTGAATAACGATACGTTAGTATGATATACTAACGATCATGCAAATCAAACTACACA
>CAYSID010000016.1:0-21798 GCA_964431075.1 uncultured Gammaproteobacteria bacterium
CGCCGGCGGCTTCACAACTTTTTAAGCAAATCTCTCACTTTCTCTGCCGCCCAATCCTTCGGCAGTAATTCCTTCGGTAGGTGCGGATCAATTAATAATAGTTGCAAATATGCACACTTAATGTTGCGACCGTCATACGTTGTATGACTTATTTTTTCCAATAATTTTTTATATTTCTCATTCAACTCTTCCAATTTCCAAATTTTATTGGCCAACTCATTTATTTCTCCTCCAACAAGTCGTGTTGTTTCAAAGACATAAATCATTTTTGTCAATTTTTTTGTTTCCAAATATTCGTAGAGATCCTCCAAAAAATCATGAGGGCTAACCCATACCGATTCTTGAATCATTCCAAAACCAAGTTCCTTTAACTTCCGGCGTAAATTTTCGCGAACAGTTCGGGATACTTCGGCGACATCATAAATCACGACTCGCCATTTTTTGTCCCATTTTTTATTGCGTAAAAAAAGCAGGGGGAAATCCCGAACAACATTATTTTTACCAACCGCTGTCAATCGGAAAAAAACCTCATTATTTTTGATAATCTTTTCCATGCCTCCCGTTTTTAATTCCCGTTTTACCGTTTGGGCGTAATTTCTTTTGCGGTAACTAGGGTAAAATGATGCGATAAATCCAAGCGGATCAACCGCGTTCAAGTATAAATCCTCCGCCCTTGCCAACCCCAATCTTATTAGATCTACCGGCCGTAATAACTTTCTCATAATAAAATTATACATACTCCATATGACGACCGCAACAAGTAGTATGACACTTGACTTCTGAGTGGGGGGGGTAGAATGAGTGAAGAATATGAATGATTTAACGGATACGGAGCGTCATACCATTGAAATAGAAGAGAAATATCCAATATCTGCAATAAGTGCGAAAAAATTTGCTGAAGAAGCATGGGCGGACAGCCCAGCTAGAAAATCTTCGGCTGAAACCGTTATTAAAAAATTTGCAAAGTTAGCTCTCGATAGAAAAAAATGGATTAATCCTCTCAGTATTGATGAAGTCCCTGATAAATATGCACTCTGGCATCTGTTTGATTCTGGACTTGTCCGAACAGTTCCGAAAGATGAATTGGGGAAGAAGAATCCTGTCCCAACCGAAAAATTAGTTGAGTTTATGTTTGAAAGACTTACGGATATAAAAACTGTTGCCCCCTCCACGCCTTAATCAAATCCCGAACAATTGGGGCGGCGACGTCGGAGCCTTCACCGGCGGCTTCGAGGAGAACCGTTATGGCGATAGGATCCTTATCCAATTTTCCCGCTTCCTGTTTGGAAACATAGGCTGTTAACCAAGCGTGGGTTCGGTTTTTGGGATCCCCAAACTCCGCCGTCCCCGTTTTACAATGAACGTCAACATTTAAATCAAACAACGGGTAAGCCGTCCCGCCGGGTTTACAGGCTAATGACATCCCTTCAGAAATCAGGTTTAAAGTTGAAGGTTTAAAGTTTAAAGATTTACAATTCGGTTGACCTGTTAAATGCGGTTGGCATAAATTTCCGCCGTTGGCAATAACGCTTGTCCAGGTGTTAACCTGCAGCGGCGTCACTAACAAATCGCCCTGGCCGATGGCCAGGTGATAGGTGTCCCCAAGATACCAGGCCCGGGCGTGCACACTGCGCCATTTCTGATCCGGAACCAAACCGGCCGCCTCTCCCGGCAAATCAATCCCCAAAGCTTGTCCTAAATCGAAAATTTTAGCCATATCCGTTATTTTTTCCACTCCGATTTTACCCCCGAGATTATAAAAATAAATATCATTTGACCTTTTTATGGCGTTGACAATATTTATAAACCCGTCATATCCGCCGCTTTTGATAAATAACCAGTTGTAGAATTTATACGGACCGATAACTAATACTCCCCGATCTTCGAATAAAGTTTGAGCCGTTATTTCCCCGCTTTCCAACCCGGCCGCGGCGGAGATGATTTTAAATGTTGACCCCGGAGGATAAGTTGCCCCAATCGCCCGGTTAAAAAAAGGTTCCTCTTTATCATTTAAAACGGCGGTTATTTTTTCCTCACTGCCGGGTGTCTGCGGAAAGGTAAATAAATTGGGATCATACGAAGGACTCGAGACTAAAGCCAAAATTTCGCCCGTTTCGGGATTAGAAACCACCACCGCTCCTTTTTTTTCTCTGATCAGTTCATAAGCTTTTTTCTGCAGGCGGCTGTCAAGGGTGGTCTTTAAATTTTGACCATCAACCGGTTTGACGAAACCAAGGCTTTTAAGTTTTCGGCCGGTAGCATCCGTCTCCACCAACTCCCGTCCGTCAGTACCTCTAAGCATTTGGTCATACTGCAATTCCAAACCTGTTACTCCCTTATGGTCAGTCAAATTAACATACCCCAGAACGTGAGCAGCCGTTTCTTTCAACAAATAATTTCTCGCCGCTACGGCTTTTACCTCTTTGGTCAAAAGCGCTTCTTCTTTGGTAATTGCTTTTTCCCCATCAAAAAAAGCCGGGGTGTTTACTACTATTGGTTCATTATTCCGATCGTACATAACTCCCCGATTGGCAAAAATAATATCTTCCCTGATCCGATTGCCGGAGGAAAGATTGCGGTAATAATCTCCTGAAAAAACCGTTAAGGTTAGAAGCCGGCCAAACAAAAGAATAAAACCGCCAATGCAAAGTATTTTAACTAATTCAAAACGGTAGCCGTCCATAGATAAAATCAGACACCAAGATAATAAACAAGGCGTGCCAGATATTAAATTTTTGTTTTGAGCGGACGAAATTAATGGCAATCAGCACCAAAAGGTAAAAAAGCGAAGAAAAACCAAGAGTTCTTCCGATAATTAAATCGGAAACCAGTCCGGCAAAAAAAGCCCATATATGTATATTCTTCTCGCCGCGCAATTCCCACAAAACTACCGCGGGAAGCAACAAGTTATACGGGATAACCGGCAATACTGTTTTTAAAATCCTTGTTTTCATAACAGGCCGATGAAAACCCGGTCAAGCTTTTTTAAGTCAACAGGGAGAACAATCTCCACTTTTTTAAATAGATCGCTGTCTTTGCTTTTAACAGCCCCAAGATTGCCAACAAATAGATTGGCAATTCCCGCTTCCCCCTCTCCCGTGGTAAACACCGGGTCATTCGGCAGGACCATCTCTGTTTGAGCCACTTTGTCTAATATGAGATTATTGTTAAACTGACCGACAGCCACCCCCCGAACATTACCGACTCTGACGGTAAATTGGGAATTGGGATTAGTTACAAGGTGGACAAAACTCCGGTTGGGAAAAACTTTGAAAACAGTCCCAACCAAAATATCCAAATAAAAGACGACCTGACCGGTTTTGACTCCGGAGTTTGAACCGGCGTCCACAACCATTTGTCCGGGAATTTCCAAAACATTAACCTCCAGTTTGGGAATATTTTCGGCGACGGAAATATTCTGCTGTTTTTTTAATAATTCATTTTCGCGGGCAAGATCAGAAGATTTATTAGCAAGAATTGCCAGCTCAGCGTTTTTTAACTCAAGATTTTTAATTCTTTCCTCACCTGATTTCCAAAAGGTTAAAACTTTAAAATTATTTTGCATCGTCTCTATAACGGCCGAAGTTCCGTAAAGAACCGGCATAACAAAAACTTTCTCCGCAACATTTTTGGCCGGATTTAAAAAATTAAACCGGTCAAGTAAAAATATTAACGACGCACAAGCGATCAGCAACGGAATTTTCGATTTTGCCATTGGAAATTTTTAGCGCAACCCCCCTGTCACTCTCACTTTTTCCAATAATTTTTCATCTTCCAAAACTCTGGCGCAACCGCGAACTACCGCCGCCATCGGCTCTTCAGCAATCCAAACCGGCATTTTTGTCGCCACCGAAATCATCTTATCAACCCCGGTCAAAAGTGACCCTCCGCCGGCCAAAGTCAACCCCCGCTCCAAAATATCGGAAACTAATTCCGGTGGAGTTTCTTCAATCAAATCTTTTATGGCCTCAATTATTTGATTTAGTACCGGTGCCATGGCCTCTTTAACCTCTCCGGAAACTATTCGTAAACTTTTAGGAAGTCCGGTCTCCAAATCCCGGCCTCGCACCACCGCGTGTTTATCTTCATCAATAGACCCAAGGTTTATCTTCAACTCTTCGGCGGTCCGCTCCCCGATCAAAACCCCATATTTAAGCCGTAAAAAATTGACGATGGCCTCGTCCATTTCCTTGCCGGCAATTCTTATTGATTTATTAACGACGATGCCCCCCAGGGCAATAACAGCCATCTCCGTTGTCCCGCCGCCAATGTCCACAATCATCGATCCGTGAGTGTCGTCAATATTAAGGCCGGCCCCGATCGCCGCCGCCATTGGCTCTTCAATTAAAAAGGCTTTTCTCGCTCCAGCCGCCAGAGCCGCCTCCTGAACCGCCCGCCGCTCCACTTCGGTCACCCCGGCGGGAATTCCGACAGCCACCCGCGGCTTGGGAATCTTGGGAGTCCACCCCGGGACCTCATGTATCTTTCTGATGTAGTATTTAAGCATCGCCGCCGCCGCGTCAAAATCAGCGATGACTCCATCAGATAAAGGCGGGACCGTCATAATGTTAGCCGGCGTCCGGCCGACCATTTTCTTGGCTTCCGTACCGATAGCGATAACCGCTTTGGATTTTTTCTGCATGGAAACCACGGATGGTTCCCGAATTACAATTCCCTTTCCTAAAACGAGAACTAAAGTATTGGCTGTCCCCAAATCTATCCCCACGTCATAGGATACGAGCGAAAATACCCGGTCAATGATGTTCCCCGTCGTCATCAACGGTATTTTATTACTTTAAACCAGGCCAAACAAGGAGGTGACAATTTTCTCGACACGATCTCTTATTACTCTAATATCTTTCATCGAACTTTTAACCGGATCTTGAACTTGCCTAAGGATAACACGAGAATCATCCAATTTAATGTAGGCCGGCAAAAGTTTTGGGTCGCAGAGGACAACAACTTTTTCCGCTTCCTCAAACATTTTTTTAGTAACTTTCTTGATTCGTTGAGAGGATATATCTATACCCTTTTCTTTCATGGCCAAAACGATGTCAGCCCTTGGGATATAATCATATTTAACGCCAACGTCTAACACTCCGGCACTTAAAACAGCACCCCCCCCATATAATGTTTGTAAAATCCCTCGGCCATTTGGCTACGACCAACATTCCCTTCACAAATAAATAATAATTTTTTCATAATATCAATTTAACCCTTCTATGTTGATTTAATTATCCCACGTGGTATAGTTAAATCAATCAATAATTCAGAGATCAAGGCCGAAATAGTCGCGGTAAACACCTTCGTTTTCCAATTTTGAAACTTCCAGATAAATTATTTCCGCCCCGACGCCAAAATATTGCCGTAAAAATTCTACCTCACTAAAACACGGGTACGGAAATAAATAAACACTTTCTTGTAATGGGTAAAAACCAAGTTCTTTAATTTTTTCCCTAAATAAATGCCTTTTGGAATCTTTTAATTTGGCAATATCATAAGCCACAATCCTCCATTTACCATCCCATTTTTCCGGGATTTTTATATCCATTTTCTCGAAGTTGTAAGTCAACAACCGATTGTTACCGGATTCAGTAATTTTTATTTTGGTTTCATTTTTAGTTTCGCTAATTTCTATAAATTTTTTTCTTGCCAAATACTTCAACGCCCTTCTTAATTGCCAGGAGGATAAATAGGCTTCTTCTTTTCTAACCCGATTTTCTAGATATTTTTCTGTCAATTTTAAAAGTGGCCTTCCTAACACCGCTATTCCGGGAGCAATAAATGAAAAACCCAACAGTGTTCCGGCTCCAAGTCTTAATAATAATTCTGTTGCGGTAATATTTTTCATTGATTCAACTATACCACGTGGGATAGTTGTGTCAATTAGTTTGTAGTAAATTATGAAAGTGCAGAATATAAACTGGGGACAGAAAATAATTACTTGGAGTTTTTATGCCATGTTTTTTTTGGTGCCATTAGTGTTCACCTCCAAAACTTCGGAGCTTTTTGAATTCAATAAGATGGTTACTGTTTACGTCGCAACGATTATTATTGTCGCCGCCTGGGTTTGCAAAATGATTGCGGTCAAAAAAATTATTTACCGGCGGACGTTTATGGAAATTCCCCTTTTGCTTTATCTGTTAACCCACGTTTTGTCCACAATTTTTTCCATAGATACCCGGACCTCCATTTTCGGCTACTATTCAAGATTTCATGAAGGCCTGTTAGCCACAATTTCATATCTGTTGTTATATTTTGCGGCTGTCTCAAATCTAACCGCGGAGAATGTCAAAAAAATACTTTATTCAAGTTTTGTTGCTGGTATTATTATAGCCGTATGGGGAGCCTTTGAACACTATGGGCATTCCCTGTCCTGTGTTTTTGTCACCGGAAATTTCGACGTTGCCTGCTGGGTTCAGGATGTCAGAAATCGGGTCTACGCCACTCTGGGCCAACCAAACTGGATGGCGGCGTACCTTGACGTGTTGATCCTCGTTGCACTCGGTTCAGCACTTAATTTGAAATTTGAAATTCGAAATTTAAAGACATATCTCTATCCAATCTTGGCAACAGTTTTTTTTACCGGATTATTATTCACCAAATCACAATCAGGAATTTGGGGTTTATTGGCAGGAACTATTGTTTTATTAATTATAAATTTAATAATTCATTTCAAATTTCAAATTGTTAATTTTAAATTATTATTTGTAACTGGTATCTTGTTTCTTGCAACTTCAGTTCTTTTTGGGTTGCCGTTGCCTAGAATAAACGGCCTGTCTTTAGAAAATTATTTTTCAAAACCATCCACGATGAACGGGGAACGAATCTCTGCCCCGCCTGCAAATTCCGGTTACATTGATATCGGCATTTCCACATCCAGCGATATCAGAAAAGTCGTCTGGGAAGGGGCGCTAAAAGTTTGGCAAAGGTACCCCGTTTTCGGATCGGGGGTAGAAACTTTTGCTTTTTCCTACTATAAAGACAGGCCGGCAGCTCATAATATGCTCTCCGAATGGGATTTTCTTTACAATAAAGCCCACAACGAAGTTCTCAATCTGCTGGCTACAACGGGCACGGTGGGAATAGTCGCCTACTTCCTGCTGATTATTGCCCTTGGCAAATTCTTAATCGGCAATTTCAAGATTTTAAATTATCTGCAAACGGGACTGGCAGGAGCTTATCTCTCCATCCTTGTCACCAACTTTCTCGGTTTTTCGGTGGTTATCATTGGTCTGTTCTTCTTCCTTATCCCCGCCTTTATTTTTCTTTTGTCGCTTGACAACGACAATTTACGGACAAAAAAAATGATAACTGAAGCCGTCGGCACGGAACAATGGTTTGCCATGGGCGGAGTTATTCTCTTAACAATTTATTTAATCTCGAGGCTCGTTAATTACTGGCAGTCCGACACTGTTTATGCCCTGGGGCAAAATTTGCAGAAAGCCAATCAACCGGTGCCGGCTTTTCAAAAACTGCAGGAAGCAGTGGCGGCGATGCCGGAGGAACCGTTATATCGCGATGAGCTGGCTCAAAACACGGCTGTTTTAGCCCTAGCTGCCGCCCAAGAAGAAAACGCAACGCTGTCATCACAATTGGCCAATATCGCCCTTAAGGCCTCCGACACCGCCGTCGCCGACTCGCCCAACAATGTGGTGTTTTTGAAAAGCCGCGCCCGGGTTCTCTACTCCCTTTCCCAACTTGATCCCAAGGTTTTACCCATGGCCCTGGAGGCGATTCTGAAAGCCGTGGATTTGGCCCCCACCGATGCCAAAATCCATTACTTTGCCGGCCTGCTTCTGGAAACCAATGATAAAATTCCCCAAGCTATAAAAATGCTCGAGGAAACCCGGGATCTGAAAATTGATTACCGCGACGCCCGGTTCCATTTGGCCAAACTTTATTTGAAAAACAACCAAAAAGATTTGGCTAAACAGGAAGCCGAGTTTATAATAAATCGCCTTGGGGATGATGAGGAAGTAAAAAAGTGGCTAGTTGATAACAAACTATGACATATTTTCATTGGTTAGCTATATTTTTTGGTATTCCCCTACTTTTGTTTATTTTAATCGACCCGAAAATTTTTATTGACCATAAAAAGATATTTTTTAAAATTCTTTTTGGGGCATTTTTAATTGGCTTCCCGGCTGATTTTATTGCGATTAATTTCGGTCTTTGGACGTTCCCCAAAGGTTTATCCGGTTTAAATTTATTTACGATCCCTTTAGAAGAATATATCTGGGTCACCGGCTATGTAACCATTGTTGTTTTTTTAACACTATATTTATCTAAAAAATTGAAATGATTTTAATTTGGATTATTATGGCCTTAACCGGCGGGACGGCAACTGTATTGTTACTGTTGTTTCAAAGAAAAATAATGCTGAAAAATTGGCGGCTTTTAGCTCTTGTTAATATCTGGTTTATTATTTTTTGGTGTATTGGTGAGAGCGTTGCCAGACAAAACAACTTGTGGCACATCAGTTTTGATAATTTTTCCGGAACAGAAATTTTAGGAACCCAACTTGGTAATATTATTTATTTTGCGGTGGTAACAACAATTTTAGCAACCGTGGCATTAATTATGGAAAAAACTTATTCTGAAGGGAAGAGATTTCATGATATCTTTTTTAAAGAACAAAAATAATTGGGCCTTTTTGATTTCCCGTTTATTGGGTCCATCCCCACTTGTCATCATTTTATGGTTTGTGGTGGCAATCCGTTCCGGCATTGGCTTTTGGAAAGCCATTTGGGTTTACCCGATTATTTTTATTTTCAGCATTGGAATTCCCCTGCTGATAACCACATATCTTGTGGCAACAAAAAGGGTCTCCGATATTGACTGGTCAAAAATTGAAGATAGAAACAGGTTTCTTTTTCCAATAACCATTGCCGCCCTGTTTATTTTGGTCATCTTAATCTATTTTTTGACGGATTCAACAACCTTTCATCTGTCTTTGGTTTTAGCCGCAGTTATTTTGACAACAACTTTTGTCACTGCGGTTCTAAAATATAAAATCAGCGCCCATATGGTCTTAGCCTCGTTAACATTTGGCGGTATAAATTTATATTTTCACCTGCAATTTTTATGGCTTTACTTGTTATTAATTCCTATCGCCTGGGCAAGATATATTTTAAAAAAACATACTGTTGATCAGTTGGTTGCGGGAACAGTTCTAAGCAACGGAATCATGCTTCTTGCCCTTTTGATCTTCGGCTGGCCAGCTGTACCAAAATGACGCCTGATGCCTACAAAACCGGTTTTAAACGTTTTTACGGTCGGAATTTTTTTGTCAATGAAAATGTTTTGATCCCAAGAATTGAGACTGAAGGCATTATAGACATTGTTAAAAAATTAGCTTCGCAGGAGTTACACCTGCGAATCTGCGATGTTGGCACGGGATCGGGCTGTATCGGGATAACTTTGGCTTTAGAGCTGGAGTGCAAAGTGACTTTGATAGATATCAGCCAAAAGGCGCTGGCAGTGGCCCGGATAAACGCCAAAAGACTGGAGGCCAAGGTCAAAATTAAAAAACACGACTTGCTGGACGACGGAGGATACGATCTGGTCGTGGCTAATCTGCCCTATGTTCCCCGCCGGCGAATAAGGCACCTGCCGCCGGAGGTCCGAAACTATGAGCCCCGTCTGGCCCTTGACGGCGGCCGACGCGGTTTGGAAATAATTTACCGACTGTTGGAACAGTGCCGCGCCCGAACGATTCAAACAATTATTCTGGAAATAGACGACACCCACAAAAAATCGGCTTTTGAAAAATTCGGCCGGGTAAAAATTTTAAAAGATCAATTTGGAAGAAATCGGTTTGTTTGCATAGTCAAAACTCCATAGCCGGTATATAATTACCCCATGTACCAAATAATTCAGGCCCCCCATGAAATTCTAAGAAAAGCCACGGTGCCGGTTGCTGATTTTGACACCAAATTATTAAAAATAATCGAGGAGATGAAAACCACTCTTATTCTCCAAAAAAACCCAGAGGGGGTTGGTCTGGCGGCCAATCAGGTCGGTCTCCCCTATAAATTATTTTTAACCCATTTCAAACCATCGAAAACTGAGCCTGTACGGGTGTTTATTAATCCGGAAATAGTTGCGCATTCGCAGGAGTTTCAGGAGGAAACCAAAAAATCGCCGCTGGAGGGCTGCCTTTCCCTCCCGAAGTATTACGGAATGGTTAAAAGATGGAAATGGATTAAATTAAAATATCAGACTACTGACCACGGACTCCCGACTTCGGTAGACAGTAGTCAGTGGATAGAAAGCATTTTTGAGGACTTTCCCGCCGTGGTTATTCAGCATGAGATGGACCATCTGGAAGGGAAAATTTTTGTCGAGCGGATTTTAGAACAGAAGGGTAAAATGTATAAAATAACCGGCAAAGGGAAGAATGGAAAAGATGAATGGGAAGAGGTGGAACTATGACATCAATTATTATTGTCACGTATAACCGTCTTGATTTAGTCAAAAAATGTTTGGCCTGTTGTCCCAAGGACAGTGAAATTATTGTTGTTGATAATAATTCTTCGGAAAAAATCCCTCAAGTAACAATTGCCAATAAAGAAAATAAGGGCTTTGCAGTTGGCAACAATCAAGGGATGAAGATTGCTAAAGGCGATTATTTCTTACTGTTAAATTCCGATTGTTTTTTAAAAAAAGATACGGTTGCTAAATTAGTTGAATTTGCAAAGAGCCACCCTGATGCCGGCGTCATTGGCCCAAAGCTTTTAAATGCCGACGGCAGTTTACAGCCGTCGGCTGGCTATTTTCCCAATTTATGGACGGTTTTTTTAATTATGTCAACCATTGACAATTGGCCGATTTTAAAAAAGTTTTTGCCGTCAATTCATGTTCGCGAAAAAACGGCCTTTGATAAAGTTAGAACTTTTGACTGGATCACCGGCGCCTGCCAATTAATTCCCAAAGAAGTTTTTGTTAAAACCGGCGGGTTTGATGAAAAATTTTTTATGTATGGCGAAGAACTTGAATGGCAATACCGTATGCGCCAATTAAGCTACAAGAGCTACTATGAACCAAAAGCTGCGGCAATTCACCTTGGATTTTCATCCTCCTCCCCTGCCCACGGCGCTATAAAGGAATTGCAAAGTTACCTTGCTTTTTTTAGAAAATATAAACCATCATGGCAGTTGCCAATATTGAAATTTTTAATAATTTTTGGCTGCTTATTAAGAATTTTTCGAGGATTAATTCGACCGAAAAGTCGGTGGATGGTTAAGGCTTATCATGAAAGTATCAGCAATTGTCTTAAATTTTAATTTACCAAAGGATACGATTTCGGTAGTGGCAGATTTGAAAAAGCAAACCGTTAAACCGGAAATAATTGTCGTGGATAACGAATCAACGGATAACTCCCTAAAATTGATCCGGTTGGCTCATCCCGATATAAAAATAATTTCATTACCCAAAAATGTCGGGGTGGCTGGTGGGTACAATGCGGGAATAAAAACCGCGAGAGGAGAATACATTGCTGTCTTGAATAACGATTTAATAATTGAACAAAGGGACTGTTTAGAAAAATTAATTGACGCGGGCGCGGATATTGCCGGACCATTAATTTATTTTGCTAAAGGGTATGAGTATCACCAGCCCGCTAAGGGCAGTATTATTTGGTATGCTGGCGGAAAAATTGATTGGAATAATATGTACCACTCGCATATTGGCGTTGATGAAGTTGATACCGGACAATTTAAACAAGGAGAAACAGAATTTATCACCGGGGCCTTTATGGTTTTTAAACGCAAAGTGTTTGAAAAAATCGGGTATTTCAACGAAAACTACGCCCTTTATTTAGAGGATGCCGAAATCTGTGAGCGGGCCAGACGAGCCAGTTTTAAATTATTATTTGTCCCACAAGCACGCGCCTATCACAAAGTTTCTCAAACCGCCGGCAACAGCATCGGTGGCGGTCTAAACGATTATTACCTGACTCGCAACCGTTTAATGTTTGGTCTTTCTTTTGCTCACCTCCGCACGAAGTTCGCCTTGCTTCGCGAAGCCGTTAAATTATTATTTGCCGGCCGGCCTAACCAAAAACGGGGGGTCAAGGACTTTTTCCGGCGAAACCTTGGCAAAACCATTTGATCTTTATGTCTGTGATTTTTTTTGGCTCGTCAAACTACTGTCTGCCCCTTCTGGAGACTCTAAAGCCACGGCTTAAACTGGTAATAACTAAACCGGATCAACCAATAGGCAGAAAACAAACCCTCACTCCCTCGGCGGTTAAAGTCTGGGCCCAAAAAAACGCCGTCCCCGTCGCCACCCCCGCCGCCCGCGAAGAACTTACTACGATATTACGTAATATCGTAGTGGATTTGGGGATCGTTGCCGATTTTGGGATGATTATTCCTAAAGAAGCATTTTTTCTTCCTAAGCTGGGAATTTTTAACATTCACTTCAGCAAACTGCCGGAGTTTCGCGGTCCGTCGCCGGTCCAGTTTACCCTTTGGCGCGGCGACAAAATCGCCTGGATAACCATTTTCAAACTGAAACACTATCCCGATTTAAAAATAAAAATGGACTCCGGCCCGATTCTGTGGCAAAAATCCTGCTCCATCAATTCTGACGACACGACGTCAAGTTTATACACTCGCTTGTTTGAGGAAATCGCCAAAAAAATCTCAAAAATAAACTTTGAAGGATCACTAACAGAACAGGATCATTCTAAAGCAACTTATACCAGATTTTTAGCCCGGCAAGACGGTTTTGTTGATTATTCCAAAATTGCAGATTCCAGATTCTGTACTCAAGTTTATAATCAGTATCGCGCTATGCACCCCTGGCCCGGCCTTTGGACCATCAAAGACGGCCGGCGGATGAAAATTCTCAAATGCCACATGGGTGACTCTCGACTCGTTATTGATGAAATCCAATTCGAGGGGAAATCTCCTCAAAAAACCTTCCCCGACTCAAGTATTTTTTTGAGAGTCAAAACTCCATAATTTGCGGTTATTTTCCCCGCCCCTAAATTAATATGCCGGTTACCACCAATCAAGGTTAAAACGGCTGGGTTAACACCAAAATCCGCGCCCATAGTATTTGCCCAGGCTGGCATAAATTTGCTTAATGAGACTAACACAACTGGGGTTTCGGTAATGCCCCACGGCGAAGCATCTCCGGCAATTCTTAAAAACCCCTGATCAAGCGGGTGGCGATTAACGTCGAACGGGCTTTCTGCCGCTAATTGTCTGATGGGCGTTCTCCACTGTGCCGCCGCTTGCTCAAAATTAGGAGCGTGAAACATCCCAAGAATAGCTACCCAATGCGTAAAACTACCTAAAAAATATTCGCACATCAAGGCGGCAAGACAAATTTGATTTGGTTCTAATGTTTGGACCAGATTAACAAGCTCTGAAATATCCTTCGAACCTTTAAACTGGGGGATATCATAAATTTCCTGGTTTTCCTTATGAAATTCATTTATATCTGCACCACGACGACCTTTATCGCCCAGGGCTCTGCCGTCCGCACGCATTTTCGCTACTTCTGGACAAAACATTACCTCCCACGACCTTGGATCGCCCGGATCGTCTACGAGGTAATTAACGCCAAGAGCCGTACAAACTTTCCCACACAGAAAAAATGTGTCCGCGTCGCCAGCTAAAATTTCTAATCCACGTTTAAGGTATTCGACATTTCTATTTGATCCAAAATCAACCCTAGGCTCACCCATCGCTGTTGGACCAAGTGTTTGTCTATTCTCGACTAAAAGACATGCGTAATCCTCCATTCCAACCCGTCCAAAAGATGTTCTATAATCCAGGGGCCCATAACCTGGATTTCTTAGTTGCCAGGAAATATTGGCGAAGGTCCAAAGTTCTGAAGTAATCCTGTCATCAAAAGGAGCGGTTACAATCCCCGGCTGTACAATACCCGTACATGGTTCTTTTGGCTCGGCATGTAAGATTTCGCTTACCCTACGTTTTGTCTCAGGGTCGACAATAACATCAATAACTTTTCCTGCGTTACCAAATGCCCGATCCATAGCCCTAAAAGACATCAACTTCCCTCTTGGAAAAAACCGCTCATGGGTAACTCGAGTCATGACCTATAGTATAGCAGGGGCGGTGGTAAAAATCAATTCGAAGGCTAAAAACCTCAAAAATCCACTTGATTAAATTATGGCCAAATTTTTCTCTCTTATTACACCCAAAATAATTGAAGACATTCCCGGCAAAAACTGACTAAACGAGAAAATGGTTGCTCTAAAATCTTTCTCCCGGTGACACACTTTTAACAACAAAGGCCCGCGAAATCCACGACAATTTTCGCCATCTTCCCAATTATATTCTAATTTTAAACCCTCATCAGTTCTTACAAAAGGCGACTTTTCTTTTCCCGAGTCAAATACTCCAAATAAAAAGCTGAATTGTCTAAAATTATTTGTCCCACAGACAATTTGCCCTTCTGATTTTGAAATATTTGCTGCCATATTTAACCCGCCCTCCCCTTTCCCCTAGGGTTAATTTCTTTATATCCATGTTGCGCTTCTCGCAACGGATCCGTGCCGTCCGCAACAACAATATCCGATAGTTTCCCAAAAACATGCACGACAGCTGCATTCGTTATTTTTGAAGGTTTCTTCAATGCGTCAGACAATCTCCTCTCGTGTAAAATTTTAATAAGTTTTTTTTCCGCTAGTCTATTACTAGCGTCCACATAACCACCTCCACCTTGTAAAAAACGATCAAAGGCCTCGTAATTAATAACACCGGGTAATACACAAAACCATTCGCCATTGCAATTGACAAGATTTGCCTCAATTCCCAATTGATCCGCCAAGGTTTTTAACCCAGTCGCTACTTCCTCAGAACTACACATTTGACTATAGGATAGTATAAGTGGCAAGATACAGCTTGACTGGAAAAAGAGTTAATTATGACCAAAAATAGGCTCAAAGTCCCAAAAGTCATTTTTACCAACGATTTGGACATGCTGGCTAACCACCTGTGTTTTTTAGCCGCCACGATTGCCCGCGATAATTATAACAACAAAGGTTTTACGGTACTTCCCTACCTCATCCCCGACCAAACCCAAACAGTTTACTTTCCGGATTTTAACTACCCCAAAAAATTCTGGCGCTATATCAGAAAATCCGGCAAAAGTTTCGGGGACAAATATCCCGACGAAATCACAAAAATCGTCAAAAACCAACTGGAAATTCCCCCCCTAAAACATTTTGACATCACCGATTTTTGGGGCGATCTGACGAAAATTGCTTTTTTTGATTTAAAAATAAATAAAATTACGGTTTTAATTACAAATTACGGCCCGGGAGCTTCCTTTAATTTTAAAGACAAAGAATTATTTATAGCTTTTCGCGCCGATCGGAGTATGGCCGATTTGCCAAGATCAATAGTCTCTGCCCTGGTTTACGTCAAAAACGGCCGGGCGGGAAAAAACCCGGAAAATTACTGGAAAAACCGGTTTTACGCCGAATTTTTAGCCAACGAAACAACGCTTCGGAAATATTGCCCGCCCCTCTCCCTTCCCAAACTCTCGCCTATAGACTTTGCCGCCTCAAAAAATTATTTACAAAAACTCGGCCTTGGTAATTTTAAAAAACTGGATCAAAACCTTGCCAAGCATTTATCAAATCAAGAAAAGGCCGTTTTCGAGGAGCTTTTAAAAGAAAAAATTGTAAACCAAGATCGAATCGCGGAGATTCTGTGGGGAGAGAACGAGGAAAAATACTCCCTCTGGGCGATTACGAAACTGATTCAAAAAATCAGGAATAAAGTTAAACTTTACGGGGCTGATCCGTCACAAATAAAAACAGTTTATGGCCAAGGGTATATTCTTGATTTTTGAGTAATAAAGACCTACAATCCCAACCAAATGGCTATAGGCAGGGCCCTTCTAATTTTTATTTTAGCCACTTTTACTTTGTTTCATCCCAAACAAGTCACCCCGGCGGGGGAAAAGGTTGAGATTATAAAGAATGATATTTACGCTTTAGAACTCCCCCGGCTGGGAATCAACGAAGAAATTACGGATGGTGTCGACCCGTTTAAAATGAGTTCTTACATGCCGGCGATTGTTGATAACATCGCTCAAGCCGGCGGGACTGACGAAAATTTAATTTATTTGTTTGCCCATTCATCAAATTTTAGATATAAAAACACCGTCAGCGAGGCTATTTTTGCCAATCTTTATGAAACGAAAATCAATGATCCGGTAATAATCAACCGTTACGGAAACATTAAAAAATTCCGCGTTACCAAAATTGAAACCGTGGCCGCCACCAACCTTGCACCATTAAAACAGTCCCCGGAGACAGAAACTCTAGTTTTGCAAACCTGTTGGCCACCAACAAATCTCCAGACCCGTCTTATTGTCACCGCCAAGCCCGCGGTTGATTTGGCCGGCAATTTGCGGCCCCTCGAAGATAAGCCCGGTAATTAGTTGAACAAGGTCGGCCCCGGCAGCAAATTTTAGCAAAGCATCCTCCGGCGTAAAGACCCCTCCGCAACCTATAATTACGCAATTTCTGCCAAACGTCTTTCTAACATGGGCTATTAATTTATTAGAACCGGCGAAACAGGGTTTGCCAGAAAAATTACCCTTTAAACCTGCAAATTTTTGCAGTTCCTGCGGAAGCAGGAATCTATTAGTTCTATCTTTAACCAAATTAGATAAAATAAAACCGGTCATGCCATACTTTAAGGATATTTTTACTAAGGGATCGATGTTAGAAAAAGAAATCTCATTGGGCATTTTGACATAGATTGGTTTAGCGACTTTTATTTTGGAGACAAGTTCTGTCAGTTTTTTAGGTTCGTAAAAGTAATTGGGAGTGGCTAAATTGGGGCAACTGATATTCAATTCAAAATATTTGACATACTCTTTGTTGTTAAAAAAATCAAACACTTCTAAATACTCGTCAATCGAGCCGATCACGCTTCCTACGCTTATTCCTAAAACGACGTCTTTCAAATTTTTTTGTGCCAACCTTTTATCAATGGCAACCATGCCATCGTTTCTAAAACCTTTATTAACAAACAATGATTGGGACTTAATCAGACGGCCCAGACGGGGCTTGTGATTCCCCTCAAAAGGCTTCGCTGTCACCGTCCCGACGGTGTTAAACCCAAAGCCAACTTTTTTCATAACCTGAGCAAGGTGGCCGTTGTAATCATAGCCAGCGGCAAGGCCAATGGGGTTAGGAAATTTTACTTTCCCCAATAACAGCTCCAGTGGAAAATTCTCTAAAGCTTCACCCAACGAAGTAATTATGTCATGCACCCGTTCGGCGTCAAACTTAAAAAGCAGCGGCCGAACAAAATTTTTGTATAAAAAGGTTTGCATCTCTTAATAATAACTAGACTTTTTGGGTTGTTTTCTTTACCCTCGGGGCCTTGAATTTAGCGAGACAGGAGGCGCAAGCTTTGACGGACTTAATCACTCCGTTTATTAAAACCCGGCCCTTGTGAAGATTAACTTTAAATATCCGCGGTGTTTTTGTTGCCCGTTTTTCCCACAACCCGGAATGGGAGTGGCGGATGTTATGGCCGATCATTTTCCCCTTACCGCAAACTTCGCAACTTGTCATATGTTAAGATTATATACAAATTAGTTACAAATGTGAATATACAAATCGTTACAAATAATCAAAATAAAATAATTGAAAAAGATTTGAGTTATAAAATTGTTGGAATTTTGTATGAAGTCCACACAGTACTTGGGGGACGTTATCAGGAAAAAGTTTATCAAAAGGCAGTGGAAAAACTTATAATCAGAGAAAAATTGTCGTACAAAAAAGAACTTCCTGTGGATTTGTTGTTTGAGGGTGATAAAATAGGAAAATATTACTTGGATTTTTTGATTGAAGATAGGGTAGTTCTGGAGTTAAAAGCAGTTTACAGATTTCATCCTGAACATTATCGTCAGGTCCAATCTTATTTAAAAACTAATGGAGTGAAACTGGGAATATTGGCAAATTTTAAAGGCCCTAAACTTTTTTTTACCCGTATTTTAAATGGATAAATATTTGTAGTTAATTTGTACAATTGAATTTGTAGCTAATTCGTAGTTTTTTAGCATATGTTTATATTGCAGTTAGCAATACTTATTTATAGTGTCATTTTACACGAGATTGCCCACGGCGTCGTGGCAGAGCGTCTCGGCGATCCGACGGCCAAACTTTCCAAAAGATTAACCTTAAACCCCCTGCCCCACATCGACCCCTTATATACTATCTTATTGCCAACGATACTAATTCTCTCCGGCGCGGGAATAATTTTCGGCGCCGCCAAACCCGTGCCAATTGACCCGTTCAACTTTAAGAACGCGAAACAGGACACCGCGATTGTATCCCTTGCCGGGCCGGTAACGAACATCTTAATTGCTCTTGTTTTTTCTCTGATTTACAGGCTTTATCCCTTAGATATTTTTCTTGCGGGAATCCAACTAAACATCGGTTTGGCCGTTTTTAATCTGATCCCCCTGCCTCCCCTTGACGGTTTTAAGGTTTTAGCCGGAGTAATGTCCAATGATATTGCTAATTTTATGTACAAGATGGAGAGTTACGGCCTGACTTTAATCTTTTTTATTTTATTTTTCTTCCCTCAAATAATCTCCGCTTTCACCCGCCCTTTAATCAGATTGTTGTATAATTTTCTCCTGCCCTAAACGACCACCCATGTTCAAAGAGGCTTTACTGGCAACACTTATCTTCTCAATCCCAGTTTCCGGGTGCCAGAGCGGAGAACCCACAAGGCGCGTCATCACCCCGACAACTCCTTCGACCCCCACGGAAACGTTTACCCCTACAATTCGAGTAGCCCTCCCAACGGAAACTCAAACACCAACACGCCTTTCGGCAACATCAACCCGGGTGGAAAAACCAACAACGACCCCAACCCAAGCTCCGGTCCCAAGCCGAACCCCCAAACCAATAAAACCGGCGCGCGGAGATTTAATTATCAAATCAGGCCCCAACTTTTTTTTACTGGAGAAATCCTCCGGACAGCTTTTGCCTCTTCCGGACAATTCGTTGTTTGAACTTCACCATCGGTCTAACTGCTCTTCCCGGGGCAGTTTTTGCATTGAAGTAAGACCTGACGATCCAAGAGAATTACAACTTGTCAGGCCGGGGCAATCTCCGGGAACCATAGGAAGAACGGATCACAAAACCAAGGTCTTTCCTCTTGACGACAAACTTATTGCGTTAAGCGATACACTGCAATTTTTCTTGCCACAGGAATGGGGAAAAACCTGGGGCACGGAGTTTGGTTATGTTACTGCGGCTCAGTTTGACACTTCAGGCGGCGACGTGATCCTCTATTACGGTGAAGCTCCAGAGGCTCATCACCAAGGAGAGGCAGCAATCATTCCACTTCGGGTAATCAAAAGATTGGTTTGGGATGAAGATGTCCCTGTCATTCTGGGAGCGGCAGCTGACGAACCGGCGCAGCTTTTTCGAGTGTTGCCGGGAATTCCACATCATCTTCCGGACCAACAAAAAAAAGATTGTGGCTGGGGAATAAACCAATTAACCGAATGTTTAAGCAGATATATTAAATCAATCAAAAGATCGCTTCAAAGGTGGGAAATTCCCGCTCTTAAGGGAATGGTGATAGAAGACTTGGCCATCGTCAGGTAAGTTATTGTGCCGAGGCTAGGATTCGCACCTAGGTAGCCCTTTCGGACGCGAGATTTACAGTCTCGTACATTTGACTGCTCTGTCACCTCGGCAAATTATGCTATATTATAACATGATGAAAAATCCTGCCCCGGGAGGCCTAAAGTTTTCCGTGTCCAATCATCTTAAAAAACTCGCCAAAAAATCGCCGGCGGTGTACCGCGAGTTTTATCCATCGCCCGAAGAATATAAATGTACTGTAAATTCTTATGACGATCCGTTGGTTGAAAACGAACACGTCGCCACAAAAGGACTGGTGTATAAATACCCTGGCCGGGTGTTAATCTTGCTGACCATGACCTGTGCGGCTTATTGTCGGTTTTGCACCCGGCGGAGAGTAGTTTCGGATATTATTGGCGGGTTGGTTACTCGATCGGATATTCGCAACATGGAGAAATTTCTTCGTGCGCATGAGGAAATTAACGAATTAATTTTCTCCGGCGGCGATCCTCTAACCACTCCCGATTTATTAATTTACGCATTAAAAAAACTTTCAAAATTAAAACAAATAAAAATCGTAAGAATTCACACCCGCATCCCCGTCTCAAATCCAAAACTTTTAAACTTTAAACTTTTAAACTTAATTAAATTAATTAAACAACCGGTTTATGTGTCAGTACATTTTGAGCATCCGGACGAGCTAACGCCAGAAACCATCGACGCTGTCAATAGACTGCGTAAGGCCGGGGCAATTTTACTATCCCAATCCGTATTTCTAAAAGGAGTTAACGACTCTTACCCTATTCTCTTTGCCCTGTTCTCTGCTCTCTCAACTCATGGCATTCGTCCATATTATATCTTCAGGTGCGACCCCGTCCGCGGAGCCGAACATTTTATTGTTGACTTTGAAAAAGAAATTGAAATAATGACCAAACTGCGATCGACTCTTTCCGGCATTGCCTGTCCTTTATATGTCATCGATACCCCGAACGGCTCCGGCAAAATCCCCGTACCCCTTAACTTCTGGTCCTTCAATCACAAATCATTTGAAGATTATAATAAGAAAGAGATTGTCGTGTAACGTCACTCTGGCTTGTCCAGAATCCATAAACTGGCAAAATAAACTAAATAGCATATAATATGGACATGGCGGGAAGAAAGAAAGAAAGAAAGAAAGAAAGGGTGGGACAAAGATAATTCAAGAGTCTGGTCTCTTGAACAGCAATTTATAGCCGATCCTGAATTGGCTGCCGTACAACGTCAAGAAATGGAAAATCTGAGAAAGAGACACCCGCTTCCCAATAGTGATAAGTCCCTAGCCACCGAAGATTTCCTTCTGGTAAGAACACAACGAGCGATCAAGATGGAAGCGGAAAAAATGGTTACTTGAAAATTGCGTCGCGCAAAAAAATACCGTCAAACAAATGCTACGACGTTTCATTGATCTCGACGTGCTACGGCATAGATATAGCAAATAATCGTTTTACTATTTGAATATTTTGTTTATCTGGTCCATTATTATCAAAACCTGGCACTTCTAAAATAAACGGCAAATGACTTAGATTAGGATTATTCACTATCATCTTAAAATCTTCAAGTCCTATTTTGCCTTGCCCGATGTTCTCATGCCGGTCGCGGCCGGAGCCGAAGGGATCGCGGGAGTCGTTAAGATGAATAAGCTCCACTTTGTCAAAAAACGACAATTTTTCCATCTCTTCAAACCTGATTCCAGCGGCAAACAGATGGCAGGTGTCCAGACAAACCCGCACCCGCGGGCTGCCCAACATCTTCAAGATCTCTTCCATCTCCCCCATTGTCCGGCCGATTTTTTTGTTTCCGGCATTTTCAATAATAAACAGGGTTTCCGGCGGCGTTTTTTCCAAAATCTCCCTGATATTATTGAATAAAATCTCGTCAATAAACCCCGAACCCAGATGAACGACCGAGCCTTTAACCCCCAATTTGGCCGCCAGATTTAACTCCGCAATCAACGACTGCTTGGACTTTCTCCCAATTTCCCTTTTGTCGGCCAGATTAATTAAGTAACTGGCATGAAAATAAACCGGCGACAAGCTGAACCGGAAGTTAATCTTGGAATCGGGCAAACTCCAGCCACGGGGCGAGGAGGAAAATATCTGCAGGCAGTTGCCGCCCATTTCCTTAATCCGCCGCTGGGCCTGATCAAA
>CAYSID010000017.1:0-15895 GCA_964431075.1 uncultured Gammaproteobacteria bacterium
CAGTTTCAACCTATGTTAAAACTAACGGAAATTTTTTGCTGCCGGTAAATAACATTAGGACAACCGATCTTAAGGGCTACTTATTTTTAAAATCCGGTGATCCCGAAACAATTTTTGTTGAAGGGAATAAGGACGGCGTGTCCACCGTTTCTTGCTCGGTGGGTAAAGACAAGCCGGTGCCGAACATTACTTTGGGAAAGGACGTCACCTGTAGCGCGCCCTCAGTTGTTACCGCTTTAGTGACGATAACCTCACCAACCGAAAATGAGGTTTTGTCCACCGGCTTACCCACTTTCCGCGGCAAGGCACCGATTGGAAAAACAATTCAAATTGAAGTCCGATCCGCCCCTATTACCGGATCAGTCAAAGCGGACGTTTCCGGCAACTGGGTCTGGCCGGTTCCCCGGGTTTTAGATCCCGGGGACCATGTTTTAACGCTTTCTTATACTGACGATGCCGGCTCTACAAAATCAATAATTAGGAATTTTTCTGTTAAAGCCGAAACCTCAATTTTACCCCAGACCTACGGAACTCCCAGCGCCGGCGTTCGGCTATCCCCGACACCGACCCCAAAACCTGTGGTGGTAAACAAATCGGCTCCCCCGGTTACCGGAGCGAGGGAGAATGTTCTTGTCCTGTTGACAGCGGGAATGTTTCTAATTACCCTTGGTCTTTCCACTGTTTACCAAGCTCTATTTATTGACACTGACTAATAACACCCAATATTGGTCACTGCCATTGACTATCCCGGTACACGTCCTTGACGAGGAAGTTTTTTCCTGATACGCTGAATGCACATGGATCCACTGACTATATTTTCTTATGTTCCAAGTTTGGGAATTTTTGTGTTTTTGGCGGCGCTGGTACCGGTGGCCATCCTTCTTTTAAGGATGTTTCGGGAATCCAGAGAGCATGTAGAAAGCGGCCATTTTGACACTGCCACCCCCACGGCTAAAAGTATCCTCACCAGCAAAAAAGCTTTACCGGTACTAATTTTATTTCTAGTTTTAGTCGCCGGCCTAGGAACGAGTATTTTCTTGGTCAAAAATCAACAGGATGTGGTAAAGACAAAAGCGGCATGTTCACCGGCAGAGTGCTATGATTCGGTTGATTGTGGAGATCCAAACGAGTGGGTTTGTTTAAACAATTGTTGCGTGAATCCAAATCCTCATCCAAGGTATAGGGAGTGCAGTGGAACACAGTGTGTTGTCCGTGATGGCGAAGGGGAGGATTCTTGTTGGAGTAATGATGACTGTGACGCTCCTTGTATCAGAAATTGTGATGGTAAGACTTGTGGCGATGATGGTTGTGGTGGAAATTGTGGGATTTGTTCGTATGGACAGGCCTGTAGTCCCAGTGGTGTTTGTCAGGTTCTCCCTCCGCCATCGACTTGTACTGACGTTGCCCAATGCGGTAACGGAGCGCTGGAGTGTTTGAATGGTCACTGTGTTTATCCCGCGAGTGTCTGTCAGCCATCTTGTGGAGCAAACGAAGTTTGTATTGACATGAGATGTGTTACTTCACAACCGAGTTGCAACGGAGTTTATTGTGGGGCGGGTCAGAAATGTGTTAATAATACCTGTACATGTGCCATAACCGGAAGTTGTGGAAGGGGAGGTTGTAGTGCGAACAATTCTGACACATCTGCTGTTTCTGGAACATTTTTAGTGTGTAATTGCCCGGATGATTTTAGCGGTTTCTGTAGCGCTTGTACTTCGCAATCCATAACAGTAAATCCAGGGTTAAACAATTTTGGGTGGACTACTGCGACTGATTGTGGTTCTTGGCAGGTGGATATTGATGTCGGGTGCTATAGCAATGCGGCCTCCGGAAGTGAAGATAGTGGTTGCGGAGGGGGAGAGGCACCAACATGTAATCAGGCGTGTACGGGGACGGGGGCGGGGAATTGTACCGGAGGCTATCAATGTATCAGCGGCACGTGCCAGAATCCATCATGTCTCGGCGACGCCGATTGTGTTTGTGCCGCCAATAACGCCGCCTGTAATTCGGTGGTTGCCGATAAGGCTTTGTCTGCTCTGAAGCCGGGTGACACCGTGACCTTTACCGGTTACGGCTGGGTTTCCGCCGCCGCCGATACCATTGACTTGATAAATTTTGTGATTACCAGAAACGGAGTGGAAGTGGTTGACACTAATGTAGCTGCGGTGCGAGCGCCGGAGAAAGACATCGCCAATGAATATTTTTATAAAGCCAACTATTCTTATGTCGTCCCATCGGCCGGAAGTTATCAGGTGACGGTGCGGGCCCATTGGGTTCAGGGGAATGTTTGGAAGGATTAACCCGCCTTTGGCGAGGTAAAGTTATGACTATAGTAACAGAAAAGAAAAATTTAATAATTGCCGGAGTTTTAGTGACTCTCCTGCTGGTTCTTGGCGGCGTGATTCTTTTTACCGTTTATAAAACCTCACAAAATGAGACGGTGGCGCCGACGGTACCGCAGGTAGTACCAGAAGCGGCGGAACCTAACTGTTCTCTTGCTTTTACTGTTACCACAACACCAACACCAACCCCGCTTTACTTATGCGACTCCGAGTGCACGACCAATTCTCAATGTCCTTCTGGGTTAATTTGTTCTGCCAATCGGTGTCGGAATGCCAGCTGTGTTGATCGAAATAATTGTGTTTGCACAATACCAACCCCAACACCCACACCGATGTATGTTTGCGACTCAGTTTGTTCCTCAAGTTCTCAATGCCCGCCAGGTTTGGTTTGTGACTCCAACCGTTGTCGTAATCCAAATTGTGTTGACCGGAATAATTGTCAGTGTGTAACCATGACGCCGACGCCGACACCATATATTACCGTGACTCCGCCGCCGGTACCGCAATCCGGATGGGAAGTTCCGACGATTGTAACAACAGTTGGCGGGGCTTTGCTTCTTCTAATTGCCAAGTTGTTGCTGTAGAAATTCGTGAACTAAGGAAAAGCTCCCGTTTTCGGGAATTAAATACCAGCCGCGAACTGGATCAATCGGGGGGTTAGTTAATAGGTTTTCGTCAAGGTTAATGTTGACAAACGGCGAATCCTTAATCCTAAGAGCCAGATTGAAGAATCCCCGGTATCCGTCTTCGTTAATGTCCGTGTCGATGTTATTTTTGATTTGGTCGTAGATTTGCTGGTTTTTATTGAAATCAAAAAGGTTCGGAAGAGCAAGAATTTTATGCTTTACCGCCGCAATTATTTTTTGCTGGCGGCGCGACCGGGCGTAATCTGTCCCTTCGACAAGATCTTCGGAGTGACGGGACCGGGCGAACTTTAAAGCAGTGGTTCCATCCATGTGATTTAAACCTTTGGTAAAGGAGATTTTCTCAAAGCGGCACAAAAAATCCGGATCTTGCCCGTCGCAGGGATCATTTCCCCGGCCGGCCAGGGGATATTTTGTGTCTGTAAAAGAATTTTCCACTTCAACATCGACGCCGCCCAGCAAGTCAATTATCGAGACGAAAACTGAAAAGTCGATTTTGACTGCGTAGTGAACCGGCAGTCCGGTAACCTGCCCGACCGCCGCTTTAGCCAGAACCAATCCTGATCCAGCTCTTTTTTCCTCGCCCTGCAGATAAGCGGCGTTTATTTTGTCGTTAAGGTAATCAAGGTAAATGTCCCGGGGAATAGAAATGAAATAAATGGCTCCGGATTGGGTGGCGGGTAGGGATGCCAGGATCATGGTGTCTGTCAAATCCGGACTATCGTGACCACCTCCCCCGGTTCCCAAAAGAAGAATGTTGATTCGCCCGGCATCGCTTTTCAGCTGGGAAACGGGATTGTTGACAACAAGGGGAATTTTACCAAGTAGCGGTAATGAAGTTTTAAAAGTCAATATTGAGACGAAAAGTAACCCGAACAGCAAGCCGGCCAGTTTAAATAAAGGTAAATTTTTATAAACTTTACGTTTTAATTTGGCAAAGAAGCTCATGAAAAGTGTTGCGGTCAAGGCTCGCCTGACCGATTACGAAACCATCGGCAAATAAATAATTACCTATATTTTGCGGATTAAGGCTCCCTCCATATAAAAACTTTCCCTTGACTAATTTTCTGAATTCTAAAACCTTTTCTACTGATTCCGGATGAAAATTCCCGGGTGTACTAATAGCTGAAAATGGTTCGTACATAATGTATTCAGTGTCAAGAATGTCCTCTGGTTTTTGAACGCAGAGAATGGGAATAATGCCCTGATTTTTTAATTGATTTATTTTTTGTTCGATAACAAAACCGGTTTCTCCAAAATATTTCCGTCTTTCGGCATGACCAACTAAACAATATTTAACATCCAATTTCTTAAGCATTTCTGCGGTGACTTCTCCGGTATAAGCTCCATTAGGAAACCGCGAAACGTCCTGACTTCCCCTTGTGAAGCCCTCAATTTTGTCAATATATGGGTATGGGGCAGCAAGCACTATCTCCAAATCTAAATTTGAAATTTGAAATTTGAAATTTGAAATGTCTGGGATATTTGATTTCCAGTTGGCAATTATTATTCGTTTCATAACTTGGTATTATTGTAACGCAATGGACAAGTTAAATAAAGTTCAGAAAGAAGCGGTTGAAAAAATTGACGGCCCGGTGCTGATTTTGGCCGGGGCCGGTTCGGGTAAAACCCGGGTTTTAACTTATCGAGTTGCCCATTTAATCGAGCAAGGAGTCAGTCCGGAAAACATTTTACTTGTGACATTTACCAATAAGGCCGCAAACGAAATGAAAGAGCGGTTGTTAAAGATTCTGGACTCGGTCAGAATGACGACAGCGGGGACTTTTCATTCTCTCTGTGTGAAGATTCTAAAATCCGAAAATTATAAATTTATTATTTATGATGATAATGATTCCCTTGATCTAATTAAAGAAATAATGAAAAAGATGGATTTGTCCACTAAAAATTTTAATCCCTCGGCGGTTGCCGGGACAATCGGTCAGGCGAAAAATCAACTCATCGGGGCCTTGGAATATCCCCAATACGCCCGTGGTTATTTTCAGGAAACAGTTTCCCGAATATATCTATCTTATCAGAAAGCCTTAAAAGAAAATGAAGCTTTAGATTTTGATGACTTAATCATGGAAACGGTCAAATTATTTAAAAAATCGCCGGAAATTTTAGGAAAATATCAGGAAAAATTCAAATATATTTTGGTTGACGAGTATCAGGACACTAATCATGCGCAATTTGAATTAACCAGATTATTGGCCAGAAGATATCAGAATATCTGCGTGGTGGGAGATTTTTCCCAAAGCATTTATTCCTGGCGGGGAGCGGATTACCATAATCTTTTACATTTCAAATCCGAATTTCCTTCGGTTGTAACTTTTAATCTTGACCAGAATTACCGGTCATCCCAAAAAATTCTGGATGCCGCCTACGGAATAATTTCTAAAAATAAATCCCATCCCATTTTAAAGCTCTGGACTGATAATTCCGGAGGCGAAAAAATAAATCTATACGAAGCCCGCAATGAGCAGGACGAAGCGCAGTATATTTTAAAGCAGATAGGAGCCAGCGGTAAGCGGTTAGATAGTTTTGCTGTGCTTTACAGAACAAATGCCCAATCGCGGGTTTTGGAAGAAGCATTTCTACATAACGGCATACCTTATGTATTAGTGGGGGGAACAAGATTTTATGAACGAAAAGAAATCAAAGATCTGATTGCGTATTTACGGGTGTTGCACAATCCAAAAGACGGCGTGTCGTATCGCCGCATCGAGAAGATTGGAAAAAACCGGTTGCAGAATTTTGAATCTAGAATTTTGAATCTAGAATCCAGGGCCACGCTTGAATTACTTGACAAAATCGTCGAAGCAACCAATTATTTGGATTTATTTGATGATAAAGATGAGGAAGATTTGCAAAGACTGGAAAATATTAAGGAGTTAAGATCCGTGGCGGAAGAATTTCCGGTATTAACTGATTTTCTCGAAAATGTTGTCCTGGTTGAAAAGGAGAGTCGGCGTAGGGAAGACACCAATGCCGTTACTTTGATGACATTGCATGCGGCTAAAGGTTTGGAATTTAACACCGTGTTTATGGTCGGGATGGAAGAAGGAATTTTCCCCCATTCCCGCAGTACGATGGATCTGTTGGAAATCGAAGAAGAAAGGAGACTGTGCTATGTGGGGATTACCCGCGCTCGGGAAAAATTGCATTTATCTTATGCCCGTCGGCGCCTATTTTTTGGCGCCCGGTCCCAAAATACGGTCAGCCGGTTTGTTTCCGATATCCCCGAGGATCTGATAAATATGGTTGTCGCCGAAGGTGATTACTAGTTTATAGTTTCTGGAAATTAACTCCTCAAGTTGGGTAAAAGCAAACCTGACTGGTCTGATAACCACGATGTGCTTTGGTTTTTTCCGGTTTAGTTGCTCGATAATTTTGTCGTAGTTGTTCGGGGAGATCGTGGTTAAATGGTGAGCCTGAATAAATTTGGTGGCCGGGGGAACTTGAGATAGGGCGTAAATAAAGGCGTTGTCACCCCAAACGAATAAAGTATCTTGGGGCTGGTATCTAGTATCTAGGAATTTGGTAATTTGGTAATTTGTAACGGTTCGACTATCGAACCAATTGGCGTAATTTTCCCATGATTGCTGACGGGTTATATATTTAAAAAAATTTTGATAATAAGGTGCGGTTGGCAACCGAAAGGCGTTGTTAAAACCGGAAGATAGAATATAGAGTATGGAAGCTAGGGGAATAAAAAATAAAAAGTATTTTTTTAGATTATTAACAAGATAGAAAAATAATATCACTGATGGGGGGACGATTTGTAATAAATAATGAGCATAAGGGCGGTTGGATAATAAAGCGCCGTATAAGGAAAATCCAAACCAAAAACTCAAAAGCAAAAATTCTTTTGATATTTTGTTTTTGAAATATAAAAAGACAAAAAAGGCCTCGCTTATTAATAAAATTATACCCTTTATAAATAAGGGATTAGAGAGTTTGGAAAACGGGCCGGAGTCGATGGCCACATAATTGGAATTTTGGACAAAAACCGCAGTGAAAAAATCTGCCAGCGCGTAATTTACATAAAAATAAACTATTAAAAATACAAGAGAAAACAGTAACGGAACAGTAACAATGAAGTAAAATTTAAGAAGTTTGGAAACCTGCCTCGAAAGAGGACCTCTTGCGAAGCTAATTATTAAAAATGCTAAAAACAGTCCGAGAAAATCAAAAATTGCGGGAATTTTTATAAGGAAGGCGATCGCAAGACAAACCCCAGTGGCTAATGGGTAAGGGTTAGGGGTTATTAATAGAAATGCAATAATTATTGTTGGTAAAATAAAATAGAGTTCGGCGTTGGCGATGGTGCCTTCGAGTAGGGGGATAGATAAAAAGATTCCACAGATAAGAGCGGCTAAGTTATTTTTGGTGATTTTCTTGACAAACAAGACAGTTCCTAAAACGCAGGCCGCGGCGGTTAGTTTCGCCCAAAGCAAAGTCGGGCTGACGGCGTAAATTAAATACAGAAGCGGGGGTTTATTGTCCCAAATATCCCGGTATAAAACGGCGCCCCGTTGGATTGCCTGTCCGATGGCCAGATAGATGCCTTCGTCGCCGTACCAGGCGGGTTCGAAAAAAGAAGGAATTCGCAAAACAAAAGTTATTAATAAAACCAACCACACGGTAGTATTTTACACCTTCTCCGTAACGCGGTACTCAATATATTTTCCAAACATGAGTCTCGTCTGCGACTCTAATCCGGGCAAAGCATTAAGAAACAATCCGGCGACGGGTAAAAAAACCCATTGCAGATAGGTCAATGGATGAAGAAAGGCAAGCAGTTTTTTTTCTTTATTCGGGTCCAGCATATTGGTTATAAAAATAATTGCAATCATGCCTGGCAAACACATCGTCAAAATAATGCCGCTGAACCGAGACAAATTAAAACCGAGGGTGGTGGTGGCAAAAGCGGGGTTTAGAATCAGGGGTATGTTGGCGCCAATGGTTAAGACAAGCCAATTGATCGACCATAATAAATGAGATTCGAGGACAAAAGAGAGTTTGGAAATTCGGTCAGGCAGGGGAATTTCCTGGTGCAGGAAAAATTGTTTAATAGTGTAAGGGACGTCAATTGCTCCCCAAGCCTGTCGTTTAACTTGATGGTAGCGGTTTTGATAGGTTTTCCATGTGCTGTCGGCTTGAGCGGCATCAATACTTATCACAAGAAATAGTGGGATTATTTCCACTTTTCCTCCAAGGGAAAAATAGGCTTTGATGTTAACGTGCCAATCTTCGGGGATAAAGTCCAAATCCCAATAGCCGATCCGGTCAAGAAGTTTAAGACTTGTCGAGTAGGTGGAAACCACAAAATATCGTTTACTATATTTTTTAAGTCCAGCCAGCTGGCTTATTCCCGACGGCAACTCCATAATCCGGACAAGAAGAGGAACTTTGTTGATGTTGTTAAAAGGAAATTGCGGAGCTTGAAAAAATTTTAGATGCGGTTCTTTAACTGTTAAAAACTGATAACTCAATAAAGCAAAATATTGCCTTGGGAAAATAGAGTCGGCGTCGGAAGTGGTGACAATAATATTGTCTAAAGGAATTTTATTTTTCTCAACCAGAATTTTTTTGACTTGCTTGGCGGCGTAAGCTTCATTACTGTGTTTTCCTATAGTTTCGCCATCAACCAGTGGATGGAAAGTGGCGATCATTTTGTGAAATTTACCTTTGTATTCCCTAATTAACACCCGGGCTTTTTCTTTTGCTTCAACCTCTCTTTCTTCCATCGCTAAAATAAGGACGATTTGGGTTTTTGCTATTTCTTGGTTAGCAATCGCGTTGATTGTCCGGCGCAGCGTAGACAGTGGTTCCCTGACGTTACACACCAAGACTGCGTGGAAAATTTTTTCCCAATCCTTAGTTCTTGGGTCGGTTTTTAATTTTTCCAACCATTCGGTTTTTTCCGTTGCCCTGATATTCAAATATCCGGCAATGGCATTGACAGACATGGTTATGGACCGGTAAAACCAGTATATATTAAAAGTTAGGACGAAAGCAGCGATGACTTCAGGAATAAAATATCCTCCGACAAACAAAAAAATAATCAGCAGCCAAGGAATTGAACCGGTTAGGATTTCCAGCACCCGCTGGGTTCTCAGGGGGTGAGCACTAATATACCGGGAAATGAAAGAGTTGTTCGGCATTGTGAGTGGTTGTCCGCTCCAGCTCTTCTAAATCAACATTTTTAATTTGGGAAAGCAGGGACGCGATTATTTTAACATTTTTTGGTTCATTTTGCGACCCCCGCATGGGGTGGGGAGCCAAAAACGGCGAATCGGTTTCCAAAAGTAATTTATCCAACGGAATTTCCTTAGCAATATCACTGAGGGACACCTGCCTGCCGGCAGGCAGGTTTTTAAAAGTCACGTTACCGGCAAAACTGACATAAAAATTATGGGGTATTTCCATCCCTCCGGCAAAACAATGGAAAACTCCTTTTACTACGATATTTCGTAATATTGTAGTAATTTCTTTTTGAGCTTCACGACAGTGGATTATCAGCGGCTTATTATGTTTTTTGGCGAGACTAATTTGTTTTTCAAAAACTTCTTTTTGATTTGGTAACCCAACCTTATAATCCAGTCCACATTCTCCAACGGCAACAACTTTTGGTTTAGTAATTAATTCTTCAAACTTTTCCCAGTCATCGCAGGTTTCTTCCGGGTGGACGCCAACAGAAGCAAAGACCTCCGGAAATTTAGTTGCCACCTCAATGGCATTTATTGAGTCTTCCAAATTTGTCCCCACACAAATCATTTTTTCCACTCCCACTTCTTTGGCCCGGGCGACAACTTCCGTTGGATCCTCCCAAAATCTTTTTGTAAGGTGACAATGAGTGTCAATCATTTTATTCGGGGAAATAATGGCGGTTGGGAAATTATTTTGCCGGAGAATTGGTTTAAGATTTTCTCCGCCGTTGCCGGCATAAACGGTTGTAAGTTAAAAGCCAGATTTTGAATCTCCGGAACGACTTTATCTAAAAATTTTTTTAACTCATTTTCCTTAAGTTTCCACGGCTGGGTTTTATCAATTTGCTCATCCACATCCTTAACTTTCCGCCAAATTTTTTCTAAAGTTTGGTCAAAACGGAAGTCATCAAGGTTAACAAATAATACCTGATTGGTGTCTTTTATTTCGAAACTAATTTTCTCTGCAAGTTTGGCAATGCGGGACACTAGATTTCCTAATCCGTTTGCCAGATCAGAGTTATAAACTTCAATTAATTTTTCTTCCGAAAAATCACCGTCGTCAAAGGGGGAAATTTTTGCGAGTAAAAAATACCGTAAAGCGTCAGCCCTGTATTTTTCAATTAACGGAACCGGATCAACAACCGAGGCCGGGTTGGACTTGCTGATTTTTTGGCCGTTGACTGTCAGATAGCCATGAATAAGGATCGTTTTTGGAAGAGCCAGACCCGCGGACAGTAGAAACGCCGGCCAGTAAACGCAGTGGAAGCGAGAAATACCCTTGCCAATAGCATGAACGTCCGCTGGCCAGTATTTTTCCGGCACGCCACTCCGATAAATATTTAGAGCGTCGAACCAAACGTAAATTCTTTGGGTTGGATCATCGGGGACGGGGACCCCCCAATTTTTTGCCCGTTCGTTAGAGCGAGAAATACTGACATCTTGTAAACCGTTTTTTAAAAAAGACAAAACTTCGTTTTTTCGAAACCCTGGAACAATCTTTAGCTCATCAGTTTCGATAAGTTTTATTAATTTTTCCTGATAGGCTGACAGCTGGAAGAAATAATTTTCCTCCCGAATTTCATCAAGTTTCTTCCCGGGATGTTCGTAACACTCGCCGTTTTCGTTAAGCTCTTCTGGCGAGTAAAAGGCCTCGCAGCCAACACAGTAAAGTCCGTTATATAATTTTTTATAAATATCTTTTTCGCAACGCCGCCAAAGGTCTTGGCTTGAGGGGAAATGAGTTTTCTGGTCCGAGCCCTTCTGCCAGTAAGTGAATTCGGCGTCCAGTTTTATCGCTACCTGCCGAAAGGCCTCGGTGTTTTCGTCGATAAACTCTTTTATGGGTCGTCCGGCTTTTTCGGCCGCCTGAACATTTTTGAGGGCGTTTTCATCGCCGCCGGAAAGGGAAACGGCGTCCTCCTCTAAAAGCTGATGGTGGTATCTTTTTAAAACATCAACCTGAATAAATTCCAAGACGTGGCCGATATGGGGTTTGGCGTTGACATAGGGAATGGCAGCGGTAACGTAAAACTTTTGTTTCATGTGATTCTATTTTAACATTGCTGTTTTATTTCCAAAATTTCTCCAATTTTAACATTAAATTCTTTTGCCGCGTTGCCTAAGTTTATCGCAAGTTCCAAAGTATTGCTACTTCCCCAGTAGGCGAGGGGTTTTCCTGGAGGAACATCGGAAAATGTTTTTACCAAAGGAATTTTGAGATTTTGAATTCGCAGGTGTAACTCCTGCGAATCTGGTTTTGGGAAAAATAACTTAATATTTCCATAATTGTCTATATGTAAAACTTGTCCTTTGATAAAGTCAAGTTTTTGAATGAAATCTGTTGGAAGACAGCCAAAATCTTTTGGGAGGATTCCTTGGGCAAGCAGTGTTGCGGCTTTAATAAAATAATCTCGACCGTGGAAGGTGTTGGACCCGCTGCCAAAATAGCTCTCGTCTAACCGCCATGTGGAGATAATTTTTTCTTCAGACGCCGCCGGCCAAATTAGTCCGTTATTCGGACCAACGAAAAATGATTTTTTTGTTTGGATAATAATCCCGGCGCGTTTACTCCCCACTCCCGGATCAACAATTCCTAGGTGAATGCTGTTTCGGGGGCAAAAACGGGAGATGGTTTTTATTTGAAAGGCTCCTTCAATAATTGAAAACGGGGTAACATTGTGATTTTCAATGATTTTTCCCTGATAATCTAAAGCAAAAATAACCGCCTTAAGTTGAGCGTGAGCAAATTGATCAAGATCTGTTGTTATGGTAATAAGTTTATTTTTGGACATAAAAAATCCCGCCTACGCGGGATCAGTTCTCACGAGCTAACCTCCGCGTCAAACGGGTAACATTTCCATCATCATCGAAAAATTTGCGTTCATTGCTTTAGATTATACACCAATTTCAGTAAAAACAACAAGGAAAAAACTCCTGATGCCGCCGAGGATTTTCCCGCGGAGAAAAAAATATAAAAACTAAAAAATAAAAAAGCAAAAAGGAAAAAAGAAAGAAGGAAGGAACTTTGGAGGGACGGGGGAATAAATAAAATCACAATATTAATGGAAATTAGCGAGGCTATGGCCCCAATAAATTTAAAAAGTTTAACATGTTTTTGTAGCCGGCGTGCCAAGTGATTTTTCATGATATGATGATTATATGGACTTACTGGTGATAATTCTAGTTTTAATAATTGGTTTTATTTTATTATTTTTGTTCCTTAATAAGAAATTGGAAGTTAAACAGGATAATACCCTGTTGGAATGGCTTAAGTCGATGGACAAAAGGTTGGATTTGCAGACCCAGAAGATTTTGGAGTCGCAAAAAACAATCGGAGAAATGAGCGAAATTGGCAAATCGATGAAAGATTTACAAAACTTTTTAGCTAGTCCAAAACTGCGCGGCGGTCTTGGGGAGCAGGTCTTAAAAGATCTGCTGACGGAATCTTTACCAAGGCAAAGTTTCGGTTTGCAATACAGTTTTCGTTCCGGAGTTAGAGTGGACGCAATGATTAAAACTTCTTCGGGGATTATCCCCATTGATTCGAAATTCTCGATGGAAAATTTTAAAAAAATGCACGAGGATGAAAGTTTTAAAAAAGATTTTCAAAAGGACATCAAAAACCGGGTGGATGAGATTGCGGATAAATATATTTTACCGGATGAAGGGACAGTTGATTTTGCCCTAATGTACGTCCCGTCTGAAGCGGTTTATTACGACATTGTCAATTCGGATTTAATTGATTATGCTTATAAACGGCGGGTGATGCCGGTTTCGCCGTCAACTTTTTATGCCTTTCTGCGATCGGTACTACTTTCTTTTGAAGGGCAAAAAATTGCCGCGGAAATAAAAAATATTCAAATGGCGATGCGGACAATTCGTACCGAAACGGAGAAATTTGCGGATGTTTTGCAAACCCTGCAAACCCATGTCAATAATGCCTATAACACCATGTCCCGCGCCGCCACCCAATTTTTATCCCTGTCATCAAAAGTCGAAAATGTCCAAAGAATTGGGGATAAAGAGGAAAAATCAATTGTTAAACCGTAGATTTCCCGGAAAGACATCTGTTTATTTGATTATAAATTATTGATGCTTCCGGTTCGGAATACACAACCTCATCATCTTCGCCTTGTCCAAGACGTGGAGTGTGTGATTTCCAATAACCCGGTGGACGAATGGGGGTAACAAAAAGTCTTCCCTCATGAGCGTTATAAACATATCGTTTTCCATCAAAAACTAAAGTGGGTCTCTCCATCTGGATAATTTTCACACACACACTTATTTGTCAAGTTTTGGGATTAAAGGTACAATGAGGTGTGGATAAAAAACTAAATAGAAATCAGCAGGAAGCGGTGGAGTATGGGGGCGGGCCGCTGTTAATTATTGCCGGGGCGGGGACGGGAAAGACAACGGTTATTACCGAGCGGATCAAATACTTAATCGGCGCCAACCTTGCCAGACCGGAGGAAATTCTGGCTCTGACTTTTACCGAAAAAGCGGCTCGGGAAATGGAGGAGCGGATTGATAAAATTTTACCCTACGGGGTTTTTGGCATGTGGGTCACCACATTTCACTCTTTTTGCGACCGGATTTTGCGATCCGAAGCCTTGCACATCGGCCTGTCCTCAAATTATAGGTTAATGACCGAGGCCCAAACTTATTTGTTTGTCAAAAAAAACTTCTGGCAGTTTGACTTGAATTATTTTCGCCCGCACGGCAACCCGTATAAGTTTATTGAGGGGATGATTCAATATTTTTCGCGGTTAAAGGATGAGGATATTTTGCCGGAAGATTATAAGAATGAAGAATATCAGGAATTAGTCCAGGCGTATAAAACTTATGAAGACCTAAAAATTAAAGAAGGGGTTATGGATTTTGCGGATTTAATTACAAACACTCTAAAATTATTCAGGGAAAGAAAAAACATTCTGGTTCGGTATCAAAAACAGTTCAAATATATTTTACTTGACGAATTTCAGGACACCAATTTTGCCCAGTATCAATTAGTAAAATTGTTGGCAGCTGATGACAGTAATGTTACAGTTGTTGCTGACGACGACCAATCAATATACAGATTCCGCGGGGCAGCGATTTCCAATGTTTTGCAATTTAAAAAAGACTACCCGAAATCTAAAACGATAACTTTGATTGAAAACTACCGTTCCACTCAAGAAATTTTAGATCGATCATATGATTTGATTCAACACAATAATCCTGATCGGTTGGAAGTTGCAGAAGGTATTGATAAGAAACTAATTTCTCAAATTAAAACTTCTGGAGGCAAAATCGAATTCATTTATACAGATAGAGTCGAAAATGAGGCAGAAGAAGTAGTCAGAAAGATCAAAGATCAAAGATCAAAATATGATTGGAAAGATTTTGCAATTTTGGTTAGAGCCAATAATCACGCCGAACCGTTTGTTCGAGCTTTAGAGAAGGCTGGCATCCCCTACCAATTTTTAGGCCCGGGGCAACTTTTCAAACAACCGGAAATTCGTGACTTAACTGCCTACTTAAAATTTTTAACTGATTTTACGGATTCAGTTTCATTGTACCGGGTATTATCGATGGAGATTTTTGGGATAAAACAACGGGAAATCATCGGCTGGTTCGCACAAGCCAAAAAAGAAAATACATCACTTTTCGAATTGATGGAAAAAAACGGCGGGTCGTTCGTAGAGATGGTTCACAAACACCAAGAATTAATTAACAAAGAGACAGCCGGGCAAATTTTATACTACTTCTTAGAGGATTCGGGACTTTTAAAAAATATTGTTGATTATAAAACAACAAGTGATGAAAAACGGGCATTAAATATCATGAAATTTTTTGACAAATTAAAAAGTTTTGAGTCGCAAAACATTGACTCCTCGGTTTTTGCGGTTGTGGATTATTTAGAGTTGGCGATGGATCAAGGGGAATCGCCGACGGCAGCGGAGACCGATTGGACACAAAATAACGCTGTTAACATCTTAACTTTGCATTCGGCCAAAGGACTGGAGTTTCCGGTGGTTTTTCTTGTCAATTTGGTCGAAGGCCGATTCCCGACCCGCGAACGAAAGGAACAAATTCCCGTTCCTGACGAATTAATAAAAGAAACCTTGCCGGTTGGCGACTATCATCTTGAAGAAGAACGCCGGCTGTTTTACGTTGGCATGACGAGGGCTAAAGAAAAACTTTATTTAACTGCCGCGAATTTTTATGGGGAAGGGAAAAAAGAAAGGAAAGTTTCTCCGTTTGTAGACGAAGCGCTGGGGGTTCATAGTTCATCGTTCATAGTTCATAGTAATGGAAACCAGTTGCCATTATTCGAGTGGTCAAGGCCGTCTACTATGAACAATGAACCAGAGTCTACTATCCACAAAGTCGATTATTTATCCTACAGCGCCATTGAAACTTTTCGTATGTGTCCGTTGCATTACAAACTAAAAAATATTTTACGGATTCCAACTCCCCCCAATGCCGCACAATCGATGGGGAATTCCGCGCATCAGATACTTAGAGACTTGTATGTTTATAAATTACCACTGGAAGAATTATTGGAAAAGGACTGGATACACGCCGGTTATCAAAGTAAAAAACACGAGGAGGATTCAAAAAAAAGAATAAAAGATTTTTTAAATGAATACCTAAAAACTGATTTGCACAAAATAGCGAAGCCTCTTTATTTAGAACAGCCGTTTACTATTAAGAT
>CAYSID010000018.1:0-14963 GCA_964431075.1 uncultured Gammaproteobacteria bacterium
AAATCGCGATGACCGCGATAACGATCATGAGCTCAATTAATGTAAAACCTTTTAATTTTAATTTATTCATCGATACTCACCCCCCTCCAGATCATCTTGCTCCCTCCAAATTACCTTGGACTAAAAAATGTGTTTGAACCACCACTTTCCTTGTATAAAGACAGAGTGTAAAACCCTCCCGCTTGAGCATAGGCATAAGTTATACCTGTGCATCCGGCAACAGTCCAAGAGGCATTAATTGCACTCATTGTCATGGTTATCTTTCCACTTCCACAACCAGGATCTAATGGATCCGGCATGTAAGAAGTCAGAAAAGAAATACCAGTGGGGTATGCATTGGTGTCACCCATATACCTCTCAAGTGATAATCTCAAGGCGTTCATTATTTGCTGCCTTTGAGTATCACGGGCGGCGGCCTGTGCTCTGTTTAATCCAAATAAAATCAACGTCGCCAAAATCGCGATGACCGCGATAACGATCATGAGCTCAATTAATGTAAAACCTTTTAAAATATTTTTATTCATTCATTAAACCTTCCCCTTTCTGGTGCTTATTTGTTATCACTTGATAACATTCACCAAATTAAACATCGGCAAGAGAACTGCGATAGCCAGACCGGCGACCGCAATTCCTAATACGATAATTAAGGCAGGTTCTAAAGCCGTTGTCAAGTTCTTTATTTTTCGCTCGGCATTGCCTTCAAAAAAATTGGCCAGACGTTCCAAACTCTTATCCATCGTCCCGGTCTCTTCTCCTATTGCCACCATCTGGGCAAAGATCGGGGGATAGAGTTCCATATTTCGAAGAGCCAAAGAGAAAGGAAAACCCTTTTCTACCTGTCTGGCCGCTTCATCCATCGTTTCCTTATAAATATTATTGCCAATAACGTCTTTGGAAATTCTCAGCGCCTCCAAAATAGCAATCCCGGCGCCAACCAGCGTCCCCATCGTCCGGGTCATGGTCGCAAATAGCACCTCGCGGTTTAGCTCTCCAAAAATAGGGATATCAAACATTAAATTATTTAGAGCGTACTCTCCGGACTTAGTTTGTTTTATGGAACGAAAGCCCAGAACCGCCAGCGCCAAAGCTAGGGCCGTCAAGTACCAATAATTTCTTATAAAATCAGAGATGCCGATAAGAACCCGCGTGGGAAGGGGGAGCTCGGAGTCAAATGACTTATAAACTTCGGACAAGGTGGGGATGACAAAAATCATCATCAAAGGCCCGACACCAATCATGGCAATAATCACAATGACCGGATAAATCAAAGCTCCCTTGACTTTGGCTTTAAATTCAATGTCTTTTTCCAATGTATCCGCCAGCCTTCCCAGACTTTTATCCACCTGCCCCGAAGCCTCACCCGCCTTAACCATGCTGATGTATACCGGTTTAAAAATTTTCGGATATTTTTCCATGGCTCCGGAAAGAGTTGATCCCCCCATGACATCTTTCCTGATGTTGGTTACCACCTCGGAAAAATTTTGATTTGGCTGACCTTCAAGGTCCGTCAAAGCATCAGTCAGCGGCAAACCCGTCTCAAGCATGGTCGAGAGATGGCGAGTAAAGTTGGCTATATCCTGTTCAGCCACATTTTTTCGAAAGGGCAATAGATTATCAACAGAAAGGGAGCTTTTTTCCCAAAGGGAGATGACGAACAACCCGTGTTCCCTTATGGCCGCCGCCGCCCGAGTCGGGTTCGAAGACTCAATCACACCGGTTTGATACTTACCGTCGCGATTTTTTGCTTTGTAGGAGAAAATGGGCATAAAACTACTTCACCCGCACAAGACGCACCACTTCCTCCGGTCGGACAGAGTAGTCTTGGGCAGTTTCCATCGTGACCTCACCCTTTTTGACCCAATCGGCTAAAGATTTTTCCAAAACGGACATTCCCAATTCCCCGGAAGTTTGAATAATGTTGGGGATAAGGTGGGTCTTGCCTTCACGAATGGAATTTTGGATGGCCGGAGTGGCTAACATAATTTCCACCGCCGGTACCCGGCCGCCTTTTATTTTGGGAATCAGTCTTTGGGAAACAACCGCCTGCAAAACATTTGACAATTGTAACTTAACCTGCGCCTGCTGGTTTTCCGGAAAGACATCAACAATCCGGTCGATAGACTGGGCGGCGTCATTAGTATGCAAAGTGGCAAAAACCAGATGACCGGTCTCGGCAATTGTCAAGGCCGCGGCGATGGTTTCGTAATCCCGCATCTCTCCAACTAATACGACGTCCGGGTCCTCCCGCAGAGCCGAGCGCAGGGCAACATCCCAAGAATGAGTATCCGAGGACATCTCCCGTTGAGAAATAATCGCCTTACCTTTGGGATAAACGTACTCTACCGGATCTTCGATAGTAACGACATGAGCCGGCCGGGTCATGTTAATTTCGTTGATCATCGACGCGCAGGACGTTGATTTGCCATGACCTGTCGGACCGGTGACTAAGATAAAGCCCTGACGCATCGCGGTAAACTGATGCAGAATCTGGGGCAGGTTCAAATCCTCAATTGTTCCGATTTTAACCGGCAGATAACGCAGGGCCGCGGCGAGGGTCATCTGCTGGTAATAGGCGTTAATCCGAAAACGGGCCCCGTCCCGAAACTGATAGGAAAAATCCAGCTCCCGGTTGCTTAGTAACAGTTCCTTTTGCTCCGGAGAGACAATGGAAAAGACCAGCCGGACAATATCTTCTGAAGTTAATATCCCGTAATTTGTCAGAGGACTCAATCGGCCGTCAACTCTTACCATCGGAGCAAAACCCGCCAATATATGCAGATCCGACGCCCCGAACGAAATCGTATTTTCTAATAGGTCCTGTATACTCATAAAATTTTAATCTTGTGCCACCCGCAACACTTCTTCCAGTGTAGTAATTCCTTCAACGGCTTTCAAGTACCCATCTTGTTTCATCGTCACCATCCCGGTATTTTTAGCTTCGGTTTCGATATACGAAGCGTTGGCCCGCTCTAAAACCATAGCCCCAATCTTTTCCGTCACCGGTAAAACTTCAAAAATTCCGATTCTGCCAACATAACCCGTTTGTCCGCATTCATCGCAGCCCTTTCCCCGGTAAAGCTTCAGTTGACCATCGGGATATCTGGCCGTATCCAAATATTTGCCTAACACATTTCTTATATCCCAGACGATTTCTTCCGGCGGATCATAGCTTTCCTTACAGCCGGCGCAAATTCGCCGGCAAATCCGCTGGCCCACCAAGGCGTTCATTGATGAGGCAATCAGGAACGGCTCGGCGTGCAAATCCAAAAGCCGCGGCAGAGCGCCGGCAGCGTTATTGGTGTGCAAGGTAGAAAAGACGAGGTGGCCTGTCAGAGCAGCTTGAATTGCCAAATCGGTGGTTTCATCATCGCGGATTTCCCCGACAAGAATAATGTTCGGGTCCTGCCGTAAAAAGGACCGCAGGCCAGAGGCGAAAGTCAACCCCGCCTGAGGATTAATCTGCACCTGATTCACCCCGGAAATCTGATACTCTACCGGGTCCTCCAGGGTCACAATGTTGACCTTGCTGGAGTTTATTTTTGATAAAACGGAATAAAGGGTAGTAGTCTTCCCGGAACCGGTCGGCCCGCAAACAACAATTATGCCGTGAGGCCGCAGCATCGCTACTTCCAAATTGCGCAACGCTGTACCTCTCAATCCAAGCTCAATGAGAGTGGGAACTCCTCCCGATTTTTTCAGGAGCCGGATGACCACTTTTTCTCCAAAAACCGTCGGCAGGGTGGAAACCCGAAGATCAACCTCTTCGTCGTTCACCCTAAAGTTGAACCGGCCGTCCTGGGGCAGTCTTTTTTCGTCAATTTTCAGCTCGGATAAGATCTTAACCCGGGCTACCACCGAATCATGAATTCTTGCCGGCAGGGTCAATTTTTCATATAAAATACCGTCAATCCGGTATCTTATTCTTGTCAGTTCCTCGAGGGGTTCGATGTGGATGTCCGATGCCCGGGATTTAATGGCAAATTCCAAAAGGGCGTTGACTATTTTAGTTACCCCCTGTTCCGTGGTGATAAGAGGCATCTTGGAAAGCTCCCCCGTTTTCTCCTTCAATTCCGGCGTTTCCTCAAGCGCCTCGGTTACTTCGGTTCCCAAATTTTGGGCGTAAAAAGTTTTGATAGCCATTTTTACCTGTTCAACCGAAGCGAGGAAGGGGGTAACTTTGACCCGGCTTTTTTTCTCGATAAAATCAATAACCTGCAGATCCAAAGGGTCGGTCATTGCCAACGACAAGGTGTTGGTCTGGGGATCAAAAGCGAAGGGGATCAAGAGGTATTTGGCGGCAATCGGTTCGGCCACCATCTGCAGGAGGTCGGGAGCAATGTTGCGCTTCTCTAGATCAATAAACGGAGTCCCCACCAATTTGGCTTTTGCCTGGGAAATTTGCAGGGGAGTAGCCAAACCCAACTCCAGAAGGAGGTTCTCAACCGACTTGCCGTTATTAATATGCTCATAACGGACAAGGCTTAGCTGCTCCTCCGTTATGATTTTATCCTCAAACAAAACATCTTCAAGATTTTTTTCCATAGGGCAGTATAATAAATACTAACATGTTTATCATCGTAGGCCAATACACAAAAAACGATAAAGATTTCGTCATCGAGCGCCTTGGGGATAAATCTGAAATCGTCATCGACCAGATCCACGAGATGCAAAAAATAATCAGCCTGGCTCACCAGCCATTAAACGTCGTCATCCGCGAAGCGCAATTTCTTAATCCGCCGGCTCAAAACGCCTTGCTTAAGACTCTTGAAGAGCCGCCGGAAAACACTACCATTTACCTTTACGTCGACAGCGAAGACAATTTATTACCAACAATTGTGTCTCGTTGTGTTGTAAAAGTTCAAAGTTTAAAGTTTAAAGTTGAAATTTCCTCCGATCTTATTAAACTTTTAAACCTTATACTTGAAACTAATATCAAAGAAGGTTTTAAATGGGCGGAGAAAATAAAGGATCGGCAGGAAGCGGTAAAAATAATTGATGATTTGATGGCCACGAAAGAATCCTTGTCCGTTTACCGCCGCCTCCAGAAAACTAAAAAATACCTGCGCGCTAACTGTAACCTCCGGTTGACTTTGGAAAATTTGTTTATAGACACTTTGTAAATAATTTTATACAATGAACCCCGTTATGGCTAACAAGAATAACTACTCCGCCGCAAATATTACCGTTTTGGAGGGTTTGGAACCGGTGAGGAAACGGCCGGGAATGTATATCGGCTCCACCGATGAAAAGGGGCTGCACCACTTGATCTACGAAATTGTTGACAACTCCGTTGATGAAGCCTTGGTTGGTTTTTGCAATAAAATTTCGGTGACGATCAATAAAGATAACTCCGTAACCGTTGAGGACAACGGTCGGGGTATTCCGGTTGATATTAATGCCAAATATAAAGTTTCCGGCCTGGAACTGGCGCTGACAAGGCTTCACGCCGGCGGCAAGTTTGATGACAAAGCCTATCAGGCTTCCGGCGGGTTGCACGGCGTCGGGGCCTCGGCTGTTAACGCTTTGTCTAAAAAAATGGTTGTTCAGGTTTCCCAAAAGGGAAAAATCTATGAGCAAAGTTATAAAACCGGCGTCGCCGAATCTCCGGTCAAAGAGATTGGTAAGACAGAATTTACGGGAACTAAAACCACGTTTTGGCCGGATGAAACAATCTTTACCACCACCACGGAATTCAACTACAATACCATCAAAAATAAAATCCGCGACTGGGCCTACCTCGTCCCGAAATTATTCTTTCATCTCAGGGACGAACGGACCGGACAAGAAGATAATTTTTATTTTGACTCGGGTATCAAGTCCTTAATCGGTTATTTGAACCATAATAAACAGACCATAAGCGATATATTTTACATCAATAAAACGGTGGAGAATGACGGGGTCAATATCGGTGTGGAAGTGGCAATGCAGTACCACGACGACTTCGGGGAATCAGTGGAAAGTTTTGTCAATGTCATCAAAACCCCGGATGGCGGCACTCACTTGACCGGCTTCCGAATGGCCTTAACCAGAGCCCTAAACGACTATGGCAAAAAAAACGGAGTTATCAAAGAAGGGCAGGAAAGTTTTATCGGGGAAGATTTGAAGGAAGGGCTGACGGCGGTAGTTTATGTCAAGATGCCGGCCGGGAAACTGCAGTTTGAATCTCAAACCAAGACCCGGCTGAATAACCCGGAAGTCCAAACGGTTGTCCAACAAGTAGTTAAAGAGGCTCTGGACACTCATTTTGAAGAAAATCCCCGCGATGCCCGGGCGATTCTAGAGAAGGTTTTTCTTGCCGCCAAAGCCCGACTGGCCGCCCGAGCGGCCAAGGAATCAATTATTCGAAAGGGGGCCCTTGAGGGTTCCACCCTGCCCGGAAAACTTGCCGATTGTCAACTTCGTGACCCGGCGCAAACGGAGTTGTTTATCGTTGAGGGAGACAGCGCGGGGGGAAGCGCCAAACAAGGAAGAGACCGAAAGTTTCAGGCGATTTTACCTTTGTTTGGCAAACCACTAAACACCGAGCGGGCCAGGATTGACCAGATTATTGATTCCGAGAAATTCAAGCCTTTAATCATTGCCATCGGGGCGGGGATCGCCGACCAATTCAACCTTGAAAGACTCCGTTACCACCGCATAATTATTATGGCCGACGCCGACGTTGATGGTTCGCACATTAAGTGTCTGTATTTAACATTTTTATACCGGCACCTGCGCCCGGTTATTGACGGGGGACACGTTTACGTCGCTTTACCCCCGCTTTACAAATTAGAATGGGGCAAGGGGAACAAAAAGTATGTTTACACCGAACAGGAAAAGGAAGAGTTCGTGCCGACTCTCGGCGACACAAAAATAAACGTCCAAAGATATAAAGGGCTGGGGGAAATGAATGCCGCCGAACTTTGGGATACGACCTTGAACCCCCAAAACAGATTGTTAAAACAGGTGACGGTGGAAGATGCCGCCCGCGCCGATCAGGTGTTTTCGATGCTTATGTCCGACGACGTCGCCCCCCGCAAAAAATTCATCCAGTCCCGCGCCAAAAACGCCAATTTGGATATTTGATGCTTGAAAAACAGAGCAGATTGCATATAATTCGCCTATAATTATGCACTATTTGGAGCTGATAAAGAATAATTTACAACTTCTTCCATTTGCCGCAGGATTTTTGGCCGTTTTATTTGCCCTGTTTCAATCAGCAAGGATTTTAAAACTCTCTCCGGGAAATGAAAAAATGCAGGAGGTAGCCAAGGCAATTCTGGAAGGAGCTAATGCTTATTTAAAAAAACAGTACATTGTGGTAGCCATGGTGGCTTTGCCGTTAACCGTTCTGATGTTTTTCCTGTATGGAATCTACGCGGCGGGGGCGTTTCTTATCGGCGCGACACTGTCGGCCGTTTGTGGAGTGGTAGGGATGAGTATTTCTGTTCGCTCAAATTCCCGAACAGCCGAAGCGGCGAAAAACGGTTTGGGTGCGGCGCTTGCGGTTGGCTTTCAGGGAGGGACGGTAACCGGATTTTTTGTCGCCGGGCTGGCTTTGCTGGCCGTATCCTTTGTCCTGTTTGCCCTGCCGGGTGGCAACGAAAAACTGGCGGCTCTTGGTTTTGGCGCCTCCTTAATTTCCGTTTTCGCCCGAATCGGGGGCGGGATTTTTACTAAAGCTGCCGACGTGGGAACAGACATGGTCGGCAAAATTGAAGCTGGTATTCCCGAAGACGATCCGAGAAACCCGGGGGTAATCGCTGATAACGTCGGAGACAATGTCGGCGACTGCGCCGGCATGGCCGCGGACTTGTTTGAGACTTATGTCGTCACCATGATTGCCGCTATTTTGTTGGGCGAGCTGGCTCTGCCTCATTTCAAGGCCGCTGCAGTCTACCCGATGATTATCGGCGCGGCCTCCATTTTGACCTCGATTGCGGCCTCATTTTTTGTCCGGCTTGACCGATCAGGATCAATCATGGGAGCCTTGTATAAAGGGCTGATTTCTTCCGCCCTAATGTCCAGCGGGGTTTTTTATTTGTTAACTAAATATCTAATGGCGGAAAACGCTATCTATTCATGGTTTAATCTTTATCTTTCCTCGCTCCTAGGAATCGTAGTCACGGCGGGAATGGTTTTGATCACCGATTTTTATACCTCCAAAAAATACGGCTCGGTAAAATATATCGCCGCCGCTTCCAACTCCGGCCACGGAACAAATATCATTGCCGGATTGGCTGTATCCATGAAATCGACCGCCGCTCCGGTCGTCGTCATCTGCGCCGCGATGCTTATCGCTTTTCAATTGGCGGGACTTTACGGTATCGCTATTGCCGGAGCAGCTATGCTTTCCTTAGCCGGAATTGTGGTAGCTATTGACGCCTTTGGACCGATAACCGACAACGCCGGAGGAATCGCGGAAATGGCTGGCCTTCCCAAAAACACCCGGGAAGTTACCGACGCTCTTGACGCCGTCGGCAACACCACTAAAGCGGTAACCAAAGGCTACGCCATCGGCAGCGCCGCCCTGGCCGCTCTGGTTCTATTTGGAGCTTATCTGCAGGAGATTAGCTTACGACTGGCTACCCGAACCAGCGCTCCCATTAATTTTTCCTTAAGCGATCCGTATGTCATCGTCGGACTGTTTATCGGCGGCGCCATGCCTTATTTTTTCGGGGCTTTGCTGATGGAAGCGGTCGGCAAAGCCGCAGGGGCAATTGTGACGGAAATCCGCCGCCAGTTCCATGAAATCAAAGGATTGATGGAGGGGAAGGCCAGACCGCAGTACGGCCGGGCGGTAGAGATTGTCACCGGCGCGGCGATTAAAGAGATGATCGCGCCAGCCTTAATTCCGGTGGCGATCCCGGTTTTAGTCGGCTTCGTTTTAGGCCCGGTCGCTCTTGGAGGATTGCTGGTGGGATCAATTGTCACCGGACTTTTCGTGGGAATTTCCATGACCACCGGCGGGGCCGCGTGGGATAACGCCAAGAAATACATCGAGGCCGGCAATTACGGCGGTAAAAAATCCCCGGCGCATCAGGCAGCGGTAACCGGCGACACCGTCGGCGATCCCTACAAAGACACCGCCGGCCCGGCCATAAACCCGATGATTAAAGTTGCTAACATTGTGGCTTTGTTGATTGCCGGTCTAATTGCATAAAATATGGCCGAAAACTTAAATCAAAGAGAACTGCTTATAAAATCAATACGAGAGAGAGAGATGTCTGTGGAGTTTTCGCCGCATTGGGACAAATAAATCAGTTACTTACAGGTGGAAATTTACAAGGAGATTTTATTCCAGAACTGGCCGATCAACTAACTGAAAAAATAAAGGGTGTGCTTAATGCAGATGATCGGGCATCCGAAACTATCTATCTTGGTGATAGTGGTTTATCGGGAATTGTAATAGGAAAAGATGGTGAAAAAATTATTGCTGATTTATCAAGCGTTTCAACTGAAAAATCAAAGCATGAATGGAACAAATTGATAAAACCTAACTAGGGGGATTCTGGGCTCGTTTCGCTTGCCCGTATGACGAATAAGCTGTTGTAACAATCCAAAAACTTCTGTTAACGATCGTAAAAGTGGGTTGGAAATTAATACTCCTTATTGAAAAAAATAATATCGTGACTATAATTTAACTATGAGTACAGATCCGGGAAAAAAAGAATTATTAATTTCTTACGAAACGGGGGGGGTAGAAAACTACGGTCCAAATGGTTATTTTTCCAAGGGAAATCTTGATGCTTTAAGAATAATCACCAATTCTTTGGTTGATAATGCAATTGGCTTGAGCAGCGACTCGCGCGAGGGATTTACAAGGGTTGCTCTTGTCCCATTGAGTAGTCCAAAATTAAAAGGGGTTTCAGAATTGACAAAGCGGTTTGGTTTAAATAATGTTGCTGTTTGCATTGCGTTTCAGGGTATCGAAGCGGATAAATATAATCGTGAACCGACCATGCGGGGAATTGCCATAATGAGTGTTGAAGAGGCGCGGAAATTCATTGACGGTATTCAGACTCAACCAGAAAAAGTTTACGAGTTAATACGCGAAATAAACAATGGGCCGGTGACAAGATATGATGGGACTCCGTTAAGTATTAGAACAGGAATTTGTGTTGAAATTTTGGCAAATACTTCCATCGGCGGTAATATCGAAAAACCGATCAAAACCCGACCTTTTCCATCATCATTTAACCCAAATCCACTATTTTAAAGATTCTTGACAAACCTGCCATCTTTTATTCTATAGGTTCCTGCATGCGCCGGAATGACACACAAAAGAAGATCGCTACCACCGCCTCGGCAAGGTCGCAATAACGCCAAAACGCTTCTTGAATTTTTCAAATATTTTTGCCAAACTGGGAACATGAGAAAAATTAAAACCTCTAATGATTTAACTCTTGATAATATCAAACAGGCAATTAGAGATGAGGTTAACACTATTGTAAAGCCACTCAAATCTGATATCATCGGGCTTTCTGTGTCACTTAATACGCTAAAAAATAAAGTTGAAGAAATGGACAAAAAATATGGGGACAGATTTGAAAAAGCTTTTATGGAATTAGATAAAGTTATCGGCACGGGTAAAAAGCATAATGAACAACATGACTTGAATTTAATCGCTCATGATCGTTTTCAAGATGACATAAATATTTTGAAAAGAAACCCGCCTCGTAACTTGGCTTACGCCTGAATTTTCTCCCCTTAACAATCATCAAAATAAATTGTAAAATGGATACGCTTTATGGAAATTGGAAAAATAATTAATGCCGAGATTACGACGGAAATGCAGGATGCCTATCTCGATTACTCCATGTCCGTCATCGTCCAGCGAGCCCTTCCGGATGTTCGCGACGGTCTAAAACCCGTCCACCGCCGTATCATTTACGCCATGCACAAACTTGGGTTGCATCACACCGCCAAATACCAAAAAGCGGCGGCCATCGTTGGCGAGACGATGAAATTATTCCACCCCCACGGTGATTTATCCGTCTATGATGCCCTCGTTCGCCTGGGGCAGGATTTTTCTTTGCGATACATGTTAATTGAAGGTCAGGGAAATTTTGGCTCCATGGACGGCGATCCGCCAGCGGCCATGCGTTACACCGAGGCAAAACTGGCAAATATCGCTGATTACATGTTATTTGACATTGAAAAAGAAACAGTTGATTTCATGCCAAATTATTCAAACACCGATGTAGAACCTGCCTACCTTCCCGCCTTACTGCCCAATCTCCTGTTGATGGGCGCAGACGGGATTGCCGTTGGCATGGCCACCAAAATTCCGCCGCATAATCTTGGCGAAATTGTTGATGGCCTCGTTATGCTTATTGATAGAGGAGAGGAGAACACTTCCCTTGATGATTTGTTGACCGTCATTAAAGGCCCGGATTTCCCTACCGGCGGGATTATTTATGATCAAAGAGAGATTGTTTCCGCCTATGCCACCGGTAAGGGAAAAATTATAATGCGGGCCAAAACTTCTATCGAAGAATTAACCGGCGGTAAGAGCGCTATTATTGTGACGGAAATCCCTTATCAGGTAAATAAAGCCCAAATGGTCGCCAAAATCGCCGATCTGGTCAAAGATAAAAAGGTTGATGGTATCTCCGATCTGCGCGACGAATCCGACCGGCACGGTATTCGAGTGGTTATTGAATTGAAACGCGATGCCCGGCCGCAGTCGGTTTTAAATAATTTATTTAAACACACCGAACTGCAAACTTCTTACCCGGTCAATGTGGTGGCTCTGGTAGATCAAACACCGCAAACTTTAACTTTAAAAACAATTTTGTCCGAATATTTAAAACACCGCCAAAATGTTATCCGGCGCCGCAGCGAGTTTGAGCTAAAAGAGGCTGAAAAACGAGCCCATATTCTAGAAGGCTTAAAAATTGCCGTTGACCACATTGACGAAGTGATTGCCATTATTAAAAAAGCGGACTCGGCCGATGACGCCAAGGGGAAATTGATGGAGCGGTTTAAGCTTTCCGAAGTTCAGGCCGTGGCCATTTTAGACATGCAGCTGCGCCGTCTCGCCGCTTTAGAACGGCAAAAAATCGAGGACGAACTGGCCATGGTTATGGAAACAATTGCTTATTTAAAAGATTTACTGGCCCATCCCGAAAAAGTCATGAAGGTTATTCGCCAAGAAATTTTGCAGTTAAAAGAAAAGTACGGGGATGAGCGGCGAACTAAAGTAATTAAGGGCAAGGTGGGAGAATTTGCGGAAGAAGATTTGATTCCCAACGATCCGATGGTTGTCACCATCACCAAAACCGGCTATGTTAAAAGGCTGTCCCCACAATCGTACCGGGCGCAGGCGCGGGGAGGCAAGGGAGTAACCGGAATGACCACTAAAGAAGATGATGAAATTGACAAAATTTTAACAACTTCGTCCCACGACAATATTTTATTTTTTACAAATAAAGGCAAAGTTTACCAGACAAAAGTTTATGAATTACCCGAAGGGTCAAGACAAGCCAAAGGATCCGCCGTGATCAACGTAATAAATTGTGAACAGGGGGAAAAAGTTCAGTCGGTTTTGACCTATTCTAAAGCGGAAAACGGGTTCATTTTTCTGGCCACCCGAAACGGTACAGTCAAAAAAACCGAAATAGGGGGTTTTGCCAATATTCGAAGAAACGGCCTAACGGCCATTAAACTTGAATCAGGTGATGAACTTGTTTGGGCAAAACTGACATCCGGCTCTGACGATATTTTACTTCTAACCCACGAAGGAAAATCAATAAGATTTTCAGAGAAAGAAGCTAAGCCGCAGGGGCGTGACACTATCGGTGTCAGGGGAATAAAATTGACTAAGGGCGACTACGTTATCGGCATGGAAACTTTGACTGACAAGGGTGATATTCTTGTCGTCTCGGAAAAGGGGGTTGGAAAACGAACCGAAGTCAAGCAATTTCCGTTGCAAAAACGGGCCGGACAGGGGGTCAAGGCGATGCAGATTACCCCGAAAACCGGTAACTTGGTGGCCGCGCGCTTGGTTGATGAATCTATTGAGCAAATAATTCTGAGTTCGGCTAAAAGCCAGATTATTAAACTTGCCTTAAGCTCAATCCCAAAACTATCCCGTGCTACCCAAGGGGTGATCCTGATGCGCTTCTCCGAAACCGGAGACAAACTCGCCGCCGTTGCGGTTTTGGAGAAATAAGAACCGAGCACTTCGTGTTCGAACCTTACGCGCGGTACTCGCTACGCTCCGTTCCGGGCTAAACCTTGTCATTCTGGCCGCAGTTCAGAAGTTCAGAATCCACAATTAACATTTTTTTCTGCTCCAGCAACAGTAACATGATAATTTTAAATGCGGATTGCTTCTTGAAAATTGTTTAAAATTTTGGCAAACTGTAAACATGGCGAAAAAGAAAACCTTAAGCGAATTAACTCTCGACGATTTAAAGACCGTCTTTCGCAATACCGTGAGAACCGTTGTTCATGACGAACTGGTTCCAATTGATTTTAGATTAACTAATCTCAAAAGCGAATTCAGATTAATGAAAGTAAGTTTTGAAGGGCGCTTTGATTGGATGGCAACTGGTGTTGATAAATTGCTTGGCGTACGTGTTAATCACGCCGAAGAACATACAGCTAATCAATCCGCCCATGATCGATTTGAGCAAAGAATTGGTCGTTTAGAAAAGCAAAAATATTCAAATGTTAGTTATGCTTAAACAAATTATTTATCTAACATTATTTTTTCTGGGCTTATTTGCCTTTGCTAAATTTGGGCCGGGAATTCCGCTTGCGGTTTCGCAAATTATGACCATTAAAAACGATTTGTTTACGGTTTCCGCCGAAGGAAAAGCAACGGCCGTTCCGGATATTGCCGTCGTTAATACCGGCTTTACAGCCAACGGGCAATCTGTCGCCGTGGTTCAAAACCAAGCCAATTCGGTTATTAAAAAAATCTCCGCGGATTTAAAAGCTCTGGGAATTGATACAAAGGATATACAAACAAGCAATTATAATATTTATCCCAATTATGATTACCGCGAAAGCGTTCAGAAAATAAACGGCTACAATATTAACGTTAGCCTGACAATCAAAGTCCGGGACTTTGCTAAAATAAATAATGTTATTGATACGGCCACGGCAGACGGGGCTAATCAAATAGGGGGATTAAGTTTTACTGTTGATAATTTGGAAAAATATCAGGCCGAGGCGCGCAAAGAGGCGATTGCCAAAGCTAAAATCAAAGCCGAAGATCTTGCCCGGGAATCGGGAATTAATCTGGGAAGAATTATTAATGTCTCCGAAGGTTATTCCTCACCGCCGGTACCAACGTATGCAAAAGTGGATGTGGCCTCCGGCCGCGGTGGCGGCGGCGAAGCTACCGAGATCTCTCCCGGCTCCTCCGAAATTACGGTGACAGTTACACTTTCGTACGAGACCTACTAACTACCAAAGCAAGTTATCAACCTCTTTCACTCTTCTTTTAAAAACTTCGGGGTCATCTTCAAAACCATATTTCAAACGTGCAGCGTGGCACGAAATAAAACTGGTAACTACCTGCCTACACACCCTAGGACGTTTATCATAAACAGAACACATGTTTCTATCTAGTAAGGGACAAACTCCGTTAGAAAAAGTCACGTCAAACATCTTAGCCCACAAAGATCGCTTGGAAGTAATAACCGCGTCTGTAGATCTAAAAAGCTGCACTTCCCTATTGTTAAGTCCATTTAATCCTGATACCCGGCAACAAGCTGCACAGCATTCATCTAAACAGTTCATCCTTTTTAGATTATAAGGCAAATGAAAAATTATTCAAACTAATCCTTGACTTTCTTATTAATCAAGTTATAATTACCCTCACAGTATGGAAACCTGATGACGCAAGTGAATAAGGTTTTGTGAACCTCGCTTGCCCCGAGGTTTTTTATTGTCAAAGCACTTTGACATCGCGAATAATATTTTAACTTTTAAAAAACACATGAAAAATACTGAAAAAGAATTGATAC
>CAYSID010000019.1:0-13419 GCA_964431075.1 uncultured Gammaproteobacteria bacterium
ATTCATCGGCTTCACAATATCCGTTGCCGCAAGAACTGGGGCGAAGACAATAGCCACCCGATGAGCCATACAAGCAATCGTTGCAAGTTTCAATACAATTGTTTGAGTCTAAACATCTATCCCCGGGGCCGCTGGGGCAAAATAGAAGTGGAAGTGGGGGTGGAGGTGGGGGTGGAGGTGGAGGGAGGGCAATATTTTAGAACAAACTCCATCTTCACAGGATAAACCATCACAACACCCAAATGGATCACAAAACTCCCCCAATTTAGAGCAGGGTGGCGGGGGGGGAGGCTCGGATTTACAACTGCAATAAGCATCATTCTCACACCCATAACGGCATTGATCATAATCGCATTCACATGGTGGTGGTGGTGGTGGAGCGTCAGCCACGCAACATTCATTTTGAGTGCAATGAAAACCCTCACCGCAATCACTACTGCTGGGGGCACACTCTCCGCAAATTTCCACGGCTTTCCCTCTTATTTCCTGCCGCTCCAAAGAAAGTTTAACTGTTGCGGGAACAAGAACGGTAATAATGGCTACAAAAACAATTAACAAAAGATCAACCCCGCCGCGTTTCATAAATTTGTGATATCAGAAATTAAAAATTCCCACACCGGACAGAACTTGATGGAAAGATCGTCGATTTTTTCTTCCCCTTTTTTGCCAAAATAAACAACGACTCCCTCTTTTCGTTTAAATTCGCGGCAAAATTCAATAAGACCGCCGAGGTCTTTTTTGGAAACAACAGCACTTTCTTTCACTTCAATCGGCAGCAACCGTTTCCCGTCTTCAATAACTAAGTCCACCTCTAATTTATCACGCCAAAAATAAAGATTTTTAGAATATTTTTCCCACAAATGACGGGCAACAACCGACTCCAAAAGCATCCCCGATGCCGCATTATAAATCTGCCCAAATCCCTGATCAGATAAATGAATCTTTTCCTGACTGCGCAAACTTTCCCGAATTTGCCGAGCGTATTTCGGTAAGGGAAAAACAAGCAGTGAGTTTTCCAAAAAGCGCAAATAATTAGCCGTCTGAACCCGTTCGATTCCCAACATCCCCGAAAGTTTCTTAAGGTTGACAATCCCCGCCGTGGAGGCGGCTAAAAAGGCAAACATTTTTTCAAGAACCGCCGGTTCCCTAAGGCCAAAAATGCCAACCGCGTCTTTGTACAGCGCTTTGGTAATAATGTCTTCGGACAACATCTTCATCCACAGCTCTTTCAGAGTTACATCTAAAAGGTGCATAAAACCGCTCCGTTGCAAATAATATCGAAACAGCATTTCCTCACCGTGACCAAAAACGGACAAGTTTTCTCCGAAGTATCTTTTCCACTCGGGAAAATTAAGCGGCAAAACTGTTTCCTCTATCGCCCGACCACTAAGACTTTCCGACTGTTTAATAAGAAGCGAGGCGGACGAACCGGACCCAAAAATTTTAAGAGGTAATTTTTTGTCGTAAAACATTTTTACCTGCGCCGCCCAATCGGATAAAAAATGGACTTCGTCAAGAAAAATGTATTTCATTGGCGCCTTATTCAAAAACCTCCCGGTTATTTTTTCATATAGTTTAAGAAGATCAAAAAGATCCGTTCTTAAGGTCGGGTCATCAAAACTCAAATATAAAATATCTTTTGAGTCAACCCCATACTTTTTTATTAATTCGTCAATTAATTGATAATAAAGCGTTGATTTCCCCGTCCGCCGCGGTCCTTTTATAAGCGTCACTCTGTTTATTTCCAGGTACGACACAATTTTTGGGTAAATATCGCGGTGAAACGGGTAAACAAGGCCCTCCGGGACGTCGCCTGTCAGCCACCAAGGATTGTGAAAATATAGCCTGTCCTCCATACTTTTAGTATATCAAAAACTACAAAAATGTCAACTTTCTGCATTGTATGTTATACATTATCTATCTCCACCAACAAAATAGAATTTGGCTGCATAATCTGGGTCAAAGTCAGTTCGCCGGAAGTGGTAAACTGTTCAACCGTCGTCCTCCCATAGGGATTAAAGGCGTCTAAGATAGTTTTACGAAGCTGGACCGGCCCCGGGCTTAATCCGCGAATTAAGATCGGAACCGGTTCGGTATGAATCCTGTTTTTATCAAAATTTACCAGCAAGATGTTGGTCGAACCGGAAGTTTGAGCGGCGTACCCGGTGACATTTGTCCCTTCACCACTTAGTAAGATCCGGGTGCCGCCCATTTTGTTGACCAGTTTCAGGGCCGCCGTTAAAGGTTTTTCATTTCCGGAATAAGTGTAAAGACCCAATCCTTCGCCGTCTTTAACCGGCGCTCCCCCATCCACAAAAACCCCGTCCCGGGCCTCAAATTTTGTCGCGATCCGGACCCTGTCCAACAATATCCGGGTCACCGCCGCAAAATGGGCTGCTTCATAACTGCTCAGGTGAATTGGCCCGGAGCGGGGATTAGTCCCCCATTCAGTAATCAACCTCTCCCGGTCGGAAAGACGATTGGCAATCAGTAAATCGTCAATAAAATTCAGGTCGCGAAGAAAAACTTGAGGATCCTCGTGATAGCGATGCCAGGATATGAAATCAACGCGCAGCTCTTCGCGAGCAAGACCTTCCACAAATTCCTTCATCCAATTTTTGTTGTCCGGATTAGCCATTGACGGCCCGCCGATTTTGAATGGCTGGACATTGGTAATCCGGCCGGCAGCCAATAGAGTGTGACGGTATAGCGTTAGATATTCCCGCGGAGACATGTTACCAAAGTTTTTTCCGTCCGGTTCGTTCCAGACTTCGTAGTAAACATTAGGGGTTTCCCGGCTGATCCGGGTTATCAAACCGGTGACCTCCGCCTCCCAGGCGGCCCAGTTATGCGGCCGGCCGGTCCAACTCGTCGCCACCGATGGCGGATAGTACGACAAAGAAATAACCGGGAAGGCTCCCATGGCGGCGACCGCCCGAATTTCCTTCATCCGCTCCTCAAGGGGGAAATTAAAGATATGGTCAAAGCGAACATATTTTATGTTCAGGTTTCGCAGTTTGCCCGTTACCGGCAAGATAGAAACAAGAGTCTTTTTATCATTCTCCAACTCCCCTCCCTGGGCCACACCCTCCCACGGCCGGGGCAACAACCCCATGGACACACGGGTGTCGACAACAATACTGGCCGGTATCGCCGCCGCTTCAGTCAATAATCTTGACACCATTTGCCCGACCCAAACCGTCAAAGGGATGGCCAACACCAAAACCCCTAAAACCAACGTGGGTAACAAATTGTTCCGTAAAAATCTCATCGGATTAAGACTAGCAGGAATCCGTTTCTTTTTAAAGCGTTTAGTCATTTAATTTAATCAGCGTTTTTGGCAATTCCAACCTGTTATACCACATCATGCAATCAGTTAAGGGATGAACGGCTTGCGTACATCCTTTAGGATATTTCCCCAAGTCATGTTCCGCCGCATTAGTAATTTCATACAAACTTTTTGTCCCGTTTTTTTCCGAAACCGTTAAGATTAAATTATTTTGTTTTAATCCTGTCCCCCAGTTCATTTTCTCCACCCTCATCCCCGAAGGAAGGGTAAAAAATGTCCCCTGGTGATGAGGATTGCCGTCAGCTTCAAATAGTAGAATTCGACCATCACTTTGTACCGCCGCCCCATACATACTCAAATTATCAATCGCCAAAACACCAGTAAAAATCGCCCCTTCTGAATGAGCCGCCGTCCCGGGACTAGCGAAAGAGTTGAGCGGAATACTGTTGACAAAACTATTCCGTTTATTTTCATCCCAAACAACATAAAACTTATAATCCCCTTTCCCCGTTCGAGAAATATCAGCAGGTTTACCTTCCGCTTCGGGAGGAATGACCGGCTTAGCGGGTGTAGATTTTTCAATAATATTTAAACTTTCAACTTCAACGGGCGGTTGCCAAGTTGTTAATGTTGGTATTGACAATATAACGACCTTCTCCAGAACGGAGATAGCAGACTGCACCGCCTCAGTCACTCTTGCAACCGGAGTTTTTGTCGGAATTACCGTTGGTGATTGAGTTGGCATTTGAGTTGGAGTGGTAGCTGGTGAGGATAATAGTGACATTAGGATAATCCCGCCAATCACCGGTGTCGTCATTAAAACAACGTCAAAAGCCGTCGCCCGCCATTTAATTTCTCTTGATAATCCGTTAATTACTTCTGTCGTTTGGGCATCAATAGGGAGTTTCAACTCATCAATAACTGAAAACCTGTCAATTACTGAACTATCCCAGTGATATCTCTGTTTGAAGGTCTCCAAAGTAACAGGGCGTTTAAGACCCGCAGTATTTGCTGTGTCCAACACTAAATTCATATCGTTTACATGAACTGCGGCATGTCTAATTTTTTTTGCATCAGTAGCCACAATTACTTCTGAGTTAATTCCGAGACGATATAAAATAAGATGCATTACGTACGATCTCTCCCTGCAAGCTGCGGCTTCACAAAACACTTCTCCCAACAATGCTTGCCCATCATGTGAATTGAAGTACGATTGAACATCTTCTGGCCTACCAACTGCATTTTTATTAACCCAATCCATAACAAGTTCCAAAGTGTTTTTTTTGCTATTTGGTAATTGCCGCCTTATTTCGTTTTCCGCACGATCCAAAATAGATACTAATTTTGGATCTTTATCTAAATTCACAATTAACAAATTTTTTCCTCCAAACCCAAAATGAACATAACTTTGGGGATCTGTTGATAAATCCACCCTCGTATTATGTGCAACAATTCCATTTCCCACGAAGTTGTGGGTATTGGCAATTTGGATGTCAAAAACAGGCTCGGGGGGCAAGAACTCGATGGTTTTAATTTTTTCCCAGCCGTCAATCGTTCTTATGACTTGTCCAGGCTGCAAATCTTTAACTTTGGTCCAATCGGCGGCCAAAACCACCGGAGCAAAAACCAACCAGAGGCAAAAATATACGATAAAATTTCTCATCAAATAATAATAGCAAATTTTTAACATACTATTGACAAACAGTTTAACTGTGTTAAAATATTGATTGATATGGATAATAGCGTACTTAAACGGGACATTACCGAGGAAATTATCTCCTATTTAGGCACAGACAACATTCTCGTGCTTCATGGAGCCCGGCAGGTAGGAAAAACTCATATTCTCTACTATCTTGATAATTATTTGAAAACTAAGGGCGAAAAGACCTTTTATTTTGATCTGGAAGACTCACGGCTTGTAGACCTCCTAAACCTTGGCGTTGATTCGTTTCTTACTTATTTAAAAGAGCAGGGGGGCAACCCGAAAGCAAAATTAACCGTTTTTATTGATGAGATCCAATATTTAGATAAACCCTCCCCGTTTCTGAAACTTCTTGGCGATCATCATAAAAATTTACAACTTATTATTTCCGGTTCCTCAAGTTTTAATATTAAATCTAAATTCTCTGACTCGCTTTCCGGCCGGACGGTAAATTTTGAAATCTACCCCTTAAGTTTTACCGAATTTTTACGGTTTAAAAACCAATCCGCCGGACTTTTAGAAGAAAAATTGCGATTGTATCGCGAATATGTGAATTTCGGCGGCTACCCAAAAATTGTCCTGGAAAACGATGTTGCCAAAAAAGAACGGTACTTACTGCAAATAATTGATACTTATGTTCGCAAGGACATTCGGGATCTGGCGCAAATTAATAACATCCGAAAATTCAACGATCTGTTAAAAGTTTTGGCCTCCCAACAAGGGCAACTTCTTAATGTCACTAATTTAAGCGGCGATTTGGGAATAATTGCCCCCACTCTCGAAAGGTACTTGTCACTTCTTGAAGAAACCTTCGTTATTAAACTTGTTCCCCCATTTTCTACCGATGCTAAAGTGGAGGTTTCCAAGGCACGAAAAGTCTTTTTTTATGATACCGGGCTTTCTAAAATGCTTTATTTAAAAAACTTAACTCCGGAATTTACCAGCAATGTTTTTGAGGTCAGCATTTTCTCGGAATTAGTAAAAAAATACGGCGTTAATAAAATAAATTTCTGGCGCAATAAAAACGGTAATGAAATTGATTTTATTTTACAAAATAAAGATATTTTACCAATCGAAGTAAAGTCAAATTTTAATTATTTTACTTCCCGGGGGACAATAAAGTTTTGCCGGAAATATAAACTCCCCGGGTATAAAGTCGTCGGCCTCGACGGCACCAAATCCCAGCCTGAATTCATTTACCCGTGGGAGTTATAAAAATTTATTTTGAAAGTTCTCTGTAGATAGAGACGGTGGCGAGAGAAATAACCGGAATAGCGGCAAAAAGGCCGACAAATAAGGCCAGAACACCAAGAATGGCCACAAGAAAAGACACGGCCCCAAACCACAAAAGTTTCAAAACGTGTCCCTTTGTGATCGCAAAACTGCCTTTAACCACTTCGATCGGCCCCAATCCTTTATCCACGACTAAATACTGAACAAACATCAATCTGATCCCGACATGAACAACAAGCAAAACTCCAATCAGAATCATTACCGATCCGATAATCCAGGCCGCCGTATTGTTTAAAGCCGCTAACAGAACAACAGCGCCAACAAGAGGAAGCACGGCCGCCAAGCTAACTAACCCGGAAACTAATTGCGCCAAGATCAGTTTAAAAAATAATCTGTAGTGGGCAATAAGATCTTTTAGGGAAGCCGGTTCACCGTCAAAGACCTTAAGATAAATTTTCATCGTCCCAATCCCTATGACTATTCCCCAAACAACAGTCAATAAATAAACCCCAAGAGCCACCGCCCAAAGTTCTTCGGGGAGATTATCGGCCAGCAAATTAAACACCGCACTCAAGACAAGAGTTACAACCTGGACACCCACCAGGAGCTTCCAATTCTCTTTAAACTTTTGCCACCCGCTTCTAAACGCCTCTCTAACCATATAATTAGTTTGGGACAGTTTTTAAAATTAGTCAAGGGGTTAATAAAAACCCCCCTAAATTTTCCATTGTTATTATTTTTTTATTCTTACATTTTAGTTCCTCCCCCGCTTCTTCAAGGGCCGAATTTTCTCTCTGTTTAGTTTTATCATCGGACAAATCTGCACATACTTGAATTAATTCAGAAACCTCAAGTCCTTTTTTCAAAACAAAATCAACCTCCCGGTTATTTCTTGTTTTATAATAAAATAATTCAAGATTTGGCTGGTACCCACGTCTGACAAGCTCAATAAAAACGGCATTTTCTAAAAGCTTGCCATTATTTGGCAAAGATTCGAAAGCTAAAGCTTTAACTAATCCTGTGTCCACCAAATAAGATTTTTTTGGAGTGCGAATTTGCTGCTTAAATTTAAAATCAAACCTGTTTAGCAAAAAAAACAAATAAGACTCCTCAAGATATATCGCATAATTTTGAACCGTGTGGTAACTGCGAAAATTTAGAGATGTTTTTAGCTTATTTAAATTAACCTCCGAGGAAAAATTTGTGGCTAAATAACGGGCCATTTCATAAACTTGCGCCGAAAATCGCAATGAGTATCGCTTAACCACATCGTTAAAAATCGTGGCTTTAGCCAAAGTTGCCAAATAACTTTTGGCTTCTAATCCCAAAATAACCACCTCCGGAAAACCCCCAGTTTGCAAATAGTCAAAACAGCTGCCACCTTTTATTTGTTTGTATTCCCCATAACTAAAGGGCAAAACCGTAAATTCTGCAAACCGGCCGGTTAAATGAGTGGCTAAATTACCGGACAACAATCGCGAATTTGATCCGGTCAAAATAAGAATATGCCTCCGCCTTTGCATCGTGTTGGCAAATAATTCCCATCGAGGCAAATTTTGAATTTCATCAAATAAAAAATATTTGGTTTGAGGATAAACCGACTCTATGGCTCCAATAATTTCGTCGTGACTAGCAACAGTTAGTTTTTCGTCATCAAAATTCGCATAGGCAAAGTCGTGGCCTTTTAGCATTTCAAGGCAAAAAATAGACTTCCCGGACCGACGAGGCCCAGTCACTACCTTTATTAATGGCGTATCAAGCTGTTTTTTAGCCTCGGCAAGCCCTGTCCGAGCCACATATTCCTTATTTAGCTTTTCCTCAATTTCCTCTTTTTGTCGCAATATTGTATTTATGAGCATTTTGTTTATTGTACTGCAACTAAATACTTAATTAAGTGCAGTACACCTATTCTACTGCCACAAAACCCCTTTGTCAAGTCCCAAGCTTCACCCCACGTAGCCTTGGCGAAGTAGGGCGGGGATTAGGGAAGACTGGGGATGTTTCCCATCGCGTTTTGTTGCGCGGGACCGGTTGTACATGAATTCCAATTTCCCCAACTAACAGGGTGAAGATAAATTGATTGCACCCCATAATTTTGTAAATAGTCAATATTTTGCTGGATTAATTCATTACTTTGATCGCAACCAAACCAAGTTTCCGTCATTACAAAATTGGGTCGAGAAGCAATATTTGCGTGTTGCAAAAACCACTTATATTTCTCAAACGTAGTAATAGTTTTTGACGGGTCAGCCCTGATAAATTCATTGACGTCGATTTTAAGCCGCGGATCAGAAAAGTCGATTCCAGCAAATTTTAACGCTTCATAAAACTTGACTGGCCCATCTTTTTGAAAATAAAAATAATAATCTAAACTGGGGATTATTAAATCTACCTGTCGGTTATTTTTACTGTTAAACTCTTGTATCCCTTTATAAAGCTCTGTTAATAATTCTGGGTAGTCTCTTAGCAAGGTTAGATCATCTATTTGAAGGTATGCCCCAATCCCCGTTTCCCTAGCTCCAACTTCATTTTCAAACTGAATGGCATCGGGGACAGTGTTTGGGTCAGCGTTAATAATTTTATCTCTTATAAACTGTCGCCATTTTGCTTTATCCGGTAGTTTCGGAGTGGCCAGAACAACCGTGCTAGTTATTTTTTGATCTCGAGTTTTTTTGATTAACTTTATTAGTCGGTCATTCCAGTCAGACTCAAAATCGGTCCACCAATCACTACTTGGATTAGGAACCGGCATACTAGAAAATCTAACAGATTTGGCATTAAAAGATAAATCAGAGGTTAAGGCGTCAACTAGATCAGCATAATTGGCATCCCCAACTCCAACATTTGGCCGATTATTTAACTTTAAGCCAATTTGGTTATAGGGAATTCTATTTACAGTATCTATAATATTTTGGTCCGGTCCACCGGCGATTGTTTTCTGTCCCAACCCTACTGCCTTGCAGAGATCAAAGGGTAAATTATCATTTTGACACGCAGTATTTATTAACAGGCCCCACCCTAAAATCTCCAAAATCCTCCCCCGCCAGTTGGGAGATTTTTTACCGGCTGATGGTTGGCCGCTGTCGGCTGGCGGCAGGGCTGTTGTATTATGTGCCACAATCCCGTTGCCCACGAAGTTGTGGGTGTTGGCGATTTGGATGTCAAAAACGGGCTCGCGGCCGAATTTGGTTATGGATTTTATTTCTTCCCATCCGTCAACCGTCATGATTTCCTGCCCGGGTTTAAGATATTTGACTTTGACCCAGTTGCTGTCAATTGAAAAATTATTTTTAACTTGAGATAATATTCCTGACATAGGCTCGGCAGGTTCGCTAGGATGGTTTGATAACCCAAACCTACCGGGTTCAACCCCCGGCGAGTCCATGTCCACAGACTCACTCTTGACAAAATCGCTTTTTGATGTTAAATTACCAGCAAGGTTATCAAACCATCCGTCTGGCGGGCCGATCTGGTTTACCAAATCCGCGTGAGCGGATTTTTTGGTGGTTATTAATACTAAATACGGATGCTCTTCCGTTGTCCTGATTTTCTTTCCACTTATTGTTTCCAATTCAAAAACCTGTTGCACCCCTTTCTCTAATAATTTTTCAACCGTGGAATAAATAAATTTTTGAGTTTTTTCATCATAGGTTAAAACCTGCTCCCCTTCTTTTACGTCTATTATTTGTTTGGTCATTGGCATATTGGAGTTATGGGAGTTATGGGAGTTATTGGAATTATTGGAGATTATTGAAAGTTGCGTGTCCCCGGTTACACATTCGGGCAATTTTGTTTCTGGCACCGACGCAGGGCTAAAAAGATTCCGTAAATTCCCCGCCGCCTTCCCCACCGCAGAACGAGCCGAGGCAAGATCAACTGTGGCCATGCGGGCGGCGAGATTGGGATTAACTTTTTGGATTAAACTAACAACAGCAGCTTTTACTGATTGGGGAACAAGTCCTGATCCGGCATACGCTAAAACCGGAACTTGAAGCTGTTGGCCATTGAGAGGAATATCTGGCAAAACAACTGCTCCATTGCGGGTAACGGAGACGGAATCTAAAATAGAAACTGGAAAATTTGTTTTGGCGTCAATAACCAATGTTCGTGTCCCAGAAGAATTTCTGATTGTTACTACATCGCCTTCACCAATTTTTGCCCCATTAATAACTGTTCCATTTCGTAAAACGGAGGTGACATTTTTGTCAGATAAAGTAATTGGTTCTAAAACTATTTTGGTTTGGGGAATAACTTCCACCGGCTGGGACGATTTAACTTCTGTTTTCGGCGCGGGGAGGGCAAGGGGCTTTTCTTGCGGTCTGGCGGCAACCTGATTTTTAATCGGAACACCAAGTTTGGCCTTCCAGTTATTAAATTCAATCTCTGTTGGCGCGCGGCCAAAAACCCCAGTTAATTCTCGTCTTAAAATTGTATCTGCGGCTCGATCTACCATTCCCGCTGACCCAACATTACCGATCGCCGCTCCTCTGGTAGACTCAACCTTAAGCTTAATTCGTTCATATTCGCTTTTTGCCACTTTTAATTCTGTCCACGGGCCGCGTTCAACAATCGCCGTCCGGCTCTTAATAAATTGACTTACTACCCCAACCGGCTTAGTGGCAATTTTTTGGACATTATGAACAATTGGGCCCCAGAGGGCGGAAAATTCGGCCCATTGGTAAGCCGTGGTCAACCCTTTTTGCACCCCGGCTCCAAGGCTTGACGCTTCAATCGCAAACTCATACTGCCGTTTTAAATCCTCCGGCAGAGCCGCAATTTTTAAAGTCTCTCCGCAACCAATGCCGTATGTGCTTTGCAAGTTGCCGCAAACCGCCTGTCCTCGGGTTATTTCCAATACGCCTTCAGCAACGACAAAAGTTTGGGTTGTTTTACTAAAGAATGTACGTGTAAATCTTGACGGCATGCCAACAAAATAATCTCTGATTCCGGCTGCTAATCCCTTCTCTGCTGTTCCAACCGCCGCGACCCGGGTCGCTCCGATTCCGGCTGATTGCCAAAGCATAACCGCGCCGGCCAGCGCTTGCAATCCGCCTTTTAACGCATTCTGGGGATTTATGGATGCTTCCTCAATTTTTAGAGCAATCGCCGCCGGGTTAAAATAATCTCTAAAAAGAGTCGGGTAATAAATCAACTCTTTGTAAGAAACTTCTCTCCCTAGTTCAGAAACATAAACTGTCGTGTTAGCCATGGCCATTTTTTTAGCCATTTCCGTCGTCATTTTAAAATTCTCATTGGTTTGTTTTAAGGTTTTTTCCGCCTCGAAAGCATAGTTTTCATATTGTTTTTGGCAAGATCCATCAGAATAATAAAAATCGTTACTCTCGGAATTGGGATAAACTCGGGCGCAATTATCCGGCATTTGGTTCACCGCTAAATGCCACTTGGAGGCGTTTAAATCTAGGTATTCTTTAGTCATAAGCGAGCTCATAACAAACTGGGCCGGGAAAGTCCCAACGCCCACAACTAAACCGCGAACAGTGTTATAAGCCCCAACCACTGACCAAACCATTGGCTCGTTAGTAATTGAGATCTTATCTGCCCGTTGCCGTCCAATACTAAAATCCGGTAAGCCGATTTTTCCAGCCAAAACATCACCAATTATTCCTCCCCAAATGTTCCCGGTTTGACGAAGAAACTTTTCCGCCCCGCGGGAGAGATCATAAACTAAGTCCCCCTGATTAAACGTTGCTAATGTGGCATCTAAACCTTGGCCTGTAGAAACCACTACCGGCAACTCCCTTAACAATGGCACTTCCCATGGCGTGCCGTCGCAGTTTATCCCCAAATAAGCGACACAAATTTCATTGCGGGAAGTTGTGTTTACCGGCGTGTTTAAATCATAATGCGTTCCGCCGGAAACCTTGGAAAGCATAACCTTTTCCCAATCGGCAAAACCGTCCTTGGCCGAATACTTGTCCGGCCCAGGAAAAAACTCTAAAGTCAAATCGGAAATTAGGGCGTCTCCGTTATAAACTTGCACCGTTTCTTGGGGAGAAATTATTAAAGAATAATCGCCCGCTTTTAAAACGCCATAGTCAATTAGGGTTTGATAAGCGCCTGATGATAAATTTTGCGCCGTAAAACCAAACTCTTTAAGAGTTTTGACTAAATATTCTTTTTGCCATTGATTCGATGTAAAGGCGATTTCGTTTATAAATTCATTAAGACGAAAATCTGTGTCCTGCCGTTTTTTTGCCAAAACGCAAGCCGCCGCCGATCGGGAATCAAGATTGACGCACTCTGTTTTTAAGGTGTCAGCAACCGCCGTGTCTAAAAAGATATTGCCGGCGCATTTCTTTCCGGGTGGTGGTGTCTCCACAACGCTCGACCCATCATTGTAATAAATTCGCAGATTGCCACCATCGCAAAATTCCCCCGTTGGAGCCCGGGTCTTGGCGACAAAATCGATTTTTACTCCGGAATGGCCGTTCAAAACGCTGGTTGCGCAATTGACGATATCTTCCGGCTTCATTTGTAAACTGTCCCGGCAATATTGTTCCGCCCTCTCCTGTAATTGAGACCGGGTTGCCATCTCCCCAAGAGTACAGTTAAAATAATTCCCGTCAGGCAACATCTGAATTCCTCTCGCCCCATCACAGTTGGATTTTATAAACCGTTCGGTTTCAAGAACGACTAATTCTCCAGCGTTAGCAATTACTCGACCCTTATCGCAGTTGTAAAAATTCGAATCGCTCAAATATTTTATGTAAGTTTGGTTGTCAGCACATTGAATAAACTTTGGATCCAATACTGCGGATTTGGCGTTTAGATCTATGAGGTATCCGTTTTGCACTTTTTGTACAAAATACTGCTGGCAGGCCCGGGTTGACAACCCCATATCTTCGTCGCATAAAACCGGAATTTTGGCTAGTTCTGTTTTAATTTTTTCTAACTCTAAGACCAAGGGGTCGTCTGCGGGAGCTTTCTCGCCGGTAGCACAGTAAATATAACCGTCTGCCGTCATTCCCACCCCGGTTCTGGTTGTCCCGCAAGTCAAAACCCGCAGGGTTTCGGCCGTGTAGTTAACTTTTCCTGTTACGGGGTTTATTTCGATCGGTAAAGAACTACCAAAAAGTCCGTTTATTAAATTGCCGAGCTTTTCCTGATAACACCCGTTATATTCTTCGGTTGAATGGTAAATTCCGGCGCAATATCTGCTGGCAACCGTTGATTG
>CAYSID010000020.1:0-12938 GCA_964431075.1 uncultured Gammaproteobacteria bacterium
TGGCAGGAAGTACGAAAGCATATAACCGTGACCGAAGATTTTATTTCCCAAGCTTCGTACAAAAATAATCCCCGATACTTCTCCACCACCGCCTATCTTTTGCACCGGGCCAAACGGGCCAACGCCGTCTCACAAACCCACGCCGAGTTCGAAAAAGGCGTCCATCCCGACTCTAAATTATTCCCCATCACTAACGGCGTTTGCGTCAACCGCTGGCAATCAACATCAATTTCCAATTTCCAATTACCAATTTCCAAAAATATGGATAAGAAGATTTTGTTTGAATATTTGAAAAATAAATACGGGTTTACGATGAACCATGAACAATTAACCATCGTGTGGGCGCGCCGTCTGGCCACCTATAAACGCCCCCATTTATTATTTGAGGATTTATCCCGCTTGAGCGGGATTGTTAACAACCCTGCTCACCCGGTACAGATCATCATAGCCGGAAAGACCTCGCCGGCGGACATGGAGGGACAGGGAGTGGCCGGGAGGATTATGGAAGCCTGCGAACGGCCGGATTTAAAAAATAAAGTAATTTTTATCCCCGAATACCATCTTGGTTTAGCCAAAATCCTGACAGCCGGCGCTGACGTCTGGCTCAACACCCCCTTGCCCGGTCAGGAAGCCTGCGGCACCTCCGGCATGAAAGCGGGGCTCAATGGGGCGCTGATGTTATCAACTGCTGATGGGTGGATGGCGGAACAGAACTGGGAAGGCGTTGGCTGGATTTTATTTGAACACGGCATCGTGGAAAATTTGTACAATCTAATTGAGACTTTAATTGCTCCGCTTTATTATGACAACCCGACCGAATGGCAGTCCCGGATGCAAAAAACCCGGGAGATTGTTTTAAATAATTACACTACCAAGAGGATGGTAACCGATTACCTCACAAAATTATACTTTCCTCAACAGTAGTGGTTCCTTATTAACGCACGTGCGTTTATAAGATACCATCGGGAATTTTCCAATTCCAATTATTCTTTTTAGTTCCCGGACGGTTGAGACGGGCTTCTTCTCCCAGCCCCAAAAGATCCTGCATGGCGTAAATTAAAATCTTGGCCGGTGACTGCCGCGCTTGGCTGATTAAATCTTCAACCTTTTCTTGGGAAAACCGGCCGCGCAAGGGACTGCTGTCATGAACGCTGGTATAAACGACCGAGTCCGCCTCAATCTTGGCCGGATCGTCCCAGACCAAAACCTTCATCCCCCAAAAACCAAACTTTCGGCGCAAAGCCGCAATTTCTTCGGTAATCACCCCCAGATCCTCGGCAATAAAGGTTTTGTCGGGAAATTTATTTTTAACCGCCTGAAGAATCCTTTCTCCCGGTACCGCGAGCCAACTTTTGGGCGGATAGACCCAGACGGCGCCGTAGCCCCGGAAGTGATCCAGCCGCAAAAGGTCAAACAGGACAAATCCCCGCTCCACCCGCCGCAGAAGATAGGCAAGATTTTGATCAAACTTATTTTCCCAATCGTAAACCGGCAGACCCCAATGCTGACCTCGCCGGTTATACTGATCCGGCGGCGCCCCGGCCTTTAACCCTTTAACAAACAGGTCGTCTCTCTCCTTTCGGGAAATAAAATACGGCAGATCGCCGATGATCTTTATGCCCCGATCGTGAGCCGCCTGTCTTAATTTTTGCCACTCTTTTGGCGTACCGTACCGCCGATCAATCTTTGACGAGTCGAGGGAGTTGTACGGCGACCCGAAATCGTCGCGGGGGTTAAGAGGCAGAACCTGCCAGTGCCGGTGGCCATTTCGGGCCAGCCAGTCAAGAAACCAAAAACCGTCGGAAAACCGGCCGGAAGGCAAACTGGCCACGGGCAGAAAAACCCCTGTCTCCATGGAAGATATTATACCTAAAAAATTGACCGGCAACCCCTTATATCCTATAATAATGTTATGCCAGAAGGAAGTGAGCCTAGAGCCCTAATCCCGCACCCTCAATCTGGGATAAAAAGGGTTGAGCCACCCGTGATTCAAATTGACCTCCCCCCCTTCCCCAACGACCACCGACACGGGAAGAGTCTGATTCTGTTGTGGATTTTCTCAAAGCGATTTTTATTTTTAAGGCTCTTAGCTCTTTATTTCAGGATGAAGATGAAGATGAAATCAGAAGAACACCTCGTCAAACAAGGCGAAAAAGGGGGCCCGAACCGCCCGCTCAACGTCAGATTACCCAAAGAAAACCTGATCCGGACCGAAATGCCCCGCCTGGTAATAACATTCGTCTTGTTGGCGCTGCAAGTGAGGAGGAGGCTCATTATTTAACCCATCTTCCACCCCAAAATAAAAAGCCTGAAGAACCGTGGAACCCCGGGAAAGTTACGAGGGTAAAAGATATGGATCGATTTGGGTGGTTATTATTGGAAGGTCTTCTGACCTTTACGATTATTTCGCCATGTATTATTGGGGGTTTATCCTTGGCGGTTAATTCGAAAGAACCGCCGGCCGGAAGAACCCCTATCATTCCCACCCCAACCACCGCCACCATCCCCATTGAATTCCGAAAAAGAGTTGGGGAGATTTTAAACTCGGGAAAGGAACAATGTGTTCCCAGACCAACAGGAATACCTCCTGCGGAAGTTATTCGTTGGGTAGAAAACCAACCCCCAGGCGTCGCTATTGTGTATGAGAAAAATAATGAAATTTGCTTTCGCGCCAATCCCCGTTAGAGAAAATTGTTTGTACAGTATAATGTTATAATGGTACCTTGTGAACGCACGTGCGTTTATAAGATACCATCGGGAATTTTCCAATTCCAAAGGAGAAATTTTTAATCTCCCGCGATCCGCAGGCGGCATTAATTACAATCTTTTCCGTTTTATTATTTACCCCCCTCGTTATTCCAGCTTGTTGTGAATCAATTTTTATTACTGTAACGCTCTTTTTACCCCCTCTTAGCCTATAATTTGGGATTGACTTATAGTGTAGAGAGAGAGAGAATAGGCTCATGACAAATGATGAAATATTACAACTGGCAGACCAACATGTTAGAGATCTTGGCGGCGCGGACGCGGCCTTTGCTCATGGAGCTACAAAGGGATATTGTAAAACATGTGAATTAATCCAAGAAGAAATAGAAGCCCTTAAGCTGCGAATGGCTCTTACTCAGTGGAACAAAGATCCTGGCCGAAAAAACTTGTCACATTTTCAATGGTCAATTACCATCTTTGATTACAATCATTAATTAGTCCCCGTCTTGAAACTCGTACCGACGGTTCGTTTTATATATATCCACCCCCATGCGGCCGCTTGTTATTGGATATATATTGTGAAGCTAATTTCAAATTTTGAATTTTAAATTTCAAATTAGAGAGTGCGTTGCTCCGGCTGGCCGGAGAGGATTTTTTTGTAGTCCGCGGTATATTTGTCTAAAACCTCCCGAATCGTCGTGTCCGGAATTTGTTTCCGTAATAAATCCACCGCATGCACAGCGTCAAAAATATCATTTTTAGTTTCTAATTTCCAGATGGCGTCGCGCCATAAAATCGCCTCTTCAAAATTTTCCTTGGCCGCGGCCTTGGCCATCTCCTGACGCATCAAATCAATAAAGGCTTGATAAACCCAAGGCTCAGCAGCTGTTCTGTCCTTAAACGGAATCCTTACTGTCTCCTTTGTCTCCCTTGAAAGCGATCGCACCCGGCCGGTTCGCTGCCATTCAAAAGTTGTCACCAAAATTTTAAGATAAAGGTCACAAGCTTTCTCCACCACCTTGGGATCGGGATGCTCCATGGATTTAACGGCGTCCAAAAGCATCCAGGCACCCAGCTCAATCACCTCATGCGACCACCACGGCCGCCCCGACGACCAGAAGAATTGATCCGAAGCCAGCGCGGCGTCAAGTTTCTCTCTGGCCGCCCCGGTTTCGTTTTTAGACTTTATTTCTTCCAAAACCAGCCGCTGCAGCTCCCATTGATATTTTTGAATCTCGTTTGAGGGGTCGCTCCAACTAATAAACTGAATACCATCTTCAATGTCTTTCTGGGACGAGGCCCAAGTGGAAGTAAGCGGCGTCACTTCTTCAACTTCGGGAAACCGCTGAATAACTTCCGAAAAAAAAGCGTGTTCAAAATCATCCGCGGTTAACATCTCGGTCAGAAGGGTCTGCAGACCCGGGCGATGATGACCAAATGTCTCCCCGTCCATGCCGGTGACCATGTAGTCTTTTTTAGTAAAATCCTCATGTAAAAAACTTTCCAGATCGCGGTAACTGCGGGCATAGGCGGACATAATTAAGTTTGAAGGAGCGCGCTGGCGAAAAAAAACCTTTAAGTTTGTTCCCTTAATTTGGTAAATCCGGTCGTTTTTAACCTGATCCGGCTTGCCGTTATAAGCAATTTCATCAATAATCACCCACCGGTAGCCCATCTTTTCCAAAACAGCTGCCAGCTTTGGCGAATATCCCATCTCCGGCGGAAAAAAACCTTCCGGACGGTAGCAGTCGCCCAAAATCCGTCCGTTAGTCTCCCGATTAAGGGTTATTTGCCGCTCTATCTCTTCTTCCGGCAGCAGCGGCAGAAGGGCGTGATACTTGGCCGAGTCGGTAAACTCTACCTGCCCCCGCCCGGCCACCGTTTTTAAAATCTCAATAAGCTCCGGGTACTCTTTTTGCAGTCTCTCGGTAAGAACGGCGTTGATATTTAGGGTTATTTTTGCCTGTTCGTGATCCCGCAGGCTTTCCAAAAGCGGCTGGTAGCACTCGGCCACCACCCGGTCAAAAATCTCTTTGCCTTCGTTTGCCGGCTGATAAATATGCAAAAAATTAAGCCAGATCATGTTAAAATAAAATAATGCCCAATAACGATTATAACAGTTATAAAAATTATAACAATTACAAAGGATATAAATCGTTACCCTTTTATCTTCAATCTGAAATAATCTATGACTTTACTGTCGAATTCTGCGAAAAATACATTGATTACAAGTCAAGAACCAAAGATCAGATGGTGCAAGCAGCGCGTTCCGGTAAGCAAAATATTGTCGAGGGTTATCTGCAAAAATCCGTTGAAGGAAAACTAAAGTTAGTAGGTGTTGCCCGGGGGAGTTTAGAGGAATTATTAAATGATTATCAGGATTTTTTACGGCAAAAGGGGTTACCCGTTTGGATAAAAGACGATCCTCGGGCACGCGTAGTCCGATCTTTGGTTTATAACCGTTATAACAATTATAAAAATTATAAATGCTATATCGAGAATCCAGAAGGCGCCGCAAACGCGATGATTTGTTTAATCAATCAAACCAATCAATTATTGGATCAAAAACTCCGCTGGATTGAAGACGATTTTGTAAAAAATGGGGGTTTTAGGGAAAATTTACTTAAGAAAAGGCTAAACTACCGAAATAGAATGTAGTTTTGATTACGCACTCTATACAAAAAGCCACACTATTTGTCGATGGGGTGCAAACAAAAAGTAGAATTTGTTAAAAAAGAGGATGGAGTATGGAAATAAAATGTAAACAATTTAACGATTTACCGCTCTGAGCGGCGCCTGCGACTGCGCCCGAGAATGCGCCTCCACCTACCTTCTTCTACAACCATTGCGTCAGAAGAGAAATATTTAAAAAGTCTTTTATCGAGACGCGCTTTTTCCTCTTCTGTTATTATCCCTTTCTCTAGGGCTTGACAGTGAGCTATGCCGCCGATTATACCTACAGCAGCCACAACTGATGCTAAACAACGCTTACTCCCTTCTTTTCCCCTCAACTCCTTAAATTCCCTGTAATTCCTCTTAATTGCCTCAAAATATTTTTTTGCTTCTTGTTCTGACATAATTGAGTTTATCTCTATATAGCGATTTTATCTTGACATTATCTTGACAATTTGCTACTATACTATAGGATATGAGTACAAAGTTTGTTTGCTCTAAGGAAACCGAAGCACAAAGATTAATCCAAATTGCCGTTTATGTTGTCAATCGTTTCTGGCAGATTAAAGGGTTTTATCTCTTACCCCGAGATATTCCCGATTTTTCCGGCCGGGAAATTTATTTTCCTGATTTTAATTACCCCAAATCATTTTGGGATGAAGCTAAAAGATTAGCCAAATTAGATTGGGTTGAGATGCCCCTGAAAACTAAAACGGAAGTACAAATTCCCGATCCGCTCCCGCCAATCCCCCCGCTTGAATCCAAATGGAGAAAAGTTGAAAAGCAATTTTACATATTCTGCCGTGATACTTTTCCTGACACTAAATTTGAGAATTATGAAATCTGGATTACAAGGTACAACAAGCTAAGCTCATTTACCCAAAATAAAGCCTGGGTTCATTTTGAGGCTGACGCCGGCGACATTGCCGAAGCCATTTTGTCCGGCACTTTCCGCCAAAAGCACTTTACTGACGGTTACGCCTGGGAAGAATCGGAGGCGTTTGTTGATAACCTTATTTTAAGTTCAAAACTTCACAAACTGTTTCCCGGCTGGAAACCGACGCTTATGGGAATGCGGGCAAATTCAAAATATGCTTTGGAATCGAAAAATTATTTTACTAAATTGGGCTATGCGACAGAAATTAAAATTCCTGAGAATAAATTAACCCAAACTGAAGCAGAAATAATGGCCAGACTAAAAGTAAATAACGGCTCGGTTGTTGATTTTGAAACTATCGGGGATATCATTTGGAAAGAAGATGCCTGCGAGCGGTATTCCGAGTGGGCTATCGCCCAAACCATCCACCGCCTGCGTCAAAAAATCCGGTCCCTTGGCGTAACGCCGGAGATTATTCAAACTAAAAGGGGCAAAGGGTATTATTTATTGAGTTAAGGGCCTCCCCCGTTTCCTAGAACGGTTTTCGCTAATGTTGCTCGCATGCAACGGTAAGCGTTCGCAAGATCAGTAAGGCCTGAAATTATTTTCCTCCTACGCTTTTTCTACATTAGATAAAGATAGCGCCTGCTCTTTAATCATGTGAAGAGCAGCGTCATCACCGCCTGGTCCAAATACTGAGCTAAATGGTAACCCTTCCATAATCCCATTATATCTCAGTAAAATAATTTATCTTGACACTTTTTTGACAAATGTTAAGAGGCTTGGGAGAGACGGGCAAGTTCGTCAGCAAGAAAGACTTTAGTTTGTTGAAGCAACCCATTTTTGACAAACCGCATTTTATCAGCGGTTAATAAGAAACCAAGATCTTGAACTAACAAATCCGAGGTAACTCGTTTTTCGACAAACTCTTTTAATTTTGTAAAAAATTGCTGCGGGTTTTGGCCGGTTCGCTCCAAAATAATTTCCGGCCTATACCTTTGCCCGGTTAAAAAAAAATAATGAATATCATAAACATCCCGGCCGGCCACAGTTTTATGCCTTTCATATCTCTCCATTAAAGCCATTAGTTTGTGAGAAAACATCGTTTCCACAGTTTGGCACCCTAAATACCTGTTTATCTCCGGTAATAAAACATTCTCATAAACATTGCTCTTATAATTTGTCCCAAGGGTATCAAATCTTAACGTATTTCTAGTATTTTCCACGGCCGGATATTTGAGAGTGTACTCAAGCACTTCTATGCTTTGATCTTTGATTTCCAAACCTAAAGTCGTAAATAATTTTTCAAAAATCGGTCGAAGCTCGATTATTTTTGATTCATCCACGATATCAAAGTCCAAATCAACCGAGAACCGATCTAGAAAACCAAGCATTGAAGCGCAAGTCCCCCCTTTAAATCTTAAGTTTTGACTTAATTTCGCATTATCGGCAACAGCCGTTAAGACTCTTAACAGCCATGACTTGTGGATGACATCTTTGGGATTAATTATTGTCATTAATAACCTACCTCCTTTTGAATCTCTGAAACTTTATCCCAGTTTATCAAACTCGCCCCGTCAAAGTAATAATTTTTACTAAAATAAAGTTTGTCGGCGACGGCCCGCTCCAAAGTGGCCTCAAAATAATCCCCTTTTTGAATAATCCCCGCCGTTTGAAACAAAAATTTATCCTTTAATTGCTGAAAAATAAACCTGTTATCTTTCCAAAGAATCGTTTTTGACCTATTAGAAATAAAAGTTGTGGCATAAATTACTTGATTAATTACCCCATGTCTTACAAAAATAGTTTCCAATGATAAATAGCAATAGTTGTGGTTCATAGCAATAGCCACTTCAGTTGGGTCAAGTTTATCGAGCGGGATAACAGAATATAGTCCCCTTTGCACTTGGAATAAAATTCTTTTCTCCAAATAACGCGAAACTCGCATATGCAAGGTTTCCGGCCGGGTAATTCCCCACAAAAGGGCAAGGTCCTTTGTGTGGAACAGTCGCTTTCCTGTCTTTATTAGTTCACTCATACTATACATATATGTATAGTTTAATGTAACTAAAAGCCATTGTCAACTACATTGTCTGCCTGAAGGCGGTCGGGGGGTTGGGAAGAAGAGCTTCGCGGCGAAACTTAATCACCCGGGAATACAGGTCAAGGTATTTTTCGGCCACTTTATCCCAAGAGAAGTTTTGGGCCATGACCCGTTTGACCAGTTTTTCCCACTCTTTTTTGTTTTTATAAAGTTCCAAAGCGCGAACAAGGGCAACCAGAAAGCTCATAGCGTTGAAGTCCTTGAAGGCAAACCCGGTACCAACTCCTCTCAATATATCAAAATCTATCACACTATCTGCTAATCCCCCCACCGCCCGAACCACCGGCACACACCCGTAGCGCATAGCTTCGATAACCACAATGCCGCCCGGTTCGTAGTAAGACGGTTGCAGTAAAATATCCGCTCCGGCAGCCAGTTTACGGGGCAATAGCGGGTCGTACATCAAATGCGTCCCTACCCGTCCGGAATAATCTTTTTCCAGTTGCAAAAAGAAATCCTTATAATGCTGTTCCGCGGGCCCAACAATTATAAATTGGATATCAAATTCGTCAAGCAAAAACTTGATCGTTTCTTTTATCAGATCGATCCCTTTTTGTCCGTCAAGCCGGCCCCAAAAAGTTACCAGCGGCACGTCCGGGTCCTGTTTGAAACCAAACTCCTTCTGCAGATTCTTTTTATTTTCGAGCCTGATATTTAAATTACCCGCCGTGTAATTTTTGGCAATTATCTTGTCCGTCTGAGGATTAAACTCCTTGTAGTCCAGACCGTTTAGCACACCGGAAATTTTGCCCCGCAATTCTTTAAATAAATTATGCAGTCCCCGCCCGAATTCCTCGGTGGTTATTTCCCGGGCATAGGTCTCGGACACGGTATTTACCAGATCCGAATAAATTACCCCCCGCTTGAGGGCGTTTTGTTTTATTAACCGTTCGTCAAAAAAAGAAACCAGAGGGGATTTGCCGTCGTCAAAGTCCATTTCCGAAGCGTGGGCAAAGTCAAAATTACCCTGATGAAGATTGTGGATTGAATACAGGAGAGCAATTTTGTTAAGCCGGGGATCGTCTTGAAACTCGGTGCGTAAATAATTGGCCAAATAACCGGTATGCCAGTCGTTAGTGTGAATCACCTCGGGAATAAATTCCCCGGTTTTAATAAATTCCAAAGCCGCTTTGGATAAAAGAGCAAAACGAACGTGATCGTCATTATAACCATAGACATTAGCCCTTTTTTCGTAATACTCCATATTTTCCAAAAAATAAACCGTCGGCTCCCCCTTACGGGCGTAAACTTTGACATTGGAGATTAGACCGTCCGTACCTAGTTTTTCATGAACCATTTCCATCGGGAATTTTTTTTCGTCAATAAGAGCGTATTTAGGGGTGAAAATCCGCACATCAACGCCGGCGTTTGACAAAGCACGGGGTAAAAAATAAGCCACTTGCGCTAATCCGCCAACGGTTGAAAACGGCGCCACTTCCGCCGAAACAAACAAGACCTTGAGATTTTTCGGAGTCATGCTACCATTATACCACCATGTCCTCCCGACTTGACAGCTTCTTAACTCCCGAGCTCAAATCCCTGCTTTCTGACGGCGAAAAACTACGGTTGTCTGCTATGAACAATGAACTCTCCGTTTCGGACTACTCATTTTTAGTCTTTAATTTCTCGAAAGCCTACGAAGGGTTTTTAAAATTATTATTTTTGCGAATGGGGCTGATCAGAAAACGGGAATATGAAGGCGATCACTGGCGGGTAGGAAAAGCCCTGTCTCCCAATATGCATCAGGTTTATGACCGGCTCGGTCCGGAAATGGCCGAGCGGCTTTGGCAAACCTGGAAACGAGGGCGCAACAGCGTTTTCCATTTTTACCCCCACCGTCTCCAGATGCTGACGCATCAGGAAGCTCTGGACATTATTGCCGAGATCTTAATGACCATGGAGTTTTGCCTTGACAGAACGACCCTTTCGCCCTAAAATAAGTTATGTGCGTAAAAATGGATATTTTTCGCACTACAATGTATTTACTGCAGAAACCATGGTGACAAACTTAATACGGGCGCAAAAAAGGGAAAGGGATAAAAAACTGGCAATTAAATATATCGGCCGGGAGCGGATTCCCGCTGTCCGAAAATACTTAGACACTCCTCTGATAAAAGTTGTCACCGGCCCGCGCCGATCCGGCAAGTCGGTGTTTTGTCTGGAATTACTAAAAAACAGCAACTTTGCCTATCTTGATTTTGACGAAAAAGAGCTGTTAAAAATCAGTGAAGAAAAAATAATTTCCGGTCTAAAGGCTGTTTATCCGCAAGCAAAGTATTATTTATTTGACGAAATTCAAAACTACCCCGACTGGGAACTTTTCGTCAATAAACTTCAGCGCCGAGGTTACAATCTTGTTCTAACCGGTTCCAACGCCAAATTGCTCTCCGGTGAATTGGCCACCCATTTAACCGGCAGATATATGGATTTTACGGTTCTGCCTTTCAGTTTTCGCGAGTATTTATTGGCCAAACAAGGAAATATCGATGACTATCTGCTAACTGGCGGCTTCCCGGAAATCGTTACTCTTAATCTAAACCCGGCCGAATATTTACAAACTCTTTCTCGGGCAATTCTCTTTACCGATGTGGTCAAAAGACATTCCCTGCGCTTTTCCGGCCAAGTTGATGAATTAGCAAAATACCTAGCCACAAATTTTTCCGGAGAAATAAGTTTTAATAAATTGCAAAAAGCGCTCAGCTTTAGGAGTTTTCATACGGTTAAAAACTATGTTTCCTACCTTGAAGAATCGTTTCTGTTTTTTGTTTTAAACCGCTTTGATTATAAATTTAAAGAGCAACTGCGGGCTCCCCGAAAAATTTACCTGGTAGACAATGGGTTAGTCAAGGCGTTAAGTTTTGAATTCACTGAAAATCTGGGGAAACTTCTGGAAAACGCCGTTTTTCTTGAATTTATCCGCCGGGGTTTTATCCCCAACAAAACCCTGTTTTATTACCAAACCCGTACCGGCCGGGAAGTTGATTTTATCCTACGACGCGGTTACAAAGTTGAGTCGCTCATCCAAGTTTGCCATGATTTTTCCGATGAAAAAACCAAGGTCCGGGAAAAGGCGGCCTTAGAACAAGCCGGAAAAGAGCTTAATTGTAACAATTTTCAAATAATTACCAGCCGCTCGTCTACCGACTGGTTCAGTCAATGATTATTAAGTTTTGCTTTCAAAACCAACAAGGGGAAAACCACCACGGCGACCCAATCTCCTGACCAGTGGCCGGTCTACAAGAATCATCAATTACATGTGGGATCTTCAAAGACAAAACTGACCCCGCCATAAAGAGTGGTAACTTTTCCGGTTTTCGGATCAGTTTCTATTCCAACTATCTGTTGGTGCATGCTTTCAACTATTCTTGGTCCTTCAGGAGTCATGAAACGACGACTATCCGTCGAGGCCATCCTGTCAACCTCAATAACATTGAAAACACGTCCTGCCATAACATAAAGCCTTTGCCCACCTTCGGTAAGAAATATTGTAACCGAGCCAACCTGTCCCCACTGCCCCGCAAGAAGTTCCACCCCCACAGCCGAAACGCAAGCCGGAGGCGGATTTGCAAGACGCCACAAGATTTCTGCCCGAATATCACCACTACCACCTTCTGGAAGCATATATAAGCCTATAGTAACACATAATAAGGTTCGTGTCAATGGCCTTAATGGCCATGAAGTTTTGCCTTAAACACCAACCAGGGGAAAATGGGGAAAGCGTTTAGAATTCTTCTAAGTCTTTTAGGCTCGCAAATGAGGCGCCAGAGCCATTTGAGGCCAAGTTTTTCCACTACTTCAGGCGCTTTAGTAATTTTCCCGGTTAACTCATCAAATGTCCCCCCAACCCCAATGGCGATTTTGGTTTTTAATAAATTTTTATTCTGATAAATCCATTTTTCCTGCTTTATTGGGCCATAAGCAACAAATAATAGATCAGGTTTAAAGTTGTTTATTTCTTCTAAACTTTCTTGATCTGTTGATTCCATTAATCTTTGTTGGCCAGGACTACTTTTAATTATTAAATTTGGATATTTAAGTTCTAGATTATTTTTAAGATTTAAGGCAACGTCGCCAAAACCCCCAAGCAAAAATACTCGCCAACTATTTTTGGAAGCTAATTCGACAAGTTGTGAAAAAAGCCAGACACCGGGTACGGTTTCCCCCACTTCATGCTTTAAAATCTTGATTCCCGTCTTTAAACCCTTAATAAGCTTTACCAAAAAGGAGTCTCCTTTTTTTAAACTATCGGAATAATTTATTGCCGCCAAGGGTCCGACTCCATCGGGAATAACTAAGTCTGCGTTATGCAAAACCTCTTTAAATTTTTTATCTTTTTGAGCGAGAACAAAAAATTCACTGTAAGCGGTTATCACAAAAAATAATTTTTCGGATTTTTTAATCCGGTCCGTTAAAGTTTTAATCGTTTCGTGACGATTTACTAAATTAATTTTAACCCCCAAAACTGTTTTTTTCATAATATCCCTTTCATAAAGCTATAGGCTTAAACATTTGAAATGCTAAACTATCTAATTTATTATTTTCGAGTACATTTTTTTGTGCTTATTTCTCGTCTTTCTA
>CAYSID010000021.1:0-11716 GCA_964431075.1 uncultured Gammaproteobacteria bacterium
TTCTGGCCGGCAACAGCCACATTTTTGAAGATGTTCTGGGAGGAGCCCAGATCGGAGTTGGTGATGGTGACGTTGGTGGTCCCCGAGAGACTGATCCCGGTTCCCTGGGTTAAGAAGGAAGCGATGTTCCCCTGAGTGACCCGTCTATTGCCGTCGGTAAAGAGGATTCCCCGGTCGGTGGTGTAGGCGGGAAGAGTCAGGGTCCCGGAAAAGGTGGCGTTGCCGGAGACCCCGTCCAGATAGATCAGGGCCGAGGCGGTACTCGTCGCTCCCAACGAGACTGATTGGGTGATGTCATTGGGAGTTAAGACGCCGGAGTTTAGTTGCCAGCGGCTTTGTCCGGCCAGACCGGTGACGGCGATGGTCACGGTGTCGGTGCCCTCGTCGGTGGTCAGGGCGACATTGGCCCCGGCCGCCAGATTCAACGTGTCGTTATTACTCTCCGCCACCACCGTGTTCTGGCCGGCAACAGCCACATTTTTGAAGATGTTCTGGGAGGAGCCCAGATCGGTATTAGTTACCGTGATGTTATTTGTTCCGGAAACGCTGACTCCCGTTCCGGCGGTCAAGGTGTCAACCAGCCATCCGGAACCGCTGGCAATTTGCCGGCCATTAAAAGTTCTGGCAATAATGTCTCCCGTGCCATTGACCGTAAAATCATTATTGGCCCCAACTCCTAAAAGAGAAGTGGCTTGGGTGTTGCCGATACCAACCGATCCTGAATTGTAATAAATTCCCCCGGTAGCATTGGACCAGGCGGTATCTCCGGAGGCCAATGGCCCCCAAGTCGTCCCGTTGCAGTACCGGTATTGGTTTAGGGCCGCATCATAATATATCTTTCCCGCATTTGCTATATCACAACTCGAAGGTTGAACATTTGGACCAAGAGACAAAGTTCCGGCCAAGGTGGCATTCCCAGATACGGCATCCAAATAAATTTTGGCCCCTGTTGTTGCAACTGACCCGAGAGCTAAGGATTGAGTAATGTCGTTGGGAGACAAAATGCCGTTGTTTAGTTGCCACTTAGAGTTTCCCACCGTTCCGTCGGCAGTGATGGTGACATTAGTCGTTCCGGACAAACTGATACCGGCGCCCGCAGTTAGGAAGGAACTTATGGGGTTTGCCGAGACCAATCCGTCGGCGTCCGTATTTAAAATTCCCAATTTGTAGTTTCCCAAGCCCAACGTCCCGGAAATGGTGGCATTACCGACGACATCAAAATTTTGGGAGGGCAGAGTTGTTCCAATGCCCACAAACCCGGCTTGGTAATAAATCCCGTTGACCGCGTTGGACCAAGCGGTGTCGCCGGCGGCCAGCGGGCCCCAAACGGAACCATTGCAATAGCGGAATTGATTTAAAAGCCCGTCATAATAAACCATGCCGGCAACAGCGGCGGAACAGGCCGCCGGTTGAGTCAACGGCCCTAAGGAAAGTGAGCCCGACAAAGTGGCGTTTCCCGTGACTCCATTAACAAAAAAGACGGCGCCCGCCGTTGCAATTGAACCCAAGGCCAGCGATTGGGAGGTATCCACAGGAGCGATAACCCCGTTATTTAGTTGCCATTGAGTACTGGTGAACCCGATGATATTTTGGGCGTAAATGTTTCGCCAGTAGTTGGTTGGCGAACCAATATCCTGGGTGCCGTCACTGTTTGGGAGGATATTTCCTCCCACCGTGGCATTTTGTTCCACAAATAGGCCGGCCAACGAGGCAACCCCGGTGGTTTTTAAAGTGTTAAAAGCCGGGTCGGAAGAAACGTTTAAAGTTACTGATCCGCCGAGAGAAACATCACCGCCGCCGGTTAAATTAGTTCCCGGAGAAATTGTCACCTTGGAATTTTGCAGGGCCGAATTGGGAATGTTTTTAAAAGTGTTGTTTTTTGCATCCAAGGTTTTGTTAGTCAAAGTGGCGACGTTGTCTTCCAAAACCAAAGTACCGGAGGCGTCGGGATAAGCGACGGCATTTCCCGCGACCACGGTATCGGGATTAATAAGCTCAAAACTCTCGATCAATAACTTTCCGTCGATAGTGGTGTCGGCGTTAATCTCTAGCGTCCCGGGGATTGTAGTGGCGGAGAGAACGCCCGAAGAAATAAAATTATTTGATTGCTTAACTTTCTTCCCAAAATTTTCCATTCCAAAATAAACCCCAAAAACGATAATTGGTGTCATAAGTAAGGCGATTAAGGAATAGATCAAAGGGCCAAAATTTTTAGCGGTTTTATTAATAATTTCCGGGGCTGCGGCGGGGATTATCGCGAAAGCCGGAGCCTGATAATTTGTTGGTTTGGGAAGCTCACCATCGGTTAAATCAACCAGTGAAGCCATCTCCTTTTTTATGATCTCATTGGCCTTGAGGGCTGCAACGCCGCGCTGTTTTAATTCTTGAATTTTTAAAAGCAGGTCGACAGCGTAATCCGGAAGAAAACCTTCAGTAAAAGACTTAGATTTATCGGCTTGTTTACGCTCCATGTGGGGGAGCAAACCAAGTTTAATGTAATAGCGGATCCTGTTAAGGGGATTTCCGGTTCCAAAATTAAAGCCTCTGCGCCTGGCCTCTTTTATGATTTCAGCGGTAGTGAGAAATTTCATGAGCTTAATTTGAATATAATTCTCGTGACGGGAAATATTATTATAATTAGTGTGAAAAATTTATTAACATATGTCAAGAGGCAATATAACGGAAATTTGAAGTTTAAAATTTGAAATTCGAAAATTGGCGGGAAACTATAAGATTAAAAGTTTTTAATATTTTGCCAATTTAATGCTATCAGACGACATCAATAGCATAAGAAGTATGGTTATCTCAGTCAAGAGAAATTATTTTATAGGCTGAATATCAATGTTTGTGTAGATGGTTATAAAATTATTATTGACGGAAAGAATGGCAAGAGGAAAAACAAACTCCCGTTTCTCTTTCTCGCTTTGTCTTATAACAATGGGCCTATTTTCGATGACGGTAATAAAGTTGGCGTGACCCGGAAGAACGTCAAATTTTCCGGCCGAATTTTGAGAGCTCAAACTCTCGGCCTCTCCGGAAAAAATATCCTTATCCGGCGATTTAATAATTATTTTTAACATATTGCCTTTTGATTTTTGAATTAGGATTTTTGCATTGATTTAATGTCGCCAATAAACAGGAATTTTTCCGGGGGAAAGGCGTCATGGGAGCCGGCGAGGATGTTTTTGATATCCGAAACGGTCACGGTCTTGTCCACATAAATTCCTTTCTGTCCCGTTTGGGACTCGGTGGCAAAAAACGGCTGGGTCAAATAGTTGACGACTTTTTTCACCCGGTTATAGATGGCCCGGTCGGTTTGGGATAATTCTGCTTCGCCAATAATGGCCACAATGTGGGCCAGTTCCTGATATCTCACGTACAGTTTTTGAAACCGGGTTAACACCGAGTAATGTTCTTCTCCCAGCAGGTCCTTATTAATGGCCGATGAGGAAGACTGGGCAATGTCTATCGGGGGATAATGCCCCATCTGGGCTACCGAACGGGACAGGACCACGGCCGCGTCCAAAAAAGACATGATGGTGTTGACTCCGGCATCGGTTAACTCGTCCGCCGGAACATAAACAGTCTGAACGGATGTGAGGGCTCCGTTGTCTGTGGAAACAAGCCGGTCTTCGAACGACCCAACTTCAGATTGCAACGTGGCCTGGTAAGCTTGCTCCGAAGGAATGGTTCCGATTATTGTGGAAACTTCGTTGCCGGCTTGGACGAACCGGAACATATTATCAACAAAGAACAAAACGTCCCTTTTTTCTTCGTCCCGAAAATATTCGGCAATGGTGGCCCCTGCGAATCCAACGCGAAAACGGATCACCGCGCTTTCATTCATTTGACCGATAACCAGAATAGTATTGTTGATGACATTGGACTCAACCAACCTTTGTTTCAACTCTTGGGCCTCGCGGATCCGTTCCCCGATGCCGGCAAAAATAGAAACTCCTTCGTGCCGGGCCGAAATATTGTGAATAAGTTCGGTCAGTAAAATTGTCTTCCCGACACCCGCTCCGCCGATAAAGCCGATTTTCCCGCCCTTTAAAAACGGGGTTAAAAAGTCAATGGCCTTAATACCAGTCTCAAGAATTTCCGGCTGGCGGGCTCTGGTGTTGACGGTCGGCGGCGGAGCGTAAATGGATTTTTTCTTGGTAAGGTCTTTGATATTTCCGGCGTTGTCCACCGGTTCGCCGAATAAATTAACCACTCGGCCAAGAAGGCCTTTGCCCACCGGAATCTCCAGACCAGTTCCGGTGCCAACGACCGGCATTTCCCGATAGAGATTGATACTTTGTGAAATAATAAGACAGATTGCGGTAGATTTTGATTGGATATAAACCTCCAGCCGCAGTTGGGGATCTTCAGGGCTGGTCAAAAGCTCAAGATTCCTGGGCATTAGGGGCGATTGGATCTCCACTTCTACCGTTTGCCCGTGCACCGCCTTTATTACTCCAAAAACTTCCACCTTTTTCTCCATGGAATCATTATAACCATTCTTTAACTGCCATTGCGAGGAGGGAAAACAAAGTTGAACGACGCAGCAATCTTTACTCTCTTGGTTTTAAACCTCTTAATAAAACAGCAATTCCGGCTTTTGAAACCACGGCGCGCTGCTGGACTGATAATTTTTTGGTGTTTTCATCAATTTGCTTAACAACCTCTAGGGGATCTCTTTCTAATATGTTCGTGGAGGATAAGAGAAGCCCCATATCGTCAAACAGCTCTCGAAGAGGGTATGGGTTTTCGTCTGACATGCCCATAGTCTCTCTCTCGATTAAATTTGTCAAGTATTAAAAGTTTTATTAAAATCAACCCGCTTTCGCAATTGCGAACGCAGGTATAAGGAGCTTATGAACAATAAAATTACAGAAGTTTGGAAATTTGTTTTTTTAATTTTGGCAGATCTTTTTGGAGGATATTCCACACAAGATCAAAGTCTACCCCGAAGTAATCATGAATAAGTTTATTGCGAAAATCGGCGATTTTGCGCCAGGGGATTTGGGGATTTTCTTTTTGAAAATCCGCGGGGACATTTCTTGCCGCCTCGCCAATAATTTCCAGTCGTAAAATTACCGCGTCCTGAACGGCCGATGGTCGAACAAAAGACACCTTTTTCATTCCTGCAGTATACTTTTCAATAATCTCGACAGCTTCTTTAATCTGCTCTAAATAAATTAATGGGTCTTTAATCATAAAATTTCAATTAAATCTTTATAAACGTAATTTTTCAAACGGGGGTTAAGTGAATTAAAAGTCACCACGTCAAAATCTCTTTTAAATTTATCCTCAAGAATTTGCTCCAAGCCAATTAAATCTAAAAGAGATTTATTTTTTTCTAATTCCACTAATAAATCAATATCACTATCCGGCCGGTTATCCCCGCGAGCAAAGGAGCCAAAAAAAGCAGCTTTAATCACGGCGTTTTTTTGCAAAATTGGTAAAATTTGTTTTTTTAATAAAAGTGGAGTTTGGAACTTATTAAAGCTGTAAGTCACGTGCGGTCCGGAGCCGGTTTTAATAATTAGCCCGTCGGCCACCAGTTTTTTTAGTTGTTTATAAACACCGGCCTCGGTTATTTTTAATAATTTGACCAGCTTTCCCGGACTTGTCTGACCACTTTTTTGTAAATATGTGATGATTTTATCTCTGGAGGTCATGAGGAAAGTTTAGTCTAAACTTTTGGAGTTGTCAACCAAATATTTTGTTCATAAGACTAACAGTCACTAAGTCGGCCTCAGTATCATAATTACGTAAACCAGCAAGTAAAGTGATTTGTTTTTTTGGATCAGATTGTCTATAAAGTTCATAAGCTTTAAGAGCAGCAACAATAACCGCCTTCCGTTGACTATTTTTTGGGTATTGGCTAGCTGCAAATTCGTGAGCCTTACCTATCTCAGCCGTCAGAACATCGCTGCCTTGGCCAGTGCTAACCTTAATCAAATGCCTTGCTATAGCTATAGCGGTTTCCCTTTCTCCTAAGGTCCATCGGTGTTCTTGCTTCATGGGCTTATTCTCTCTCTCTCTACACCATAAGTCAAGTAGCAATTTATCGACCTTGTTTTACGATCGTCACGCGAGGTTAGGAGGGCTCTAATACTTTTCAAATTTCAGTTTTCAATTTTCAAATTGTTTCTGTCATCCCTCTGTTTAATTTTATTAGCGTGGAAATGGTTTCCAGAAGGGCGCGGTTTTGCCGGGAGCGGCGGGCGGCGGCCAACTGCCTTTTGTCCTGGGAAATAATATTTTCCGCGTTCCTTTGCGCCTGTTCCATGGAGATCAGCCGGGCGGCAGTACGGGCCAATTCCGCTTCTAAAAAAGTTTGTTGCAGTAACAGCGCCACGATTTGGTTATCAAAAAACTCATACATTTTTTCAATTTCCGGCTCAAAAATATAATAAAACGAATGGCGCATTTCTTCCGGTGTCGGCTCAATCGAACCGGTTAAATCAATAAAATTGGGTTGCTGGGTCATGACTGTTTTAAATTTGGGAAAATAAACAAAAATGCGCTCATATTTACGCGCTTCTTCAGCCAGTTTGTTTAGTTCCTCCCGGTTTGGTAAATCAGAGGCAAATTCCAAAGTGTCAAAATCCCGCCAGTAATGGGAGTCGCGCAAAAAGGCCGCTCCGGTGCGCCCCACGGCAATTCGCTTGGTCGTAAATTCCGGGGTGTGGGAAACATAGAGTAAAAATAACTGGTTTTCCACCGCCCCGGCAAATTTATGGTTGGAAGAAATAAGAATGGAAACGGCCCCTTCCTTTTTGATATTAGTTAAAACTTTTCGTTCCAGAGCTTCGGTCTTGACAATATGGTACAACCCGGCGATTTCCGTAAAAAAACTGCGGTTTCGTTCAATCACGTTTCTTATTTGCTGCAGCCGGTTGGCGGAGACTTCGGAGAGCGTCCGGGCAACTAGTTTTAACGACTCATCCTGCTCTAAAACCTGCTTGATCTGTTTTATTGTCGCCATTTTTCTCGATGTCATTCCGGCGAATGCCGGAATCTATAAAATTATCACTATAGATTCCGGGTTAAACCCGGAATGACTGAGGTTTAGAATTGAAAATTATCGAGTGATTTAATCAGTTCCTGCTCATCTTTAAAATTAAAAACATCCTTGATAATAGGCTCACCTTTGATTTTTTCAATCAGCGCGAGTTTATTTTTTTCCACAAACTCCAGATCTTTTTCCGTCAGGTGTTTGGTGAAGGGCAGGGCGAGCATCACCGTCTGGACCTCTTTGGGGACAAAAACTCCGGGCGGTTGTTTTAATAATTCTTTAATCTGGGCGGCCTGCTTGAATAAGGCTTGGGTTTCCGGCGGCAGTTCGAAAGAGAATTGGGACAGAGTTTCCAGTTGAGCAGCGCGGGCCAAAGTCTGCCTGACTAATGTTGACAGCAGTTCCTGTACCCGGTTTTGCGTCTGGCGGCCGACCCGGGTGACTGACAGCGTCGTGTCGATGGCGGGGTTATAACCCTGCTGTAAAAGGGCGGCTTTAAATAATAAATGCCCGTCGGTCATCCCCATTAAGTTAGTGGGGATATATGAGGAAAAGTCGTTTAAATCAAGCTCGATTTCCGGCAACACCGTCACCGAGCCGCCTCCGAAATCATCGGTAAAATTGCCGCCCCGCTCCATCAAATGAGCGTGTTGGTAAAAAATATCTCCCGGGTACGATTCCCGGCCCGGACTGCGCTTGGCAATTAAGGAAATTTCCCGGTAGATTTTGGCGTGAACTCCCATGTCGTTTAAAATGACCAAAACGTCCTTGCCCTGCTTTTGAAAAAACTCCGCGACGGTAAAAACCACTTGCGGTGTCAAAAAAATCAACGGGGCTGGGTCAACCGAAGCGGCGGCGACAATCGTGGTGTAGGGGAGGGCGCCGCGGGCCTCAATCGCCTGGATAATGGAACGCATTGCCGGCAATGATTTCCCGATTATGCCGTAAATGCAGATCATGCCGGTGTCTTTAAGATTGGCCAGAACGTCCAAGACAAATCCGGCTTTGCCGGAGCGCGGATCGCCGATTACCAGCTCCCGCTGGCCTTTCCCCAGAGGCATCAGGGTGTCAATAACGGTTATCCCTGTGTCCAGTTGCCGGTCAATAAAGTGCCGCTGGCCAAGATTGGGGGCGAGAACATCGAGAGTTTCGGGGTAATAAACGTCTTTGGCGCCGTCTTTGGTGAATAACGGCCGGCCTTCATCAATTGGCTCGCCCAGAGGGTTTATTGTTCTCCCCAATAAAAAATTGCCAAGGGGCAAAGTCAGATGTCTGCCGGTTTGATAAAAAATGTCTTTTGGTCTGACGTCCTTATCATTCAATAATAAAATTTCCACGTCGTCCGGCAAAAGGGCGGTAACCCAACCGACGGCGCCGGATTCGCTTTCCACAATATCCGAGATTTTGGCCCCCGGCAGTCCGTCCAAATAGGCGATAAACTTATTTACCCTCTGGACAAACCCCACTTCTTGTTGTTTTTCCATGGAATCATTTAATCACACTATTCGGGTCATTGCGAGCGGGGAGAAGTGGATTTTTGCATTTTGGAAAATGGGAAAGCCGTTTCTTTGTACCAAGTTTGCTATGACATCGCCGATTTTGATACCCGCGACCGGGAAGTTCACACTTTGCGCCGGGTGGGTAAACGGCTCGGCATTTTCGATCTTAACTTAATAATTGGCAACACTGATTTAGAAATTGAGGAAAAAGGGATAAAAATAATTAGAGCGATTGAGATTTTTGATTAAATTTTCTGTACAAACCCTACCTCTTGTTTATTATTCATATTTTTGTCATTCCGGCGCACGCCGAAATCTATTTAATCATTGTAAACAAATATTAAGAGGTTGTGTAAGAGGTCGTCATTCTGATTCCTAAATTTAAGATCGAGGATCAAGAGCGGGATTTTTGGGACAAAGCAGATACCTCCAAATATTTTGATTGGAGTAAAGCTCAATAGTCCGTTAGAACTGTGGTCCGACCGGGGCGGCGTTTGGGAGAATTTTATTATTTCTGAGGCCAAGAAAAGGAAAAGGAATGAAAATTTAAAACGAAATTATTATTTTTACCGGGAATATTCCGGACGGGAAGTGGATTTAGTGATTGAGGATTAACAGAAAAACTATCTTTGTTTGGAGACAAAATCCGGCAATGTAAAAATACCAAACCGGTATTTCCTCTAAAAACACGATTTAATAGTTATTAATCTTCAAAATTATTGGAGGATCTTGGAGAAGATTTAGAACTTAATTCTTCTGTTACTTTAACTCTATGATTATTGTCACATGCTTTGGCTAGTTTCGCCAACACCCCGTCAGTATCCACTCCTGTAGCTTTTAGGCATGCTAAATATTTAGTTTCGTTTTTGAAAGCAACTGCTAACGCCTAACCATCCCACTCAAGAGAACCAGCTTTTCGGAGAGTTGTTACTCCCATTTGGGCTATTCTCTCTCCACCCCCAAAAAGTCAATATGGAAATTATAGGGCTAAATACAACCTACTTTTACGATCGTGAACGTAAGTAGATGGAGCTTCCATACGAGAAATTCTAAATTTTAAATTTACAATTTTAAATTTTTTAATTTGAAATGTTTGAAACATTTTTTTCCAAATTTCAAATTATGTGAGGTATTTTTTACAGATCTCCAAAATCAGGGGACGGGAGGTTTCCAGTTTGGTTTTTAAAGACAGGTCAAGCATCCGCCCTTTCCAAACGAGTCTGGCTCCGGCCAGCAGGGAAGTGTCCACTGCCGGTTCAAACAACATTTTTTTCCCGAAAAGTTTGCGGATTCTGGCCCCAAGATCAAGCAGCTTTTCCTCTGGCAATTCGACGGCGAGAGTGATAAAGAGCGGTTCCTGATTTTCCAGTTTTTTGGCCGTCTCTGCCAGAACTTCCCGGGCATTTTCCCGGGTCAGGCCGTTAAACTCTCCGGTGGTTTTGTCTTTGTATAAAGCCTTATTAGTCTCGGTCGCAAAAAAGTCCAAAGCGACGCGGGCTTTTGATTTGATGATGTTTTCCGAAATTATTCGATTAAGAAGATCGTCGGCTATCATTTTTAAGAAACAAAGTTTTCCGCCTTGGCTTTTTCCAGAGCGTCGTAAATGGTTTGCATCTGGGTGGCGGCGTCGATTTTTTTATCTAGGGTTTTGACGACGGTTTCGGTAACAATTTTAGCGATCTGATCATCAAGACGGGCTAATCGTGCCTTTTTATATTCTTCAATTTCTGTTTTAGTAGCGTCGGATTTAGCCCCGGCTTCCTTCAGGCGTTCGTTTTCAATTTTGGAAATAACTTCCGCCAGTTTCAGGTCAAAGCCGGCCATGCTCTTAATAATGTTATCACGGACGATTTTTTCAATTTCACGCTGGGCCTTTTCCACCGCCGCCCCGAGCCGTTCCTCATAATCCCGTTCAAACTCGGTGGTGCGCAGTTTCGCCGCCGCCGCGGTCTTTATCCCTTCGACCTCGGCTTCCCCGATTATTTCTTGGGCTTTTTTAATAGCTCGGTAAACAATCCCGCGGCCTTTTTCCTCGCTGCGTTCCACGGCAATTCCGGTGCGCTTTTCTATTGGGGTCATATGTTTTTCTTCTTTTTCCAAAAGGACAAAGATCAAAATAAACTGGGCAAAGGAGACCCCAAGAAGAAGAATTAATAAAAGAGTGGAAAGATCCATGGGATAAGAATAAAGAATTATAGTCTTATAATCAAGAGGGCGGCGGCGAGGCCGATGAGACCGCAGGCCACAGTCAAAACAACGTTAATGCCAATTGACACCAATATTGAATTTTTTGACAGGGGATTTCTCCCAATCGCCTCGATGGATTTGGGAATTGACCTTGAAAAAGTAAAGAAACCAAAGACAAAACTTATGATGATCACTAAAGCGGCCAGGATGTATCTGATTATTTCCGCAAACTTACTTGGATCCTGAACATTTTTAAAAAATGTCGCTCCGAGCATTTCAAATAATCTGTTGGCCGAGCGGGGAGTGGTCACTTCGGCGTATTCGATTCTCAATGCCACCAACACGCGGCTCCCAACCGCGTCAGCTATTGCTTGACCTACCACATAGCCCGACCGGATGGCCTTTTTGCCCTTGCCGGGATTTTCTGACGAGGTCACATAATCACCTTTTTTTATGGGTCCTTCATCCTCGGTAACGTTAACTTCCACAATCCCGTTGCGAATAACAGCCGACCCGCTGGCCCCCGGCTCCCGCCAGACCGCCAGAGGTTTATCTGTTATGACGCCGAACAAATGGATATCCGCGGTCGTGGTTGACCGCACCAACCCCCGATCGGTGTTGGAAATAATGTCCCCGTCAACCGCTTGCGGGTCGCTGATTTGTTGAATGGTGGCAATTTCTACCGCTGGAGCGGCATGAACTGTAGTGATTAGTGAGCAGTGAACAATGAACAATCCACAAACTAAAAATAAAACTTTCTTCATCACTTTATTATTGACTTTATTTTTACTAAAATCAATTGCATGGCCGGATACGAAAAATTAGTAGTTTATTGGTTGGCAACAACAATTTATGATTTGACGGCGGTTTTTTGCGATCGATTTATGGACAAAAAGTCGCGAACTCACGATCAGATGGTGCAAGCGGCGCGTTCCGGCAAGCAAAATATTGTTGAAGGGGTAATTGGCACAAGTTTAGAATCGAATTTAAAATTAGTTGGAGTGGCCCGCAATTCTTTTGC
>CAYSID010000022.1:0-11373 GCA_964431075.1 uncultured Gammaproteobacteria bacterium
AGCGCAACGTCATCTCGGGCAACAACGCCAACGGCGTGCGCATCCGCGGCGACGCCGGGACGGTCAACAACGTCGTGCTCGGCAACTACATCGGCACGAACGCCGCCGGAACCGCGGCGCTCGGCAACCGCGCCGACGGCGTCCTCGTCCAGGGCAACTCGAACACCGTCGGCGGCGGCACCGCCGGCGCTCGAAACGTGATCTCAGGCAATTGGGACAACGGAATCCAGCTCGCAGGCGGCGCGACGAACAACCTCGTTCTCGGGAACTACATCGGAACGAACTTCGACGGAACCGCGCCGGTCTCCAACAACGCCGACGGCGGCTTCGACGGCGACGGCATCCGGCTCCTCAGCGCGAACGGCAACACGATCGGCGGGACGACCGCGCTCGAGCGCAACGTCATTTCCGGGAACGACTCGGGCGGCGACCCCCTTACGCACTGGGAGCACGGGATCTACCTCTGGAACTCGGACAGCAACCTGATCCAGGGCAATTACATCGGCACGAATGCCGCGGGCACCGCGGCGATCCGCAACTTCGCCGACGGCATCGGCATGGATGGCGACGCGGGCGGCGGCTACTCGAACGGCAACACGATCCGCAACAACCTCCTCTCAGGCAACAAGGAGTACGGCATCTGGGCCAACGTCGGCTCGGGCGGCCAGATCATCCAGGGCAACCTGATCGGAACGAACTTCGACGGCACGGCGGCGATCGCCAACGGCACCGGCGCGACCTCCTCGCCGAATCCGGGCGCCGGCATCCGGCTCGATTCGGCCAGCAACACGGTCGGCGGCACCACCGCCGCCGACCGGAACGTGATCTCCGGCAACGCCGGCGCCGGGGTCGCGCTGCCCAATGCCAACTCCGACTCGAACGTCATCCAGGGCAACTACATCGGCACGACCGCGGACGGACTGGCCGACCTCGGCAACGGCGGGGCGGGAATCGACCTCGGAACCGGCGCGAACTCGAACACGATCGGCGGCACCGGCGGCGCAGCCACGCGCAACGTCATCAGCGGCAACTCGGGCGACGGCGTCCAGATCTTCGGCGCCGGCACGACGGGCAACCTGGTGCAAGGAAATTACATCGGGGTCGACGCGAACGGCACCGCGGACCTCGGCAACAGCCAGAGCGGCGTGTACGTCTGGGGCGGCGCGTCGAGCAACACCATCGGCGGGAGCGTCGCCGCCGCCGGGAACGTGATCTCCGGCAACGACCAGTACGGTGTCGAGATCGACGGCCTCGCGACCACGGGCAACGTGGTCCAGGCGAACCGCATCGGCACCACCGCGGACGGGACCGGGCCGCGCGGCAACGCGCTCGGCGGCGTCACGATCGGCGGCGGCTCGTCGAACAACGTCATCGGCTTCGGCTACGCGGCCGGCGCCGAGACCGGCCTCGCCAACACGATCGCCTACAACGGCGGCGACGGTGTGGAGCTCACCGGGACGAACACGACCCGGGGCAACCGCATCGCCGGCAACGCAATCTACGCAAACGGCTCGGGCATCAACGACCTTCCGATCGACCTCGGCGCGAACGGCAACGGCGCGGGCTCCGGCTCGCAGCCGGACGCGCTTCCCTCCTACGACGCTGATAGTGGCCCGAACGGCTACCAGAACTATCCGGAGTTCACCGCCACACCGACGACCGACGGCACCACGCTGACAGTCTATGGTCGACTGCTCACGCCGACAACGGGGACGATCAACTACCGGCTCCACTTCTACGCGAGCTCGGGTCTGGGGCCGAGCGGCGACGGCGACGGCGAGCGGTACCTCGGCTACTGGGACGTCACCAACAGCGCCCTCGGTACGCGCATCTTCACCGCGACGATCAACGCGCCGGTCGCGGACGGCGAGTGGATCACGATGAGCGCGACGGTGCTCAGCTCGACGAACGCGCTTTCCGTGGCCGGAGATACCTCCGAGCTCTCCGGCGGGCTGCAAGCCGCGTCGCTCCAAACGATCGCCGGCACGATCTACCACGACGACGAGGGCGATGGCGCGATCGGCGGGGATGCCGGCTTCGCGGGCGCAACGGTCAAGCTCTACCGCGACGACGGGGACAGCACGCCCGACGGCGGCGACACGCTGATCGGCACCACGACGACGGGCGCCGGCGGCGCGTACTCGTTCGCGAACGTGGTGAGCGGCTTCACGTACTGGGTGGTCGTGGATTCGAAGACCCTGGACGCCGCCTCGATCGCCGGCACCGTCTGGGCCGACCAGACCTACGGCGACGACTGGACGACCGGCGCGCTCGACGTCGCGGCGCGCTACGGCGGCCGCAACGCCGGCGTCTCCGACGACGCCTGGGACGGCTCGAGCGTCCTGCAGGCGCCGGAGCACGTCGCGCGCATCGTTCTCGGCGCCGCCGACGAGACCGGCGCGGATTTCGGCTTCAGCTTCGTCTCGGTCACCAACGACCGCGGCGACGCCACCGACGACGACGAGCCGGTCAACCCCGGCACCGCGCGGCTGCACCAGGGCTCGCTGCGGCAGGTGATCCTGAACGCGAATGCGATCGCCGGCACGCAGACCGTCGACTTCTCGGTCGGGACCGGGCAGGTGACGATCAACGTCTCGGGCAGCGCGCTGCCACCGATCGACGGCGCGCTCTTCCTCGACGGCCGCACCCAGGAGGGGTACTCGGGCACGCCGCTCGTCCTGATCGACGGGAACAACACGTTCGGCAACGGCCTGACGCTCACCGCCAACGCCGACGGCAGCACGGTCCGCGGCCTGATCATCCGCGATTTTTCCGCCTACGGGATCTCGATCCAGGCCGGCTCCGACAACAACGTCGTCTACGGGAACTACCTCGGCGGACTGGATTTCGCGGGCAACGACGCGGGCATCGCCGAGGGGAACGATGGCGCCGGCATCAGAGTCGACGGGAGCGGCAACACCATCGGTTCGGCCACGCTCGCCGACCGCAACGTGATCTCCCGCAACGCCGGCGACGGCGTGTACGTGGGCGCCGGCGACGCGAACGTGATCATCGGCAACTACATCGGCACCAACGCCGCCGGAAACGCGGTCGCGGCCAACACCGACGACGGCGTCAACGGGTACAAGAACGGCGCCACCGCCGCCACCAACACGCGGATCGGCGGCACCGGCGCCGGCGAAGGGAACCTGATCTCCGGGAACCTCAACTACGGGATCGAGCTTGCCAAGAGCGGCGTCGGCGGCAACGGCTCGGGCGTGACGATCCAGGGCAACCGCATCGGCACCGACGCCGCGGGCACAGCCGCCATCGCGAACGGCACCGCCGGCGTCCTGGTGAGTCAGTGGGACAACGTGACCATCGGCGGCACGGCGGCGAACGCCGGCAACACGATCGCATTCAACGGCGGGGATGGAATCACGGCCAACACGGAAGTGGTGACCATCCTCGGGAACTCGATCTTCCAGAACGGCAACGCGGCCGGACTCGGGATCGACCTGAGCTCGGGCGGCGTCACCGCGAACGACGCGGGCAACCCGGACGACCTGCCGCAAAACTTCCCGACGATCTCCGCGGTGCGGCTCGTGGGCCTGAACGTCGAGGTCGACTTCGCGCTCGACAGCGACGCGAGCCAGGCCTACCGGATCGAGTTCTTCTCCAACCCCTCGACCGACCCGAACGAAGGCCGCACCTTCCTCGGTGCCGTCTCGATCACCACGAACGCGAGCGGCCTCTACAGCGGGACCGCCGTCCTGACCCCCGCCGTCCTGCCCGCGCTCGGCGACCGCGTCACCGGCACCGCGACCCGCGACCTCGGCGGCGGCAACCACAGCTACACCTCCGAGTTCACGGCGAGCCCCGGCACGGTCGCCGTCCCGCCGGTCAACACGGTCCCCGGCGCGCAGACCGTCGCCGAGGACACCGCGCTTGCGTTCACCGGTGGCAGCACGATCTCGGTCGCCGATGCCGACGGCAACCTCGCGACAGTCGCGCTCTCGGTGACGAACGGCGTGCTCAACGTGACGCTCGCCGGCGGCGCGTCGATCAGCGCCGGCGCCAACGGGTCGGCGACCTTGACGGTTTCGGGCACGCAGGGCGACATCAATGCGACGCTCGCCTCGCTCACCTACCAGGGCAACGCGAACTTCGTCGGCGCCGACACGCTCACGGTCGTCTCGACGGACGCCGCGAGCGGGAGCGACTCCGACACGGTCGCGATCACCGTCACCGCGGTCAACGACGCCCCGACGCTCAACGCGGCGGCCTCGCCCGCGCTCGCCGCGGTGGCCGAGGCCGCCCCCGCCGCCGCCGGCGCCGTCGGCACGCTCGTATCGGCCCTGATCGACTTCCCTGGCGGCGGCGGCCTGGACAACACGACCGACGTGGACAGCGGCGCAGCGACCGGCGTCGCGATCACCGCCACCAACAGCGCCAACGGGACCTGGTGGTACTCGACCGACGGCGGCACGAACTGGCTCGCGGTGGGCGCAGTGGCCGACGACAACGCGCTCCTGCTCGCCGCCGACGCGAACACGCGGCTGTACTTCCAGCCGAACGCCGACTTCAGCGGCACGGTCGCGAACGGCATCACCTTCCGCGCCTGGGACCGGACCTCGGGGGCGGCCGGCACCAAGGTCGACACCTCGACCAACGGCGGCGCCAGCGCCTTCTCGACCGCGACCGACACCGCCTCGGTCACCGTCAGCGCCACCAACGACGCGCCGGTGCTCGCCGACACCGTGCTCACGCTGACGGCGGTCGCGGAGGACGCGGCCGCGCCCGTCGGCGCCGTCGGCGATCTCGTCGCAACGCTCGCCGGCGGCATCACCGACGTCGACGGCCCGCTCACCGGCATCGCGGTCACCGGCGTGAGCTACAGCGGGACGGGCAGCGGCACGTGGTACTACTCGACCAACAACGGCACGAACTGGAACACCTTCACCCCGAGCGTGGCGAGCTCGCGCCTGCTCGCCGCCGACGGGAGCACGCGCATCTACTTCAGCCCGGCCGCCAACTGGAACGGCACCGCGACGCTCACGATCCGCGCCTGGGACGGCTCGAGCGGCGCGAACGGCGGCACCGCCGACACGAGCGCAAGCGGCGGCGCGACCGCGTTCTCGAGCGCGACCGACACGGTGGCCCTCGTGGTGACGGCGGTCAACGACGCGCCGGTCGCCTCCGGCGCGGCGAGCCTCGCCGCGGTCGCCGAGGACACCGCGAACCCGCCGGGCGCGACGGTCGCGGCGCTCTTCGGCGCGAACTTCAGCGACGCGACCGACGGCGTCGCCGGCGGCTCGAGCGCGCACACGCTCGCCGGCGTCGCGATCACCGCCAACGCGGCGACCGCCGGCCAGGGCACCTGGCAGTGGTTCGACGGCGCGGCCTGGCAGAACGTGAGCACCTCGGTGTCGAGCGCCTCGGCGCTCGTGCTCGCCGACGCGACGCTCGTGCGCTTCCTCCCCGCGGCCGATTTCAACGGCGCGCCGGGCAGCCTCACCGTCAAGCTCGTCGACAGCTCCGCCGGCGCGGTCACCGCGGGCGCGAGCGCAGACGTCACCGTCTCGGGCGGCACCACGCGGTACAGCGCCGGCACCGTCGTGCTGTCGACCTCGATCACGGCCGTGAACGACGCGCCGGCGATCGGCAACGTCAATGGCGACGCGCTCGCCTACAGCGAGGGCGACGGGGCGGTGGTGATCGACCAGGTCGGCGTCGCCGCCACCGTGGTCGATCCGGACTCCGCCGACTTCGACACCGGCACGCTCACCGTCTCGTTCACCGCGGGCGCCGACGCCGCCGAGGACGTGCTCGGAATCCGCAACCAGGGCATGGGTGCGGGCCAGATCGGCGTCGCCGGCGCGAGCGTCTACTACGGCGGTGTGCAGATCGGCACGTTCGCCGGCGGCTCCGGCGGCGCGGATTTGGTGATCACCTTCAACGCCAGCGCCACGCCCACCGCGGTGCAGGCGCTGGTGCGCAACGTCACCTATACGAACACCGACACGGTCGCGCCGACGGCCGGCGCGCGCACGGTGCAGTTCGTGGTCACCGACGGCGACGGCGGCACGAGCGCCGCGGCGAGCGCCACCGTGACCGTCAGCCAGGTCAACGACGCGCCCACGGCGACCATCACCCCGGCCACATATGCCGCCACCGAGCAGGTGGCGTTGAACCTCACGGGCACGATGTCGGTCGCCGACGTCGACGCGGCCTCGCTCACGGTCACGCTCTCGGTCGGATCGGGAATCGTCAGCGCGAGCGCGGGGACGACGGGCGTCGTCGTGGCCGGGTCGGGCACCGGCGCCGTCACGTTGACCGGCGCCGTCGCGGCGATCAACGATCTTCTCGCGGGTAACCTCGGTGCGACCCTTTCCTACACCGCGAACTCGAACAACCCGCCGGCGAGCACCGTGCTCACGCTATCGGCGGACGACGGGATCGCCGCGCCGGCGAGCGATGCCGCCACCATCAACATTGCGGGGATCAACGACGCGCCGTCGATGAACACGTCGATCCCTTCCTGGACCGAGGGGGATCCGCCCGTCGTTATCCACCCCGGGCTCGTCATCACCGACCCCGACGACACGCAACTCACCGAGGCAAGGGTCGACTTCGTCAACGTCGGCGGCTACGTCGCCGGCGACCAACTGAGCTACAACGCCGCCCTGGTGCCCGCCGGCGTGACGGTGAGCGGCAACGGGCGCGACACCGGGCTCGTCTTCACCGGCCTCGCGACCGTGGCCGAGTACGAGACATTGCTCCGCTCGGTGACCTTCGAGAACACGACCGACGACCCGACCGGCGCGCAGCGGCGCGTGCGCATGATCGCGTACGACGCCAACGCCTCGGGCGATGCCGGCGGCATCCGCTCCGGCGGGACGATCATCTGGTTCGGAGCGGTGAACCCGGTGAACGACGCGCCGGTGAACACGGTCCCCGGCGCCCAGACCGTCGCGAGCGGCGCGACGCTCGTCTTCTCGAGCGGCAACGGCAACGCGATCACCGTCGCCGACGTCGACGCGAGCGGGACGATCGAGGTCCAGCTCAACGCGACCAACGGCACGGTGAGCGTCACGCTCGCCGGCGGCGCGACGATCTTCGCGGGCGCGAGCGGCTCGGCCACCGTCACGCTGCGCGGCACGCAGACTGACCTCAACGCGACGCTCGACGGGCTCGTCTTCACGCCCGCGGCCGGCTACGTCGGCGCGGGCGCCTCGCTGCAGGTCGTGACCTCGGACCTCGGCGGCACGGGCGCGGGCGGCGCGCAGACCGACAGCGACACGGTCGCGATCACCGTCACCGGCTTCGACATCGCGGGCACGGTCTTCCACGACGTTGACGGCGATGCGGACGTGGCCGAAGGCGGAACGCTCTTCTTCGAGAACGCAGTCGTACGCCTGTTCCTGGACGACGGGGACGGCGCGATCGACGCGGGCGACGCGCTGGTCGCAACGGCTCTGACCAACGCGTCGGGTCAGTACACCTTCGTGAACCGCGCCGCCGGCACCTACTGGGTGACGGTCGACTCCTCGACCCTCACCTCCGGCGCCGCGTTCAACGCGGGCTACGACGCGACCTGGATCTGGGCCGAGCAGACCTACGGCGACGACGCGACCACGGCGCCGCTCGTTCTTGGCGCGCGCCACGGCGGCCTCGACGCGAACACGTCGGACGCGGCCGGCGCCGCCAACCCGGTCGGCTCGGAGCACGTCGCGCGGGTGGGGCTCGCCGGCGCGAACGTCGGCGGCATCGACTACGGCTTCTCGTTCAACGCGATCGTCACCGCCGACGACGGCGACGACACCGGCGACAACCGCACGGTGCAGGGCTCGCTGCGGCAGTTCATCCTCAACGCGAACGCGATCGACAACGCCTCCTTCGGGGGCGGCGTCGAAGTGCGCACGAGCAACTTCTCGATCGGCGGCGGCGGCCTGCGCACGATCCAGCTCGCCGATCCGGACGGCGCCGGGCCGCTGCAGGGCGAGCTGACGATCACCGATGCCGTCGTCCTCGACGCCAGGACCCAGGAAGGCTACGCCGGCACCCCGCTGATCGAGATCGACGGCACGCTGGCGGGTGCGAATTCGTACGGCTTGCGGCTCGACGCGAACGCCTCCGAGGTCCGCGGGCTGATCATCAACCGCTTCTCGCTCGGCGGCATCCGCGTGACCGGCGACGCGAACCTCGTCGCCGGCAACTGGATCGGCGTCGACGCGACCGGCAACGCCGACGCGGGCAACGGCACCGACGGGATCGTGCTCGTCGCCGGCGCCGACTCGAACACGATCGACCGCAACGTGCTCGCGGGCAACGGGGACGAGGGCCTGAGCCTCGACGGCGCCTCCAACACCGTCGCGACCGGCAACTACATCGGCGTCGGGGCCGACGGCGTGACGGTGATCGGCAACGACGGGGACGGCATCGCGATCCAGTTCGGCGCAACGGACAACACGATCGGCGGGACGACCGCCGCCGAGCGCAATCTGATCGCCGGCAACGCCGGGCCGGGCGTGGGCGGTCTCGCCAACGTGCGAATCAAGGATGCGGGCACGACCGGAAACGTGGTGCTCGGCAACTTCATCGGCGTCGATGCGACCGGGGGCTTCGCGCTCGCCAGCCCGCGCGACGGCGTGCGGATCGACTACGGGGCGAGCGGGAACACGGTCGGTGGGGCGGCGGTCGGCGCCGGCAACGTGATCTCGGGTCACGCCGGACACGGCATCCTCTTCGACGACGCCGACGGCAACACGATCCAGCGCAATCTCATCGGCACCAATTCGACGGGCGATGCGGTCGTCGGCACCGACGCCCAGCCGCTCGGCAACCGGCTCGAGGGGATCCACCTGCGCAACGGCTCCGCGAACAACGCGATCGGCGGCGTCGGCCTGGGCAACGTGATCGCGTCGAACCCGGTGATCGGCGGCAGCACGACCTGGGGCGGCATCTGGATCCGCGACGTCGGCTCGGACAACAACGTCGTGCAGGGCAACTGGGTCGGCACCAACAGCGCGGGCGATGCGCTCGGGCTCGGCTACAACGGCGTCGAGATCACCGACGGTGCCTCCTACAACCTGATCGGCGGCGCGATTGCGGGCGAAGGCAACGTCATCGCCTACGCCCAGGACGACGGCATCTTCGTCTACGACAGCGGTGGCCACTCCACCGGCAACGCATTCCTCGGCAACTCGATCCATTCGAACGACCAGGAAGCAAACGGCGACGGCATCGGCATCGACCTCGAGGACACGCCGAACGTCGGCGTCTACAACGTCACCCCGAACGACGCCGGCGACGGCGACGGTGGGATGGGCTTCCCGAACGAGCACCAGAACTACCCGGTGATCTCGGCCGCGACGACGGCCGCCACGACCGACGTCACATGGTCGCTGAACAGCGTCCCCGGCGCGACCTTCCGGGTCGAGTTCTTCTCCAGCCCGGCCGCGTCGCCGAGCGGCTACGGCGAGGGTCGCACCTTCCTCGGTGCAGTGACGGTGGTCGCCGACGGCAGCGGCAACGTCGCCTCGCGCACCGACAGTTTCGTCGCGGTGCCTGTGGGTCACGTCGTCAGCGCCACCGCCACGCGAGTGGTCGCGCCGGGCACGGGCGCCGCCGGGACGATTTACGCGGAGACCTCCGAGTTCTCGCAGGCGCGGGCGGTCACGCCGGCGGACGTGACCGCGCCGACGCTGGCGAGCCTGAGCTCCACGACCGCCGCGGGCACTTATGGTCTCGGCGCCGTGATCAACCTCACCGCCACGATGAGCGAGGCGGTGCAGGCTGGCGCGCAGATCACCGTCACGCTCGACACCGGCGACACGGTCGTGCTCACGGCCGCGGCGAACGGCACCACGCTCACCGGCACCTACACCGTGGGCGCGGGCGACAACAGCCCGGACCTGAACGTGCCGAGCGGTACCGTCACGATCGTGGACGTGCGCGACCTCGCCGGCAACGCGATGACCGACAACTCGGTCCCGGCCGGGCAGAACCTCGCCGACAACGAGGCGCTGGTGATCGATACCACCGCTCCGGCCGCGCCCAGCACTCCGGATCTTGATGCAGGATCCGACAGCGGCGCCTCCAGCATCGACAACGTCACCAACGACGCCACGCCCACCTTCAGCGGCACCGCGGAGGCGGGCAGCACCGTGTCGGTCTACGACGGGGTGACGCTGCTCGGGACCACCGTGGCCGACGGGGCGGGCAACTGGAGCTTTACCAGCGGTGCGCTCGCCGACGGCGTGCACAACATCAGCGCCACCACCTCCGATGCGGCGGGCAACGTGAGCCCCGCCTCCGGCGCGCTGGCGGTGACCATCGACACCACCGCCCCGGCAGCGCCGGTGGTGACGAGCATGACCGCCGACACCGGCGCCGCCGGCGACGGCATCACCTCGGACAACACGCTCGTCTTCGACGGCACCGCCGAGCCGAACGCGACCGTCACCGTGTACGTGAACGGCAACCCGGTCGGCACGACGGTCGCCAACGGCGCAGGCAACTGGAGCTTCGACTACACCGGCACGGCGCTCGCCGACGGCAACTACACGGTGACCGCCACCGCGACCGATGCGGCCGGTAACACCGGACCGGCGTCGGGCGGCTTCAACGTGACCGTGGACACCGCCGCCCCGGCCGCGCCGAGCGTGCCCGATCTGATCGCCGCGAGCGACTCGGGCGCGTCCAACTCGGACAACGTCACCAACGATACGACGCCCACCTTCAGCGGCACCGCCGAGGCGGGCGCCACGATCTCGGTCTACGACGGCGCGACGCTGCTCGGCACCACGGTGGCCAATGGCGCAGGGAACTGGACCTTCACCAGCGGCGCGCTCGCCGACGGGGTGCACAACATCAGCGCCACGGCCACCGACGCGGCCGGCAACGTGAGCCCGGCCTCGGGCACCCTCGCCCTCACCATCGATAGCAGCGCACCGGCACCCACCATCACGCTGGATGCCAACATCACCGCCGATGACGTGGTCAACGCCGCCGAGGCCGCCGGCGTGGTGGCGATCAGCGGCATTGCAGGCGGGGACGCCCAGGTCGGCGACACCGTCACCCTCACCATCAACGGGGTCAACTACACCGGCGCGGTGCAGGCCGGCTACACCTTCAGCATCAGCGTCGCGGGCGCCAACCTCGCCCTGGATGCCGACCGCATCATCGACGCCTCGGTCAGCACCACCGATCTCGCCGGCAACACCGGCACCGCCGCCGACACCGAGGGCTACACGGTGGATACCGCCGCCCCGGCCGCGCCGAGCGTGCCCGATCTGGATGCGGCGAGCGACTCGGGCGCCTCCAACAGCGACAACATCACCAACGATGCGACGCCCACCTTCAGCGGCACCGCGGAGGCGGGCAGCACCGTGTCGGTCTACGACGGGGTGACGCTGCTCGGGACCACCG
>CAYSID010000023.1:0-10756 GCA_964431075.1 uncultured Gammaproteobacteria bacterium
CATAGGTCTGACCAATCAGAATCTTCTTTCACATAAGGCAAAGAAATTTTAAAACTTGGGATAAAAATGATCCCCGCGTTTGCCAAATTCGGTTCACAAAAGACGAACAAAATAAGCCTTATACGGCGTATACGACTTATATGTCTTATACGACTTATCCTGAACAGTTTGCCAATCTTGTTTTAACTCTTTGTTATAAAGAAGGTTATCTTTTGGACCGGTTTTTGTCCGCGACTAAAGAGCGGTTTATTCGCGAAGGTGGTTTTAAAGAAAACCTTTTTAAAGCGCGTCTGGAATTTCGAAATAAAAGCAGGTAATATACGACCTATATGACTTACACGGCTAATACGACAAATAAGCCTTATAATCATTCTGAAATTGAAACCAAATGGCAAAAGGTTTGGGAGAAAGCTCGGCTGTACCAGACGCCGGAGCCATCGCCCCAAAGGCCAAAAAAATATATTCTGGATATGTACCCTTACCCTTCCGGAGAGACATTGCATGTGGGCCATATGGAAGGTTATGTGGCGACGGATGTGGTTTCAAGATATTTGCGAATGAATAATTTTTCCGTTTTACATCCGATGGGGTGGGACGCCTTCGGCCTGCCCGCGGAAAATTATGCCATCAAAACCGGCATTCATCCGGATATTTCCACCCATAAGAATATTGAAACTTTTAAAAAACAGTTAAATATGTTGAGTTTGTCCTACGATTGGAATCGGGAAATTGATACTAGCTCGCCGGATTATTACAAATGGACTCAATGGCTTTTTATTTTACTTTTTAAAATGGGGCTGGCCTATAAAGCGAAGGCTCCGGCTAATTGGTGCAACTCCTGTGAAACGGTTTTAGCCAATGAACAAGTTGAAGATGGGAAATGTGAGCGCTGTGGAACCGAAGTTGTCCAAAAAGAATTGGACCAATGGTTTTTCAAAATAACCGCTTACGCGGATCAATTAATTGCCGGTTTGGATAAAATTGATTGGCCGGATTCAACAAAAGCCATGCAGAAAAATTGGATTGGGAAGAAAGAGGGGGAATTAATTAAATTCGGGGAAATTGAAATCTTTACCACCCGGCCGGAGACAATTTTAGGCGCCACTTTTGTGGTTTTATCCCCGAAGCATAAATTGGCGGGCAAAATAAAGACCGTTATTAATCCGGCGACGAATAACGAAATTCCGGTTTTTGTGGATGAATATGTGTTGGACGAAGTTGGAACTGGAGCAATTATGGGTGTTCCGGCTTATGATGACCGGGATCTGGCGTTTGCCAAAAAAAATAATTTGCCGGTTATTAAAGCAGAGTTTACCAATAAAAGTTACGGTAAAAAATCTTTTACTTTACATCTGCGCGATTGGTTGGTGTCGCGGCAGCGGTATTGGGGGGCGCCGATACCGATGGTTTATTGCGAAAAATGCCGGTGGCAGCCGGTTCCCGAATCTGAATTGCCGATTTTATTACCCAAAGACACCGATTTTCAAGCAACCGGAGAAAGCCCGATTGCCCGCTCTAAATCGTTTCAAAACGGGGCTAAATGTTCCAAATGCGGCGGTCCGGCTATAAGAGAGGTGGATACAATGGACACCTTTGTTGACTCGTCTTGGTACTTTTTGCGATTTTTGGATCCGCAGAACACCAAGGAGATTGCCGGTAAAGGAGAAATAAATAAATGGATGAATGTTGATATTTATGTTGGCGGCGGTCACACCGTCCAGCACTTATTATTTTCCCGCTTTTTTCAAAAAGCTTTAGTTGATGCCAAAATAATTGCGGAAAAATTTGATGAGCCTTTTCAAAGATTAGTGGTTCCGGGCTGGATTTTAGGGCCCGATTCGCGCAAGATGAGCAAGCGGTGGAATAATGTCATAACTCCCGATGATGTGGTTAAACAATATGGCGCGGACACCATGCGGCTTTATGAAATGTTTATGGCTCCCTTTGGGGCGGATAAACCGTGGAATATGAACAGCGTGGCCGGAGTTTACCGGTTTGTCAATCGAATTTTTCGGCTGGCAATAAATAATAAAAATATTGATTCCGGATTAGATTCAAAATTAAATAAGCTTATTAAAAAAGTTGGTGAAGATATTATTGAGTTTAAATTCAATACGGCGGTTTCTTCAATGATGGAATTTGTCAATTGCTGGGAAGAAAAGGGGAGTATTACCGTAGAACAATTAAAGAAATTTTTAATCATTCTCGCCCCCTTTGCCCCGCATTTGACGGAGGAATTGTGGTCAAATTTATCAAATAAGTCAAATCAGTCTAATTCATCAAATTCTATTCACCTTCAAAAATGGCCGGAAGTGGGGAAAATTGTGGAAGAATCCGCCGTCATTGCCGTCATGGTCAATGGCAAATTACGATCGACCATATCCGTAGGGGCGGGGTTTTCCCGCCCTTCTCAATCAGAAATTGAAAAATTGGCCAAAGAAAAAATATGTCACTATTTAGAAAATAAACAAATCAAAAAAGTGGTTTTTGTCCCGGGGAAAGTAATTAATTTTGTGGTTTAAATTCATTTGTAATTGTCTATTGCTTCTGCGATTGGACTGATATCGACGTCGGGTTGCCCTTTGTGGATTCTAATAAAAACCTCCTTTCTTAAAAGATTAACATCGATATCCACAAAACTCCATTTTCGTCCGCTACCTTGAACCAAAAATACCGGGACTCCTAACGTCCCACCTTTTTCATCTTTAACTTTCTCAAGTGATTCTGGTCCTGAAAAGCCCCCAGAGCCTGTTTTTTTGCCGTCCATTAACCATGGTAACAAGGCATCGAGTTTATTTTCTGTCACCTTAGTTACTCTTAAACACCCTTCACCGCAATTTTCTATAGGCATAGTTTTGTCAATTTTATCATGTTATTTGTCTATTGTCATCAAGATATGTTCTTTCTTGCTTTAAACCTTTAAACTCCTTAAACTTAAACTGCAACTTAAACTGTTGTGCCTTTATGTCGTCAGACGATCCCAAAAAGTGGTTGCCGGTTGTGATAGGGGTAGGGGGGATTATTTTAATCGGGGTGGGGATATTGATTAGCCAAAATAAAAAAGTGGAAGAACCGGAGTTCGTGGTGGAGAAGGATTCTGGACGGGGCCAGAGCGACGACGGGGTCAAAATAATTATTGTTGATGTTGCTGGAGCAGTAGAGAAGCCCGGCGTGTACGAATTACCAAACAATTTCCATCGTGCTAAAAATTGATTTTACTGACCAAAGTTGTTAATCCGCTAATTACCACAGAAACTTTATTTCCTTGCTTAAGATGTTTAAAAAAATGATTTTTCTGAACCTATCAGAGCAACAACTGCTGGAATTAGTAGTCCTTCCGGATTTTTTCTTAAAACATCAAAAACAACATTTGTTTGCTCCAGAAATCGGCGAGCGATTGGACGAATAATTGCTCTTGAAATTTTTTGAGCAAGAGGTCTTCGTTCTTCGGGCATATTTTAAATTCCTACCCGTTTTGCTTGAAGCTTCCTAATCCCTAAGACCCCGGATAATGCCGCTGAAGCGGAATCCATAAACTCCTGAGCGTTTCTGTTAAAATTATTCCAACCATTCTCAAGAGATTTCCCTGCGGCATAAACTTTGCTGACTAAAAGAGTGCCTTTTTCCACAACAGTTGCGGCCACATCTTTAAACCAATTAACAATTGGAGCGTCTTGCGGATCTTTTTTGAAAAGAGCAACAAGCTTTTCTCTAAATGACCGAGTATCTCTTTGATTAATTCTGGTAACGGCAACTTGGGCTACAGCCATAACGGCCTCCGGATGTTGTGCCATTTTAGTTGCGGCAAATAACACAGCGATTTCAGCCATTTTTCTACCTGTTTCTGTTTCTAATTGTGCTCCAACTTCTCTAATTGCAGGATTAACAACGATTTCTTGAACCAACGAAGGAACTTGTGTTTTACCTTCTGCTACTCGTGTAATAACCTCTCGGACTCCTTCTCGAACAAGCTCTTGTGCTCCTGCCATGGCAACGTTGTCATTGGGAAGTCGTTCCACAATTTTTTGAGCAGAAGCATGAACAATTTCACCCACAAAACTATCTCTAGCAATTTCTGGACGAGCTAATGCTCCAAGAGCTTTAGCAGCAACAAAGTCGGAAGCAATTTCTTCGGTAAAAGCCTTTGTTGTGGCTGAAACTCCTGCAGCAGTTGCCCTAATTTCAACTTGCTGATCAGCAAACGATCCTGTTGCCGCCTTGACACCGGCAATAAAAGCAAGACCTTCAATTCCTGCTCGTTGAAGCTTTTCTTCGACTCTGTTTTTAGCTTCTTTAAAGCGATTTAACAAGCTCATAATTGTTTATATCTTATTAAAAAACCAAGCGATTGTCAAGTTTTATACTTTTAAACATCTTGCATTAAACTTATAAACTTCTTAAACTGTTTCTGTGGCGATAAATGAGATTAAAAAGTGGTTGCCGGTTGTGATAGGGGTAGGGGGGATTATTTTAATCGGGGTGGGGATATTGATTAGCCAAAATAAAAAAGTGGAAGAACCGGAGTTCGTGGTGGAGAAGGATTCTGGACGGGGCCAGAGCGACGACGGGGTCAAAATAATTATTGTTGATGTTGCTGGAGCGGTAGAAAAGCCCGGCGTGTACAAATTACCAAACAATTCCCGCACAGCCGACGCCTTGATTTCCGCAGGTGGTTTATCTGCCGCCGCGGATCGAGAAGCTGTATCGAAAACTATCAATCTCGCACAAAAGCTAACAGACGGCAGCAAAATCTATATTCCGTCAATCAATGAGTCAAATTCGTTTAATCAATCTAATAAGTCAAATTTAATCAACATCAACTTTGCATCTCTTTTAGAACTCGATTCTTTAGAGGGAGTTGGCCCTGTCACCGCCCAAAAAATTATTGATAACCGGCCCTATCAGAATATATCAGACCTTGTCACAAAGAAAGTTTTAGGCAAGGCGATGTTTGAGAAAATTAAAGACAAATTAAGCGTCTATTAATCATGCCTTTTAGCAAACTTTTCTATTTAGTGCTGGGGATAATTCTGCTTATTAGAACGGCCTTCTATTTTTTAAATCCGGCTCAAACCAGATCACTTGCCGTCGGTGAAGTGGAACTCCAAGGGGTTGTGGAAACCGTCCCCAAAGTAACCGCCAAGTCCCGGCAATTTAATTTTCAGGGATATTTAGTTGTTATGAATCTTTATCCCCCCATAGAATACGGCGATCGGATAATTGTTAAGGGTGTTTCGAATAAAAATACGAAGGTCTTGTTCCCGCTGGTCAAAATGGTCGAAAAGGCGAAAGGAAATACGATCTTGCAGGCTGTTTATGACTTCAAAAATTATCTAGTGAAAAATATTCAAAAAATGTTACCCGAACCGCAAGCGGGGTTAATGGCCGGTATTTTACTTGGAGAAAAATCCGCTCTCGAACCGAGCCTGAAGGAGAATTTGCGCAATACCGGTTTGACTCATGTGGTGGCTGCTTCCGGCGCAAATTTAACGTTCTTATCAACGATTATAATAGCTCTGGCAATTTTAATTGCCGGCCGGAGACAGGGGAGCCTGCTGGCCATTCCCGTGATTTGGTTGTATGCAGTAATGGCGGGTTTTGATCCGGCCGTGGTGCGAGCGGCGATTATGGTTTCCTTTACTTTTCTTGCCCAATTCTTCGGCCGGGATAGCGGCAAATGGCGAGGTCTTGTTCTGGCATGTTATCTTATGATTCTCTTTGATCCGGCAATAATTTTTAATTTGGGCTTTCAATTATCTGTGGCGGCCATGTCAGGAATAATTATTGCCGACGATTTTCCGATTAGATTTTTTGAACCAATAAAGCAAACTCTCTTTGCCCAAATTATGACTTTACCCCTAATCATCTCTATTTTCGGCCGATACAGTTTGTTATCTTTAGGCGCGAATTTACTTACTTTGTGGATGATCCCCTGGATAATGTCTTTTGGGCTGGCAGCCGGATTAACAGGATGGACTTTATTAGCAATCCCCGCATATATTTTACTCTCATGGTTTGTATTGGTTGCAGCTTATTTTGGCAAACTAAACTTATTAGTGCTGGAGGTCAGGGAGGTTAATCCGGCGACCACGATCGGCATCTACCTTCTATTAATTAGTTGTTATCTATGTTTAAAAATTTATGGGCCGAGTATGGCCCGAAAATTAAAACCCGCACCCTAATTATTGGAATTTTGATTATTTTATTTATTTCAATAATTGTTTTGGTTGGAGAATTTAAAAAATTACCAAATGGTAAACTCCAAATGGTGGTTTGCGACGTGGGACAGGGAGACGCGATTTATTTAAAAACCCCCAGAGGTTTCGACATCCTCGTGGATGGCGGGCCAGATAATTCCGTCCTTAGTTGTCTGGGCCGGCACATGCCCTTTTGGGATCGCAAAATCGAGCTTATTTTTCTTACCCATCCCCATGCCGATCATGCGACAGGACTTTTTGCCGTCAAAAACCGTTACCGGGTGGGACAGTTTTTTGACGATTTGGTTACCGGAGATAAAATAACCACCCGCGACGGCATAAAAATCGAAGTTTTAAACCCTGTTATTCGCGGTAATGATCAAAACGCAAACTCAATTGTTTTAAAAATCGGTAAAATCTTGCTAACGGGAGACTCGTCCCTAAGTAACTTAAATTTCTTAAACGACTTAAGTAACTTAGAAATCTTAAAAGTCCCTCACCACGGTTCCCGCGATTCTCTCGATGAGGAAATTTTAAAAATTTTAAACCCCAAAACCGCCGTCGTTTCCGCCGGCAAAGGCAATTCCTTCGGCCACCCCGCCCCGGAAACAATAAGTTTATTGGAAAAGTATGGAATAAAAACAAGGAGGACTGATTTGGAGGGGGAGATAATTATTGCGCCGTAGGCGCCTGTCATTCCGGCGAATGCCGGAATCTATCCGTCATCCTGGCCGCGCCCAGAATCTATTTATTTTGTGTATTATATTTAGCAGAAATTATGCAAAATTTACGCTCAGCTAGTTTGTGTTTAATTACACTTTCAACTTCCACAGCCGCTAATCCACCAGCACTACTTAAACCCACGACGGGAGCAAGACCAATTACCGAAGTTAAAGCACAGGCCCCACCAATAATCAACGAATAACCAACGGCTTTTGCGACAACAAATGGCCACTCAAATTTTTCCGCACTTCTTCTGACCTTTTCCCATGCGGTGTTTACATCAGATCGAGAAATTGTTTGCTCTGCCATGCCCATAGTATCTCTCTCTCAACCCTTTTTGTCAAGAGGCCTATATTATTTAGCACTTGAGGTAGCGGGAGTGACAGGGAAGAGAAATCCCGCCTAATAAGGCTAAATAATATTTCCAAGCACAAAAATAATTGATTTTAAAATTTTCCCGCCCTTTAGTTAAGATAAATTAAAAATTTGGTCATTTAACTTCTAAAATATTATTAGAAATAAATAATTAGAAATTAGAAATTACATTGTAATAAAGCTCTTCCTACCTTGTTTGACGATCGTCACGACAGGTTGTATTTCCCCTTGACATTGTCAGAGAAAATTGACAAAATTTATATAAATGGAACCGAAGAAAAAAATCGGGGAGAAAATTTTGGAGATTTTGGCAACGGCGGGAGTGGTGGGAATTGCCGCCCTTTGCGAAAGCGCCCGGGCGACCGGATTTGTCAGAAGTAACAATTTTGATTATTCCGTCAAACGCTCGCTTCGTAATCTCGAAAATAAAGACTTGGTAGTTAAGGTTAAAACCGCCGCTGGGCCGAAATGGCAGCTGACGGCGAAAGGCCAAAAAACTTTTGAAAAAAATAATCTTGATCAAATAAAAATTGCTAAACCTGCCGTTTGGGATGGGAAGTGGAGAATTGTGATTTTTGATATCCCCGAGAATCTTCGTTGGACGCGCCATATTTTGCGGCGAAAATTAAAGGAACTGGGTTTTACCTTAATTCAAAAAAGCGCCTTTACTGTCCCTTGGCCGTGTTTAGAAGAAATAAATAAATTGGTTGAAGTTTTAAATCTTTCCCCCCATGTCAAATTTATTGAAGGCAACTACTTATCAAATGATCAAGACCTTAAGATAAAATACGATCTGTCATAACGCTCCATCTACCTACCATAACGATCGTCAAACCGAGTTAAAATATTAAGTGGGGGTTGTTCTTATAGCTTTTTGGAGAGCCTCCCGCTCGTCTGTTTTCAGCATCGCAACCCATTTTGGTCGGCCACCGTCGTCCTGCGCTTGGAAAAGTTTAATTTCTTCTGGGGTTGCCTTGCCTCCGAGAACTTTGGCGCGCAGTTCGTTAAATCTATTTAAGGCAGTTACCGATGCTTTCAAATCAAAAACAATTTTTTCCATTTCTGTATTCTCTCTCTCTCAAATAAATTTGTCAAGTATTAAATGATATATTGTTGTCATAACGCTCTATCTACCTGTTATGACGATCGTTACAGTAGGTTGTATATTCTTTAAACTTTAAGAATTAATTATTTTAAATAAATAAACACGGGCTTGGTGGTGCCATTTTTATTGAAAAAAGTGTAAAATAAAGCAAAGTGAAGATCACAGATCAACTAAAACAAGCGATTTTTGAAGCGGTAAAAGCGGCGTTTCCGGAGGTCTCAATTAATCTTGGAGACATTGTTTTGGAACATCCTAACCTCGAGGAATTCGGGGACTACTCGACAAATATTGCCTTACGAATGAGCAAGGAGCAGTCGACAGGGAATAATCCCCAGGAAATTGCGGAAAAAATAATTTCCAAAATTAGCCTCGAAAGAGGACCTCTTGCGAACGTAAAATCCGTAAACGGGTTTATTAACCTGACTTTATCTCAGGATTTTTTAATAAATGAAATGCAAAAGGTGGATGAAAATTATGGTAAGGTTCCAAAGAATAATAAAAAAATTGTTATTGAAATTGTCAGCCCCAATATAAATAAGCCTTTGCACATCGGCCATTTGCGAAACGCCGCCATCGGGATGTCATTAGCAAAAATTTACGAGGCTAACGGATGGGAAGTTATTAAAGATGAAATAAATAACGACCGGGGGCTTCATATTATGAAAGCGGCCTACGGTTATTTATTGTTCGGCCAAATAACTCCCGCAGAAACTAAAGACTGGAGAGAGCTGTTGGGATTATGGCTGGCCCATCCCGCAAACTGGCAAACTCCCCAAACCCAAAAGAAAAAACCGGATATTTTTGTCGGGGAATTTTACATTGCCGGGGAGAAATTTTTGACGGAAAATGAGGAGTTTGCAAGCAAACAGCTTGCGGACATGCTCCAATCGTGGGAAGCGGAAGAAAAAGGCGTTTGGAAACTGTGGCAAATCATGAGCGGCTGGGTCCATGAGGGGATTGACGAGACTTACCGGCGGATCGGGGTAAAGCATGATAAACGCTGGTATGAGCACCAACTTTATAAAGAGGGCCGCGACTATATTCTGGCGGCGGTGGATAAAGGTCTTTTGGAGCGGCTGCCCGACGGGGCGGTGCAGGCCAATTTGGAAAAATACGGTTTGGAAAATAAAATTTTAATAAGGCGCGACGGGACGGCCATTTACATGACCTTTGACATTGCCCTGACCAAACATAAACTCGAGGAGTTTAAAGCTAATAAATATGTCTGGGTTGTCGGCAGCGACCAGATGGACCATTTTAAAAGATTATTCGTGATTTTTGAGATGTTAGGGTTTGGTAAAAAGGAAGATTTTTACCACTTGGCCTACGGGATGGTTCGGATTCCGGGGGGCAAAATGAGCAGCCGGCTTGGGAATGTTATTTTGGCGGACGATTTATTGGATAAAATAACGGAAATGGCCGGAAAATTTGGCAAGGAAACCGCGGAAGATGTGGCTCTTGGAGCGGTTAAATACGCCATGTTGAAGGTTGACCCCATGATGAACGTCACTTTTGACCCGGAAAAAAGCGTCAGTTTGGAAGGCGACTCCGGGCCGTATCTTCAATATACGTATGCTCGCGCAAGGAGTGTGTTGCGTAAGGGCGGGGATCATCCCGCCCAGGGTGCGGAGACCGCGCCCTTACAACCGGAGGAGATATCTCTACTTCGTTATTTGTACAGATTCCCGGAAATAGTAGAGTTGGCGGCCAGGCAATACGCCCCCAATGTTTTGTGCGCTTATTTATTCGAACTGGCCAAGCGATTTAATAATTTTTACAACAACTGCCCTATTTTAGGGAATAATCTTCGTTTGTTACTAACTGCCAAGACCGCCATTATTCTCAAGTCCGGCCTGAACCTTTTGGGTCTTGAGGCTTTGAAAAGGATGTAAACATTAAAATAACTGATTATGTCCTCACGATCACGACCAGAAACTTTGAGTTACCGTGATTTTGTTGCCAGTCAGGCAGAGAGTTTGATGGCAGCTATTGATCCGACAGGTCTTTTGAAGAATCTGCCGCCGATGGCAATCGCCCGAATGATTGATCGTGGGTTGACAGCCAGTATTCCTCCGAATGATCTTCCGTTTAAAATTGACGATTCGCCGTTTTTCCCCCGGGGCGCTTTTACCAGCGGCGTGGCTTCGTGGCTTGAAACAGTGGGTTGGACACGGCTAACGGCCTTTGATTTTAACAATGTTCATGGAGCTAACGAGGCGGGGGGGAAGCCGTATGGCACTTATTGCTTAGCTCGCGGTCTTTTGGCTTTATTGTCCAATCTTCCTTGGGAAATTGCGGCTGTTCGGCTTGGCGGTGATGAAGTGGCGTTGTACGCGCCGGAGCCGGTGGAAAACTT
>CAYSID010000024.1:0-10167 GCA_964431075.1 uncultured Gammaproteobacteria bacterium
AGCCCGCTCCAATTATTAGCATTTGTCAAATCAAGAGCAAAACTTGAACCAGTCAAAGAAAGGCCAGAACTGGCAGTATAGCTTGCCCCCCCACCGTCATCTCCGCATTCCCAGGAATTACCATCCCATTCAAGCGTTTGCCCGCTTGAACAAGAGTTATCTGCTAATTCGTTAGCTTCAATAGTTACTCCTAATGAAGAAGAAATTGTTGAACCTGAAATAGATATGCCACTACCGGCAGAATATGTCGTACCAGAACCAGGATCGCCCTTATCACCTTTGTCGCCTTTATCTCCCTTGTCTCCCTTTGCTCCGCTGCTTCCAGTATCTCCTCTATCACCTTTAGAACCCTGAATACCATCAGTTCCCCTTGCTCCATTCTGACCATCTTTACCCGGATCACCTTTATCTCCCTTATCACCTTTCAATGCTTGAATTTGAAGTACTGTTAGACCCGAATTGTTTTGAATGCTATTTACCCTAATTTCTTCTTCCAACGTTCCATTATCATTCTGCGATAGGGAACTTTGACGAAAATCGATACAAGAAGAATCCCTTTTCCAGTTAAAGGCGCAATATAATTCTTTTAATAAACCGCCATTGCTGTTTTTTGATTGAGCACCCAAAACTTGCGCTTGCTTTACGTTTTTATTAGTAAATTTTCCCAAGATAACTTGAGTAATTGAGGGTTGTTTAGGAGAAGATTTTTCTGTTTGAGCGCTAACTGAAGAGGGAGCAAATAGGATAACTAAGCTTGTGACTAGACAAATAAAAAGACTGATACTTTTTAAATATTTGACAGACATATTAAAGCATTCAGCTATATGATTCCACTATAATTCTATTATTAGTTTGACAAATATTTAAAAAGATTTCAATAGTTTTAAGAACTATGATTTGAGTTCGATTCTCGTCACCAGTTTTATTATCTCTTGGCTAGTTTATATAAAACGAAAAAACTTGGCTCGAACCTGAAAATAGCCCTATAGATCGGACTAAAAGGGCATTTTTGCAAATGCAGTCCGATACGGAGCGGGATAAGGGAATTGAACCCTCTTCTGCTCCTTGGAAGGGAGCCATTCTACCGGTGAACTAATCCCGCATTAATTTGGCCTTATTATACCATTTCCGACGGCAAAAATTTTTTGGCCGTTCATATCCAAAAACAATGGGTAATGTTTTACAAAATAATCTTCATAGGCATTAAAATTAGACTTTTCTCCGGCACCGATCACAACATAATCTATGCCGTATTTAGCTAATAAATATGGAGTTTGCGAATCGCCCTGAAACATTTTAAAAACATCTGATTCGCGTGCAGAATAATTTATTCCCCAGGACCAGAGCCAACCGCGAAAGCCCATGACGATTTTCCGGCCGGCCAGATCAACAACCCAATGGTTATGATTATCGTTGGTTAAAAATACGCTGTTCTTAGGTGTTATATTTTTAATTATTTCAGACAACTTGATATCCTCTCTGCTCCACATCTGCAGTTTATTTTTATTAAAGTCGAGCCAAGAGGTGGCGTCATATGATCCCGAAAAAATAATAACTGGTAAAAATAAAACAGCAATAAGTTTATATTTAAGTTTAGTCAAGCCCCAAGCAACTAAAATCGAAGAACCCAAATACCAAAATCGTAAAAGTTTAGAATTATCATTTTCCCACGGTTGGAAAATCCAAATATTGCAGACCGCAAAAATTAAGGCAAACGGTAAGTATAGCCAGAATAATTTTTTGTTTTTAAAATAACTTTGGATCCAAAAAATGGGAATTAAAACCGCCATTAAACCAATATTTTTGAACCAGAACCAGAGCCAGTTGTCGTTTTGGACATGGGCGGCCCAACCCCACTGCTGTCTTATGAATCCCGAAGAATAACCTGTCACTTGGGGCATAAAGTAAAGGAATTGCGGCAGGCCCAGTATCACGGCCGGAAGAAAAAAATAAAACCATAAACGGCGGGGCTGAATTAAGAAGTAAATGGCGGCGGCAAACATTACTGCTAAAAAGGTGTGGGCATGGAAAAAGGGAACTAAACCGGCGATTATTCCGGCCAAGAAATATTTTCCGGGTGTTTTTTCCAGCCAAAGCAGAAAAATTGTCAAAGCTGCTGTCAGACCGAATAGAATTCCCCGCTGGGGGACCATCTCAGAAATAATAAAATTAACCCACTGGATATTGCCCTCAAAGGAGTGGGTCAACTCCTTGACTCCTTGAGGGGGAATGGCAAGGATTTTTTGGCCGGGGATGAGATATATCCAGCCGAGCCCTCCGGAAAACATAAAAATTAAAACAGCAACGACAGCCGCTTTTTGGGAACCGGTTAATTTTTCCGACAGCTTGATAATTAATATCACCAGAACCAGCCCGAAAACAATTCCGGGAAGTTGTAAAGACCAGTTAAGCGGTAGTCCGGATTTGGCCAAAATGGCGCTGGTAAAATCAAATAAAAAAGGGTAAGACAGGCGGATGCCGGCGTAAAAAGGATTTTCCGGGGGGAAGTTATCGCCGTAAAGCCAGTTGGTAATATAGCCGATATGAACGGCCCAGTCGCCCCAGACATTAGACCCCCCGGCCCAGATTCCCTGTTGGTCGACAACCAGCATTTGGGAAAAGAGTTTGGATAGAAAAAGAGCAAAAAAAAGAACAATAATTGCCATCGACAAGTTGATTCTTGTTTTTTCAAATTTAAAAAGAAAGACTGCCAAGAGAAAGCTGGTGACAAAACTCACCGGCTCCACCTGTCCAAGCAGCAAAGAAACGCCAAAACTGGCCCAGGTTCCCAAAAGCGTCCCCAAGACGACAACTTCCATGCTATGATTATTTCATGAATTTGCCAAAATTCGTACTGGGGATCATTCTTCTTTTTTCTCTGGTCACGCGGGTGTGGCGTCTGGACTTTCCCAAAGGCTATTATTTTGACGAAGTGTATAACGCCTTTACTACCCGGGAATTTGTTAAAAATAACAGCGACGCATACGAATGGTTTCATTCTCCAACCGGCGGAACAGCCTACGGTTGGACCCACCCTCCCTTGGCCAAACTGGTTGCCGGACTGGGGATAAAAATCTTTGGTGACAACGAATTCGGCTGGCGGATTGCCAACGCCTTAATCGGCGTCGGGGTTATTTATCTGGTTTATTGGTTGGGCCGCCGACTTTTGAAGTCCGATGTTGGAGGGCTGGCGGCTGCGTTTCTGGCCTCTTTAGACGGCCTTTTATTAGTGCAATCAAGAATTAACATGAATGACATTGTGGCCGCTTTTTTTATTCTGGTCGTTTTTGTGGCTTATTTAAAAAAGGATTTGTATTGGTTGGGAGTTAGCTTGGGGCTTTTGCTGGCCACAAAGTGGACGGGGATATACGCCATCGGATTTTTTGGTCTCATTTTGGGTTTACAAAACGGTCCTAGAAGCTGGCCGAAACTTTTTCTGGCGCTGGTCGTCGTTCCTTTGACGATCTATATTTTGTCTTACACTCAATACTTTTTTTTGGGCGGCAGCTGGGCGAATTTTCTGGAACTGCAAAATCAGATGTGGCAATATAATATCCATTTGACAGCCACTCACACCTATCAATCCCCGTGGTGGAGCTGGCCGTTGAATCTGCGGCCGGTGTGGTATTTTGTTGATTATTCCAAGCAGAACTTTATCGCCAATATTTACGCTCTGGGCAATCCCCTGTTAGTTTGGCTGGGCATTCCGGCGGTAATTTATACGGCCATAAAAGCTCGAGGTCTGACCCGCCTGCTGATTCTTTTGGGTTATCTTGGTTTCTGGCTTCCCTGGGCCCGGGCCCCGCGGATTATGTTTATTTACCATTATCTGCCCTCAATCCCCTTTTTGTGTTTGGCCTTGGCTTTCACGCTTTCGGACATAAATAAAAAGTGGCTGACGGCTTCCGTTTTGGGAGTAATTTTTATTGCCTTTATTTTCTTCTTCCCTCACTGGACCGGTCTCCATGTTCCCACTTGGTGGGCAAATAATTATTTTTGGCTTAAAAGTTGGAAATAATTTTTGTCGGAGACCAGGGAATTGGACCCTGTGCCTCTCGGTCCCAAACCGAGCGTTCTTCCGATGAACTAGTCTCCGCCGGTGGCGGCGATCGGACTCGAACCGATACGGTGGATTAGCCACCACAAGATTTTAAGTCTTGCGCGTATACCATTTCGCCACGCCGCCTCTTGCAATTATTTTATCATATTGTTAGTCTTAATTTGATGGTAAAGTTTTTCCCGCCTCTTGCTGTATTGTTTTTGATTTTGGGCGGATTTGTTTTTTTAAAAATCCGGCCGCAAAATGAGCTGGAGTCGGCGGTAAAAATAAAGGAGATTTTGGATTCCAACGGCGAGATTGACCCGACGTCTCAAATTGCCATTTACAACAATAAGGTCGTCCCTTACTCCGATACCCAACTGCAGGCGGCCAGACTTACCCAACCAGTGGTCTTGGGCCTTAATAACGAAGAAAAATGGATTGAGGTGGACTTGACTAAACAGAGATTATATGCCCATGAAGGCGGCAAGGTAGTGATGGAGTTTCCCATCAGCTCCGGCCTGCCGTGGACGCCGACGGTTACCGGCGATTTTCGCATCTGGGCCAAGATCTTTGCCCAAAAGATGTCCGGCGGTGAACCGGGAACGCCGTCTTATTACTATCTTCCTAATGTCCCGTTTGTCCAGTTTTTTTACAAGGCCTACGGTTTGCACGGAGCGTACTGGCACAATGATTTTGGCAAACCTCGGTCGCATGGTTGTGTTAATCTCCGCCCTGCCGACGCCCGGGCGCTTTATTACTGGACGGCTCCGGAAATGGGTGACAAGAGATTTTTAGCCAATATCAAGCCCGAAAATTCCACCCGTGTTATAATTCACGGCACAACCCCTGCCCCATAAAGGACGGCCGATTAGCTCAACGGCAGAGCGCTTCGTTTACATCGAAGAGGTCGGGGGATCATCACCCTCATCGGCCACCTCCAACAGTTTCAGTTCCGGCAAAGTGCCGGTTATACCTTGGATATTGCCATAGAGTTGGTAGGTGGAATCAAGAGCCTTGCGGACGATTTTTTCCTGCCGCGCCCATCTGACGGCAAACCAGCGTTTTTCCCGCTCGATTTCCTCATGCATCGTCGAGAAGGCTTCCGCCATGGCCTCAATTTTTTGCCGAAATTCTTGCGAGTTGACGTATTCGTACAAAACTACCATCTTTTCCCCTTTATCCACATTGGACATTTTAGTCACAAAAACTTCGTATAAATTTTTTCGGATGGCGAAAGCTAAGGACAGCATTGAATCACGGTTAGTGACCCAAATTCCCGCTTGAAATTTAAACGGGGCAAATTCTTTTGGAAGATCGACGGAAAGCAAAACCGCGATATCACCTTTGACTGCACGCAGATCATCTTTTAGTTTTTGTATCCAACCCGGGGACCATCTGGCATTTTTTGATTCCCACAAAATCGTTCCGCAAAACCGCCCGGATTTATCGTATACTTCCTGAATAATATCCGCGCCCCGTATTCCTTTTGGGACTTCTTTAATAATATCATTGGGAAACTCGGTTTTTAATAATTGTTCAAGTTGCAACTCTAAAACTTCCCCTTGGGTTTGTTGGCTTCCCTGTTGGGCTGTTCGTTTCAGGTTCTCAATCATTTTTTCCATATCGGCGATTTTTTTGTCTTTCTCGGAAAGTTTCAGCGACGTTTCTTCAGCGGTTTTTTTCAGCGCGTCCTGCCGGACTTTATCCTCAACGGCAGCGATTTTTTTGGCGGTTTCCAGCTCCCTTTCTTCTTCCAGCCGCTTGAGGTTTTGGTTGGCTTTAATAAGCTCGGCCATCTCGGCGCTTAATTGCCGGATTCTTTTTTGTGACTCCTCCCCGGCCTCCTTTTTGGCCATCGCCAGCTGTTCATCAAAAATTGCTTTGGAAATTTCCACTTCTTCCCCGCATTTTGGACATTTAACAGTATTAATCATAGTGTTTTACACTAGGTCTAGTGCGGACGAGAGGATTTGAACCTCCACCCCTCGCGGGACCAGCTCCTTAGGCTGGCGTGTATACCGTTCCACCACGTCCGCTCGGTGGGCCAAAGAGGACTCGAACCTCCAACTCTTACGAGATACGCTTCTGAAACGTACGCGTCTACCAATTGCGCCATTGGCCCAATTTTATTTATTATACATTATTCGTAGTTGTTTGGCCCCACGAAAGCCGCGAAGAAAAATGGGGTTTTTATATTTTCCAAAATAATTTAATCTCTCCTCTTTAGTTAAGATTTTATTGGCAAAAATTGCCGGATTGGCAAACATTCCCCGGCCGATCATAACGCCGTCCACTCCATAGGTTTTGTGTTTTTCATAAACTTCTTCGTAACTTGTTATATCGCCATTGCCAATAATTGTTATTCCAAGATTTAGTTTTACTAATTCACCAATTTTCTCCCAGTCAGCTTGCCCTTTTGACATTTGCCCCGGCGTTCTGGCATGAAGGGTCAAGGCAGAAATACCCGAGTTTCGAAAAATTTCAAAATTCCACCCCAATCTTGTTTTAACACTTATAGGTATCTTAACCGCCTTCCTAACTGCCTGTATAGCCTGCATAGCCTTCTCTGGTGATTTAATCATTCCTGCTCCTCCGCCAAGTTTGACCACATCTTTGGCGGGACAACCCATGTTAATGTCAATGCCGTCAAACTCCAATTTTTCAATTGTTCTAGCCGCTATTTCTAAATTACTTAGATTTGTTCCCCAAATTTGGGCCACAATCGGCCTTTGCTTCTCACTATATTTTAATTTTTCTAAAACTTTTCCGGATTTATTATAAACAAGCCCATCGGCGGCGACAAATTCCGTAAAAATTACATCCGGCTTGCCAATTTCGGTCATCATTTCCCGAAAAGAAAAATTCGTTACATCCTCCATCGGGGCCAAGACTGTAAAAGGTTTAGGAAGTTTTTGCCAAAAGTTAATCATTTTTCAAGGTTGCCCGTTTACAAAAAATGTCGAAGTTCATTTGATTACCCCTACCTGCCGGCAGGTAGGTCGGTCTTCGGCCTCACTTGCTCCAGCGCGGCGTCCACACCCGCCGCACCTCCGCTATTTTTGCGCGCGTGATTTTGCGATTGCTATGCAATCGCTTTTATATAAATTAAATAACAAATTTGTCTCGGTTTCTCACGTCACTTACAATTTCTTTTATCATTTCTTCGTAAGTATATTATAGAAGACCCAGTTCATTTAATTCTGACAGGTCATCCTCAAAAATCTCAAAAGTTGAGTCCTTAGCATCAATAGACGCTACTTTTATGCCAAAAGGGATCAATATATCTTTAGCTGTGTCGTATCTTGATTTCATTTCCGGCACAGCAATAACGATGGAGCGATTGATTATTTTTTTATTTATGCAAGATTCTATTACTTCGCTGATATGTCTTATATAGGTTGGCTGAAATTTCCATGACGTGTCATAAATAGCCGGAACATCCTCGTCCAAATTCTTTAGTATCCTGTTGAATGGTCTATCATTGGTTATGTTGGGACTATAGCCAAGAACTAGAGATGGACGAAGTATCAAATATCCATTTTTAACAGTTTTTACGATTTCTTCAGATTTTAATTTTGTTTTTCCGTAGAGATTTGAAGGTTTGATAGCTCCCATTGTTGAAATGTACACCAACTTTGCGTTCACATAATTAGCTGAATCAACAATATATTGTGTTGCCGTTTGGTTGAGAAGTACCGCTTTTTCGGGGTTTGCGTCACACCACTTAGCGCTAGCATTATTAGCTAAGTGCCAACTACAGTGAATTTCGATTTCAAGTCGAAATACAATCTTGCACCTACATAAGAACTTGCGCCAATGATTAAAATTTTTGAACTCTTATCCATATCGTTGTTTTGATTATACAAGATCTTTAAAAATCTGGGTAGATCAACTGCTATTGTTTTTATTTCATAAAATTTGTATATTATAGTTGTACTCAGAAATAACCTTCGGGCTTTTTAATGGCCGTCTTGGACAGATCCCGAAAGGTTTCTGAGTACAACCAGGGCGGCCATTTGAGTTAATAAAAAGCTTTAAAATTTTTGCGTTTTTTCTTTAAGACAAAATCAGAAGATTTTGTCTTAAAGAACCTACAGTTTCGGAGGCGTGGCAGGTGGGGGCGCCGCGCCGGAGCAAGCGAGGCCGAAGGCCGAGCTAACACATTGAAGTTCGACATTTTTCGTAAACGGTCAGCCAGTAAGAATTTGAAAACCGTTTGGATGTAGCGCTTTCCGCGCCCGCCTCCGCGGAAAGCGCGTCAAATCCGCCTTTTTTGAAACTTGCGGACAGCCGCCGGAAAAAGAAAGATGAAAAAACGCAAAAATTAGCCTTTCTTGAAAGAAAGGCACTCGCTATCGTTCGCTTAAAGAACTATAATAAAATCATGAGCAAAGCACTAAAAATTATTTTTTATTTAGCTTTATTTTTATCTGTTTATCATTTAATTCGTGATTTACTAACTAACTTTGGAATTCACAACTATATTCTGGATTTTGCGCACCGGCCTCATTTATGGTGTGGGAAATTTTGTCCTTGGATTACTGTCCCTCCTGAAATCTATAACATAATCGCATCGTTAGTTATTTTGAGACGAAACAAAGTAGGTTTGCTAGGTTTTTTAGTTTTAATCCAGCTACCAGTTTGGTTACTGATGGTTTTATTACCATAATTTATGATCAAATACATCGCTTATTGCAGAAAGTCAACCGATGAGCCGGACAGACAAATATTGTCTATTGAAGCATAAGTTGCCGAACTTGAAGAATTAGCCGCAAAAGAAAACCTGAAGATCGTTTCTTTTATTACAGAGAGCAAGACCGCCAGAGAACCCGGGTGAGAAAAATTTGCGGAAGTCCTAAAAGAAATTGAGAGCTGAAAAGCTGATGGAATTTTGTCATGGCACCTCGACCGCTTAGCCAGAAATTCAATTGATGGCGGAAAGATTATTTACTTATTGGATACTGGAAAACTTCTGGATCTGAAATTTCCTTCGTTCTGGTTTGAAAATACGCCACAAGGAAAATTCATGCTTAATATTGCTTTTGGCCTGAGCAAGTATTATGTAGATAATCTTTCCGAAAATGTTAAACGAGGAAATCGACAAAAATTGCGTCGTGGTGAGTGGCCGAATCAAGCACCGTTTGGTTACCTAAACATCAACAAGAAAATTGAAGTTGATAAGAAACGAACCAAATATGTGCAAAAAGCTTTTCGGCTTTTTGCTATCGGCGGCTATGGATACGCGGATATCCGTAAATTTTTCAACCAAAATAAGATTTTCAACAAGTCCGGTCATGAACTCCACCTTGATAAAGTCAAACGAATTCTGACTGATCCTTTTTATTACGGAGTGATGAGATTTTGCGGCGAACTCTACGAAGGAAATCATCCGCCCTTAATCTCCAAGAAACTTTTTGATAAATGCCAAGAAGTAGTCAAACTCAAAAGCCGTAAGGTTAAAAACAACAAACACTTGTTTGATTTTCTGGGATTGGTTAAGTGCGGCGAATGCGACGGCGCAATCACAGCCGAAAAGCACGCCAAGTATTACAAGTGAACAAATCGAGCTGTTGAGTATGTGTATTATCGCTGTTCCAAGAAAATGGGTAATTGCTCGCAAAAATATATTGATAAAACGGAAATTGAGAAACAATTAAAAGAAATTGTTTTGCGAGCTTCTTTGCCGCCGCACGCCGCCAAAAAGTTTCTTGAGTGGGCGGAAAAAGACGCAAACGAGGAAAAACAAAAATCAGCGGGTATTATTTTGAGTTATCAAACTCAATTTAAAGAATCTGAAGAAAAACTGGATAGATTACTTGAGGGTTAACTTGACAAAGTAATTTCTCCTGAAGATTACCAAAAGAAAAAGAATGAATTGGTCGAGACAAAATCGCTCTTAAACTCCAAAATTAAGGAAATTTCCCAAAACGGTGTTGAGTGGCTCGAACCTTTCCAAGAATTCGTAAGTAGTGCGCTTTCAGCGCACAAAATCGCGCGCGCAAAAAATAATTGCCATGATTTATCAATCATGGCAAAAAAAGTCAACTCGAACTTCTTTTTGTTGGATCGGCGGCTGTCCGCAAGTTTCAAAAAAGGCGGATTTGACGCGCTTGCCGCGGAGGCGG
>CAYSID010000025.1:0-9975 GCA_964431075.1 uncultured Gammaproteobacteria bacterium
GTCTCACAGTCAAGCACGCTTATGGGTTTGCCCTATCATCCCGATTTCCATCCGGGACTAGCGTACCTTTGTACGACTCCGTTACAATTTAGGAGTCAACCTCCCCAGTTAAACTGCCCACCAGACAGTGTTCCCGCCCCAAATCTTTATTGGGTGCAGGTTAGTCTCCTCATTCTCAAAAAGTGGTCTTTCATTGCTCCCTGCCTTGCGGCGGGGTCCCACCTATTACTAAATAATTGAAAATAAATCAACAATATCAAGTTGCAGTAAAGCTCCACGGGGTCTTTTTGTCCTGGCAAGACTAGGCCGCATCTTCACAGCCATTTCAATTTCGCCGGACCTTTGGCTAAGACAGTTATTATCTCATTCTGCCGTTCGTGCGGGTCGGAACTTACCCGACAAGGAATTTCGCTTATCTTCAATTTCCGATTTGAAGTTTGGACTATATCTTCACCCTGAACCGGATGGTACCGGGGCTTGACATATAGTCTCTGAGGATTCTCGATTTTCAAAACGTTGGCAAAATCTTTCAAATTGTGCGCGTTTTGAGGTTCTTAATGGATATTTTTTAAAAAACGGGATAATTATTTTTCTTAAATCATCTTGTCTTCTAACGCAATATCGCAAAAGATTGTGGTTATGATTGTTGAGTAATTACAAATTCGTAAAGAGTTTGGAAATTACTCCTTGTAGTTTTATTTTTAAAAATACTTACAGAAAAACACCCTTCACCGTCAACGAAACCTACAATCCACCATGGATCGAGTCTTTCCTGCTGATTGTCCAAACTGACAACATTGTCACTATGTGTAATTTTACCATAGTAGTTTCAGTGTAAGGCTTTTCCAGCATATAGTCAAGTTTTGGTTTTTTTGCATCTGCAAAAAATCGAGGTTTGAATACCTCACTATGGCAGCGTGATCCACTTGGGTCTACCATAGAACAGTTATAGTTACTGCTGCCGTTCACTAGGACTTTGAACAATCCCGCCGACCTTGCGGCCATTAGGACCATTTTTGATCTACTAGCACTGGGCAGGCCTCAGCCTGTATACGTTGCCTTTCGGCTTTGCACAGACCTGTGTTTTAGTTAAACAGTTAGATAATAAACTTTTGTTGCATCCAGCACCATCTTAATGGTGCCGGAACGATATCTCCCTAAGTTACATCGAGCTTTTTTGCCGAGTTCCTTAGCCAAAGTTCATCCGAAAGTCTTAGTCTTCTCGACCTACCCACCAGAGTCGGTTTGCGGTACGGTAAAATTTGACACTTCCCACGAAAGTTTTCTTGAAAGCAAAGATTCGCAATTCTTCGCACCTTAATTAAACATACTAACGGGTTTTCCAATTAATACTATTTCGGTGTTTTCCCCCCGCTTTTACTCGGGGTTATGCTATCCTTCCTTTGTCTTCCTTGGGTTTTAACGCGCCAAACCTTGTATTGGAATGTAAACCAATTATCCATCGCGTTACTCCTGTAGGATCACGCTTAGGACCGACTAACCCCCGAACGATTAACGTTGTCGGGGAAACCTTGGGTTTTCGACTTCAAAGATTCTCACTCTGAATTACGCTACTCATACCGGCATTCTCACTCCAGCACCGTCCATCCCGCCTTACGGCGAGACTTCACTCGGGGCTGGACGCTCCCCTACCATCTCGACTCTTTCGAAAAAGAGGCGGATCTCTGATTTCGGTATGAAACTTAATTCCCGATCATTTTAGGCGCCTGACTTTTATTCCAGTGAGCTGTTACGCTTTCTTTAAAGGATGGCTGCTTCTGAGCCAACCTCCTGGGTGTATAAAAAATCTGACATCCTTAGACTTAGTTTCAATTTAGGGACCTTAATCAAGAGTCTGGGCTGTTTCCCTTTAGAAAACGGCGCTTAGCCGTCGCTTTCTGACTCCCCCGCCAAAATTATTCGTAATTCGGAGTTTGGTTTAGTTAGACGATTTGCACCGCCTGACTAATCCAGTGCTCTACCTGCGATAATTTGGAGCGGGAGGCTATACCTATATATATTTCGGGGAGAACCAGCTATCCCCCAGTTCGATAGGCATATAACCTCTAACCTCAAGTCATCTCAAGTCATTGCAACGACTACGAGTTCGGTCCTCCAGCCGACTTTCGTCGACTCTCAACCTGCTCAAGGTTAGCTCACTGGGCTTCGGGTCCGCCCTTATTTACCGTAACGCCCTGTTAAGACTTGCTTTCGCTGCGCTTACTCCCCAAAAGGGATTAAACTAATGTAAATAAAGACAACTCACCGGTTCATTCTTCAATAGGCACGCAGTTATCCCTGCGGACTTCTGCTGTTTGTTAGCCAATGGTTTCAGTTACTATTTCACTCCCCTTTCGGGGTGCTTTTCACCTTTCCCTCACGGTACTAGTTCACTATCGGTCAGAGAGAATATTTAGGCTTAGCAGGATGGTCCTGCCAGATTCCCACACGGTAACGTGCCGCGTGGTACTTGGGATACACTTAACCAGATTTCAGATTTCAGATACCGGACTTTCACCGTCTCTGGTTCCCGTTTCCACGGGATTCTCTTAACTAAAATCTATGGCATATTAGTGTCCCGCAACGTCCAGCACCAGATTGGTGCTGGATTTAGCCTGTTCCCGTTTCGCTCGCCGCTACTTGGGGAATCACTTTGTTTTATTTTCCTCCCCCTACTTAGATGTTTCAGTTCGGGGGGTACCCTTTTAACAGCTATGAATTTACTGTTAAATAATTAATGGTTAAATTAACTGGATTTCTCCATTCGGAAACCAACGGATAAAGCTTGTTGAGGAGCAACCCGTCGATATCGGCCCTATACAACCGTCCTTCCTCGGTTCTCTCTGCCAAGGCATCCACCAATGGCGTTAGAGTAGCAATTTAAATAGCTATAAAATTTTGACCTTCTATTCACTTTTCAAAGAACAAGACGGTCAATTTGCTTGTGGACCGTGGGAGATTTGGACTCCCGACCCCCTCGTTGCAAACGAGGTGCGCTACCACTGCGCCAACGGCCCAGGAATATAAAAAATCCCCCGCTCTACAGCAAGGGAAAAAATCCTTCGATTCCTACTTTTTAACCTACTGCCGGCGGAAAATTAACTCCTCTGGCAATAAATAATATTTAAAAAGTATCTTGTCATCTAGGAATTTTCCCCTACCTCGTAGGTAAGAGGGATTATACAGGAGGTTCTCATTCAAAGTCAACTAGGTGTTTCGGGCTATACTTTTATTTAAAACTATGTTATTTTAGATTATGGTTGAAGAAGCAAAAGAGGACGTTTGTCCGAAATGCGGGAGTTCACTTGGGCCGATTGTCGAGACCCAAAGCGGAAAGCAACTGCAAAGATGTTCCGCTGGGATTTGGAATAAAGATACAAGACGAAACGAAGGGTGCGATTTTGTTAAGTGGATACAGATGGAACCAAAAGAGTTAGATGAAAAATGTCCCGACTGCGGCGAGCCATTGGTTTTATTTACTACTGCCGTGGGAAAACGGATGAAAAAATGTTCGACTGCCGGTTGGGACAAGGAAATAAAATCCGCGACCGGGTGTAAATATATTCAGTGGTTATAAAAAAATTACCTCCCCACTTTTTGCCGCAGATTTTGCTCGGCTAAAATTTCTTCCTCAAGCAATGGAGTTGAATCTTTTAGTTGGTTAATAAATTGTTGTTTTGGTATACATGAACGCATTGTTTGATTGTATTATTTTTGTTGTTGGAAGTCATCCTGTAATTAGATATTAAGACGGTCTTTGTTTGAGATCATAGTTTGTGATCTCAAACTGTTATAATTAATAATATGAACCCGATTTATATTGTCCCAATTTCAGTTAAAGGTATTGTTTTTGAAGAGGGTAAAATTTGGTTGCGGAAAAATGAACGGAATGAATGGGAAATTCCCGGCGGGAAAATGGATATTGGCGAGCAACCAAGAGAAACTGTTGCCCGTGAACTTTTGGAAGAATTAGGATTTAAAGTTGAGGTTCAAAAAATTATTGATGCGTATTTATTTACAATAAAAGTTTCCGAAGATGAAAACAAAGGAGTTTTGGTTGTTTCCTACATGTGCAAATTATTAGAAAAAGTTGGTAATTTTGAATTAATTGGCGAAGGTGGGGCGGCAAAGTATAAGAAATTTTCTCTTGAAGAAATTACCTCTTTAAACATGCCGCAATTTTACAAAGATGCAATTTTAAAGGCCTCAAATTTAATATGACGAAAATTAAAGCTGTAATTTTTGATGTTGGCGGGGTGCTTCGCGAGAATTCCGCGGATATATTTTTTTGATGATATGGTGCAGGAAATGAGGATGTCAACGGAACAATTTAAAAAACTTTGTGAACCGCAGCTTGAATTATTTAGTTGCGGAAAAATTGATGAAACAGAATTTTGGCGGTAATTTATTTTGGCTAATAAAATTGATAGGTCAATCCCCTCCTCCACTTCGTGGGCAAGAAAATTTAAAAATAAAAAGGATATAAAAGTTTTTGAAATTGTTAATATTTTAAAAAAACTTGGAATAAAAATTGCAATTTGTTCCAACACCATTGGACCACATGCAACTAAAAAACGCACCGCCGGTATTTACGATTTATTTCCGATTGTTATTTTGTCACACGAGGTGGGTTATCGAAAACCAGATGCGAAAATTTATGAAATAACTTTAAATAAACTTGGGGTAAAGCCGAAAGAGGTAATTTTTGTTGATGATAGCGAAGAAAATGTTACCGCCGCTGAAAAATTGGGAATGAAAGGAATTGTTATTGAAAATGCAGTTCAATTACAGAAAGAGTTAAAGAAATTTGAAATATATGTTAAAGGGTTTAAGGAATTTGTGTTTAGAGGGAATGTTATTGATTTGGCGGTGGCGGTGGTTATTGGGGCGGCCTTTGGAAAAATTGTCAATGTTTTGATTGCGGACTTAATTACTCCATTAATTGGCGTTTTTGGCGGCGTCCCAAATTTTTTTTGTTTTAAATGTTGAAATAAGTGGCAGTAAATTTTTGGTTGGCGATTTTATTAATGCTTTATTGTCGTTTGTTGTTGTTGCAGCAGTTGTCTACTTTTTTATTGTAATTCCGGCCAACAAATTATCTTCAAAAAATGACAAACAAAAACCGACGGAGAAAATTTGTCCGGAGTGTTTAAGCTCCATCCCTCTCTTGGCTAAAAGATGTAAATTCTGTGCCTCAAAAATTAAGTAGTTTATTAGCGGTGGGGGCATCCGGCCCAACAACATGGTCTTTTCAGCCCACCAACTTATGAGGTCGTTTGTGAAATTATTCTATCCGGCTCGAACGCGTTTTGAACAAAACGATGCCTGCGTCTTGCTTACGGGTGGCAAAACTTTGTTATATCTTTCTGCTATCGTACGCCCAGTGAAGCACAGCCTGTCTTTGCTTTCTGCGGCACAAATAATCCCCCCTTCGGCAGTTTTTAACAATCTGCGCGATGTGTCGTCGGATCGCAATCCATCTTTTAATCTGCCGCTCGTCGTCCTCGCTCCGGCGACCCATATAGTAACGACAATACCACTGAAACCACCCGCGTGGATCTTGAGGATGAACCCAGCCTTTAGCTCGCCAGACGGAAAGTGGTTGAGAAGCATTCACGCCGAAAAAATTTAGTTTGGGGTTCTGTTTAGCGCTGTCTTTTTTCTGAAATTTGGCCCTCACGAACCAATTTTTCGGAAATTCTTTTACACAGTCCCTCATGTATACTCCTCCGAATACGCCGAGTTCAAGCATCTGTTTTGGAGATAATTCCGGCTTAAAACGAGGATCAAAGTTTCTGCCGATGGGTTCGGTTAATGGATAGCTATAATGCCTTTGCATTTTGTCATGAGCGAGAATTTTTACTGGATTTTTTCTATTCATTTATTTACAACAAGATACCAGGTAACGAGTATCAAAGAGCTCCGCGCCCAAAATCTGTGTACACCGATAAAATCCGAAGTAATCATAAAAATTATTTTCTGGGTAGTGGGATAAATATGCTGGTTTTCAGCTTGTACTTTGCAAAATCTGGATTCTCTTCCATTTTCTTTTCTAGCATGGGTATACCCGAGACTTTTAAAATCAAAAAGGTGATGGTAACGGGCCCAATAATTCCCGGCCAACCCCCTGAGACAGAAAGTGCCATTATCCAGATACCCCACCACTGCGTTACTTCACCAAAATAATTCGGGTGGCGGGTATATGCCCAGAGTCCGTTTTGCATCAGCTTGCCTTTGTTGGCCGGGTCTTTAATAAATCGCGTCAATTGCGCATCGCCAACTGCTTCAAAATAAAAACCGACAAACCACACTAAGATGCCGATAATATCAAATAGTCCAAGTGGCGGCCCCGCGCTCTTATTGATAAGCAGTACAGGTGAGACTATAAGAAACAAAAAGATCCCTTGCAAAAGATACACTTGAAAATACGAGCGGATATAAAACCATTTACCCCACTGTTTCCTCCACGCCAGATACCGATAATCTTCCACTTTATTTTTGTTGCGGTTGTAAATATGCAAAGATAGACGCAGACCCCAAATACTCACCAACGCTCCAACCAATGCCCCCCGCATACCAAAACCACCGGCAATAAAAAATGACACCCAAGCGATGAGAACAAAACCCAGACCCCACGCCACATCGGCAACATCGTTTCTTTTTTTTATTAAAGAAATCATGAACCACAGGTTCATGTATGCGAGCAATATAATGAAAAGAGTTAGAAAATAATTCATAGACCAATCTTGCTTGCGATGAAGTAGGTTGCAGCAGAAACAGAAGCCGCAAGTACCGCACCCCATCCTAAATCTACGATCGTTACCAGCAGTGGCCAATCTTTAGCCACCGCCAAATTTGTAAGGTCATAGGTGGCATAACAAACGAAGCCAAAGAGAGCGCCAAAAAACAGGGCATGCATCCAAGAACTTTTTTCCACAGCAGGAGCGATAACAAACACTATAAGTCCGGCAATGAAAATTAGATAAAAAATAATCGCTGCGGTCCAATTTACATCCGGCTTCATAAGCGTGCCGATGTGTGTGCGATAAAAGTCCTTGGCCACAATTCCAAGCCAGATCATGTCGATGGCAAAAAAAACTGAAAGTGCGATTGCAAACAGTTTCATAAACATTATCTATTTAGGTAGGTTATGATTAATTGCAAACATGTGGCGAAAATACCCCAAAGAAGATACGCAATGTTGACATAAACCACCCAGCGTAGTCCGGGCACATAACTCCACACGACGCACAGCCCCCAGATGAGTGTGCCGACAACAAGCAGAATATCGAGTGAAGCGAGGAGATTATTATTAAGCCAAAACTGGATTGGCGCAAAAGCAAGGTTAAAAATAAGGTTGAGCGCGAATGGCAGGGCCACAATCCATGGTAGCTGCTTTGTGAATGCTTTGTAAAACACAATGCCGAAAGAAACAGCGATGACGGTGTATAGTACTGTCCACACCGGCCCAAAAACCCAGCTTGGTGGCGCCCATGATGGTCTTATTAATGTTTGATACCGCATGCCTGTGTTCATAACTGGTTCAAAGCCTTCTCGTCTGTTGCTCGGAGCGCTTGGGCTATTTTTCAAACGTCGTTCTGCGTCAGGTTTTTCTGCCCGCGTATGCGCTTGATGCTTCACCAATTCACAGAATTATTATAACTGAACAATATGCTGTATGACAATAATGTCGAATCGCAAATTCCACTTGGAGTCCGGCAGAATCGGTTGGAAAAATTCCAAAAAGTCAGATTTTGGTGGGCGGACAAGGAATTGAACCTTGGACTTTCTACTTATCAGATAGACGTTCTACCACTGAACTACCCGCCCATAAAAAGTCTTTCAGAGGTCTGGGCGGGATTTGCACCCGCGGATAACGGTTTTGCAGACCGCCGTGTTGGACTACTTCACCACCAGACCTGCAAAACTATTATATCATTTAACTTCTAAAATGCGGTAGGATGCCGGAAGATTTTCTTTTATTACTAAATCTTTTGCAAAAAAGTAAGGAGATCTTGTCCGATGTTATATCGGACCGTATTAACCTCTTAGAAAGGAGGTGATCCATCCCCAGCTTCGGCTAGGGATACCTTGTTACGACTTAAGCTTCATCGCCGACCTCGGCTTCATCCCGACGTGACATCGGGATTTGGGCCGCCGCCGACTTTGCTGCTTTGACGGGCGGTGTGTACAAGACCCGAGAACGTATTCACCGCGACCTTATGATTCGCGATTACTAGCAATTCCGACTTCATGGGGTCGAGTTTCAGACCCCAATCTGAACTGAGGCGAAATTTCAGAGATTTGCTTAACCTTGCGGTTTCGCGGCTCGTTGTTTTTCGCCATTGTAGGGTGTGTGTTGCCCAAGACATAAGCACCGTGCTGACCTGACGTCGTCCCCGCCTTCCTCCCCGATGTAAAATCGGGGCAGTTTCCTTTGAAAATCTAACAAAGGATGGGGGTTGCGCTCGTTAACCCACTCAAGGGTACTCCTCACGAAACGAGCTGAAGACGGCCATGCAGCAGCTTTGTGACACTCTCGAAGACGCCCAACTTTCATTAGGTTTGCAGTCACATGTCGAGTCTTGGTGAGGTGTTTCGTTTTGAATCGAATTGAACCACACGCTCCACTGCTTGTGCGGGTCCCCGTCAATTCCTTTAAGTTTTAGCCTTGCGGCCGTACTCCCCAGGCGGGGTGCTTAACGCGTTAGCTTACATCCCTTATCCCGCCAAAGGCGGGACGAGGAATTAGCACCCATGCGTTTACGGCTAGGAATACGCAGGTATCTAATCTGCTTCTCTCCCCTAGCTTTCGAGTCTCAGCGTCAACTGTTTCCTAGCAACCTGCCTTCGCCATCGGTGTTCCTCTTGATATCAACGCATTTCACTGCTTCACCAAAAGTTCCAGTTGCCCCGAAAAAGTTCAAATTCCAACCATCTCCCGTCCAGCGCCGATGTTGAGCATCGGTATTTAAAACGGGATGTATTGAAAAGCCTACACGTCACTTTACGCCCAATGAATCCGGATAACGCTTGCCGCCTACGTATTACCGAGACTTCTGGCACGTAGTTAGTAGCGGCTTATTCTACAAGTACTGTCATTTATTTCATTCTTGTCAAAAGGAGTTTACGACCCGAGAGCCTTCATCCTCCACGCGGCGTCGCGCGGTCAGGGTTTCCCCCATTGCCGACGATTCCTAATTGCTGCCGTCCGTAGACGTAAGGGCCGTGTCTCAGTCCCATTGTTGGGGGTCATGCTCCCACACCCCCTACCCGTCATCGCCTTGGTAGGCCATTACCTTACCAACTAGCTGATAGGAAACAGGCCGCTCCAACTCCGTGCAGTTAAGCACTTTCCCCTTGCGGGATTATGAAGTATTAGCCCAACTTTCGCCGGGGTATTCTTCAGAAAAGGGTACGTTCCTGTTTATTACTAACCCGTCCACCACTGCCTGTCTTCTTGCGAAGACGAGCCGTTCGATTTGCATACCTAAAGCACGCCGCTAGCGTTCATCCTGAACCAGGATCAAATTCTTAAAAAAACTGACATCCTACCACATTTTAAAAGTTAAAGTTATTCATGTTTATTCGTGATGTCAAAGTGCGTCCATCAAAAATCCCGCCTCGAGCGGGATTAAAAGGAAATCCGTCGCGCTCGATTCAGGAGCTTTCCATGGCAAGGGTAATTATAACGTTAACAACTAAGAAGTCAAGATTTAATTTGAATAATTTTTTGTTGACACTTATAATCAGAGAAAATGGATTGTTTGCGAGATTGCCGTGCCGCTTGTTGCCGGGTATTGGGATTAAACGGACTTAACAAAAAAGAGGTACGGCTTTTTGAATCTACAGGTGCGACTATTCTCCCCAAGCGATCTTTTTTTTTGAGAGAGACGTTTGATGTGATTTTTCCTAACGGAGTTTGTCCTTTACTAGACGGAAATCAGTGCTCTATTTATGATAGACGTCCTGGAG
>CAYSID010000026.1:0-9850 GCA_964431075.1 uncultured Gammaproteobacteria bacterium
ATTTTTGCCCGCCCTCGCTTTCACTGTTTCTTTTTTCGCCGCCGCAATTTTTCGTATTTCGCTTTGCGAAATGCGCCACCGGAAAGGAAGTTGTGTTTGCCCCGCCCACCCGTGCGCACACAACATTTTTACTCCCCTTGCCTGTTATATAATTGCTCTCCATAGACCAATCATATAACATTTGATACAATCAATGCAAGTGGATAATAATATGAAAAAAGAGATTACAAATTTTGGAAAGCGTCTCCGCGAGACCCGCTTAAAAAAGAAGATGTCGCAAGGCGACATTGCCGAAAAATTGGGTGTTCACCGGAGTTATATTAGCGGACTTGAGCGAGGAAAACGCAATCCGTCATTATTAACTATTAACAAAATGGCGAAAGCCATCGGCGTTGAGCCGAAAGAATTACTATGAATACCTATAAAGGCACGATTATTGAGGAATCTTTAACAAATAAAAATGTCCTCAAAAAAGTAAAAATTATTTCCACAAAAGTTGAACCGATAACCGATGAACATAAAACGCCGTGGCTTTCGCGATGGACTTTGCACGCTGTTGAAATTCCTGAAAACGAAGCGCAAAGCGTAGCCGAAGAAATAAGCAAATCGCTTGACTACTCGCATAATAATTCTTGGTACGCGGATTACAAAAACGATACCCACCACTACATAATCTTCCGTGATAAAATTTTCTATATAGACCGAAAAAGCAAAGAACAATATGACGAAGCGAAACGCTACGGCATTTCGCTCGGCATACCAGAGTATCAAGTAGATTTCCACCCCGAGGTCGAGGAGTGGGAAAGAAAATAAAAGGAGGCGAAAAAATTATGCTTAAAAAATTATTTGCAAATTGTCTGTTGGTAAATGACTTTGAAAAATCTCTTGCCTTTTATCGAGACATTTTAGGGTTAGAGGTGAACTCAACCGAAGGTAAATTTGCCGATTTCAAACTCGAGGGTACTTCTTTAGCTATCTTTGAGAAAGAAGCGGCAACAGCTATGTTCCCTAAAAAATTTATGGGAAATGGCGGCGGAGTAATTTTGGCTTTTCAAGTTGATGATGTCAAAAAAACTTGCAACGATCTAAAAACAAAAGGCGTTGAAATTTTTGAAGGACCAAAAACTACGCCGTGGGGTCAAATTGTTGCTTATTTTAACGACCCGGACGGAAACATTTGGGAAGTTTCGGCAAAATAAATTAGTTTATGAAGTCATTAGTTTTGAAAGACAAAAAGGAATTTTTTGTATTCCCGAGCTCGCCATTTCATTTTGACGGGACTTTTCATAAGCCGTCGCATTATCCAGATAAATTAACAGATTGGGAAACCGGAAAGTATTGGCAAACAATCAGAATTGCCAAGCGACTTTTTGGCTTGAAAATTGAAAACAGGGGCGAAACAAAAAAACCAAAAATCAAAGTTTCCATTTTTTCCGACAAAAACATTTCCGAAAGTGAGCTTGGAAAAATCAAAGAAGAAATTATTTGGTGTTTTGATTTGAACGCCGATTTGAAAGAATTTAATAAACTCGCCAAAAGCGATAAACGCTTTTATCCAATTTTCAAAAAATGGTTAGGTATGCGTAATTCAAGCGCGCATAATTTATATGAACTTCTCATAATTGCCGTGCTTCTCCAAAATGCAACCGTTCGACGAACTGTACAAATGACAAACGCTTTGCTTGATAACTACGGAACAAAATTAAAATTTGACGGCAAAGAAATTTTTTCAATTTGGTTGCCGGAAGCATTAAATAATGTTTCAGAGCAGGAATTACGAGATTTGAAAATTGGATACAGAGCCAAATTCATAAAGCGTTTATCGCAAGATTTTGCCGAAGGCAAAATTGACGAGTTGAAATTGAGAACGCTTGGCCAAGAAAACGCAAAAAAGGAATTAATAAAACTTTACGGAGTTGGTCCGGAGACCGCTCGCATTTTGCTTTTTGAAGTTTGCCACCAATACAACACTTTTGACCATATCGCGCCGTGGCAACAAAAAATATATTCCCAGCTTTTTTACAAAAAGTCGCTTGTGTCGACAAACAAAATTCGAGATGACATCAAAAAACAATATGGCGATTATTCAATGCTCGCGGTTCACTACATTTGGGAAGATATTTTTTGGAAAAGAAAACACGAAAAAATTGATTGGTTAGAAAAAGAAATACGACTTTAGTTTTTTCGGTTTTCTGATAGATTAAAGGTAAAGGCGGCGCGCCAACTTCGTTGGCACGAAAAATTGCGGCGGCGAAAAAAGAAACAGTGAAAGCGAGGGCGGGCAAAAATTCCTTCCCCCCAACCCCCTTCCTTTTTGCCCGCCCGAGCGTTCAGTTTTGGTTCTGCCGCGCGAAGCGCGGCAATCATTCAGGATTTTGTTCAAAATGAGTTCTGACTTTTTCCAACAAACACCACCTTACCCCCTATCCTTATCAATCAACATCCTCACATACTCTGATTTATTCAAACCATAAACCTTCCCCGCCCGCTCCAAATACATTTCCTGCGCCGGGGATAAAAACAGATTAAACCGCTCGCTGTAGTGCCGTTTCTGGGTTTTGGAAATAAAATCGGCAACAATCTCCCCGACGGTATATTCATTATATTTGGCGCCAAAAAAATAAGCATTGGTAATTTTTTGGGAAAAATCCTCATAAACGGAGAGACACAACACCGGCTTTTTATTTTGAATCGCCAACGTCGCCTCATGCCCCAGCTGAAAATCCTCTTGAGAAATCTCAATAATAATGGCATCGGCTTTTTCCATATCTTTAGTAATTATTTTTACTTTCGTGGCTTTAATAGCCTCCATTACCATCTGATATTGTTTCTCGTATTTGTTTTGCCCCAACAAACTCGCGGCATAAAATACTGTCATAATTTAAATATATACGTATATTACGTAGATTGCAAGAGATGTATCTATTGATATTGTTGAGGAATTATATGTATATTGTTTTTGTCCTTTTCCCAATTTTTAGGATTATTTTGAATGTAATTACAAATTTTGGTGTATTCATTTTCATCACGAATAATGTGTTCGTAATAATTGCGTTGAAATATTTTTTTAATATAAACCCATTTATTCTGTAGGGGCGCGGTCTCCGCGCCCGATAAATCAACAACACCCGCGCCCGATTTTGCCAGACGAACCGATTTCGCCGATTGATATTTAAAATATGCCAAAATCTGACCTAATGTTTTTGGGCGGGGAAACCCCGCCCCTACAATATTGATGATTATATGAATATGATTTGGCATAATCTGGTATTCATCCAAAATGACGCCGTTATATTTTGTCGGAATTTGATTCAACCAATAATCGATAATTTTTCCGGCATTGTTTAAAACCATTTTTCCGTCGATAATTTCTCCAAATAAATTTTCTCGATCGTGCGTGCAGATTGTGCAGAAATATAATCCATTTTGGGAATAATCAAATCCCCGCAATCGAATTGATTGTCTATTTGGTAAATTTTGCATAAAACCGTTGTAGGGGCGCGGTCTCCGCGCCCGATAAATCAACAACACCCGCGCCCGATAAATCAACACCCGTTCCCGATAAACCAAAACCCATGCCCGATAAACCAACCCCCCCTCGCCCGATAAATCAACACCCGCGCCCGTCCAAATTATTTTAACAACCCTGCCGGGTTGACGGCATTGTCTCCGGAGAAAACCGCAAAATGCAGATGCGAGCCGGTAGACCGGCCGGTGGAGCCCATTTTCCCGATCAACTGGCCGCGGCTGATATTATCCCCAACAGAAACGCTGACTTCGGATAAATGGGCATAGAGCGTGGAAAGACCATTACCATGATCAACCTTAATATACTTGCCGTACCCGCCGTTATACCCCGACCGTTCCGCCACCACCACCCGCCCGGAATCGGCGCCGATAATCGAAGTTCCGATCCCGTTGGCTATGTCTATGCCGTTGTGGTACCAGGTAAACCGTTGGGTGATCGTCCCGCCTGCGGGCCACATCAGGGCTCCAGTTCCCCGGGCGAACAGCGTCTGGCCGGGGGTCGTTTGATACACCGGCCTGACGGCCTCTTCCGGCATCACCCCGCCGGGGATAACCAAGCTTTGTCCGGCCGCCAGCTCAAAAGTTTCGTCATTGGCAAAAGAGTTATAGGGCCAGTCCGCGATTGGCTGCGCCGACTCCAGACCGTATTTTTTGGCCAAAGCATTGACTGTGTCGCCCTTTTTAACCATGATAATGACTCCGCTTACCGGCGGGACTTTGATAATCGTTCCTACGGATAAATCGTTTATGGAAAGTTTGGGATTCAGTGCTTTGATTGAGGCGGTATCCACGCCATAATTTTTGGCGATACCGGACAAAGTATCCCCTTTTTGGATGGTATACTCAACAATATCCCGACGGGGTTTTTCGGACTCCACCGTTTTAACAGCAGTCGCGGTGACGGTATTTAAGATTGAGGATGGTGTCTCCTCAATAGCGTTGGCTGAAGCTTTCGTGGGGTATTGATTGATAAAGAGCGGGGCGGAAACCAGGCCAAGAATTATTAGAGAAAACATCCCAAAATGTAAAAACGGCCGCTGATACGCTCCCCGTCTGGTAATTAATTTTCCAACCAAAAGCGATTTTGCCCCGTCGAATTTTGCCCCAAAGACCAGTGTTTTTTTGTTTAGATACCAAAGGCAAACGGCTCCAAATTCCCCAATATCCCCAACAAGATTCATATGGTAAAAGGGAATTTACTATAATAAGAAGGCAGGGTCAAGATGTCCAAATACTAGCAAACTGTAACAATTTAAAAATTATGAGATTATTAAATAGCTTTGCTTAAAGTTTGAAGAAATTCCGCGTTGGTTTTCGTTTGATTAAGCCGGGTAATCAGAGCTTCGGAACGCTCGTCATCATTTAACATATTAAGCATTCTTATCAATTTATTGCGCTGTTCCTGGATTTTCGGGTCAAAAAATTTTTCGTCGTTGCGGGTTCCGGAAGTTCCTGCATCAATGGCCGGAAAGATCCTCTTCTCGGCCAGCCGGCGGTCAAGATGCAGCTCCATGTTGCCGGTTCCCTTAAATTCTTCGTAGATCAAATCGTCCATCCGCGAGTCGGTGTTGACCAGCGCCGTGCCGATAATCGTCAGCGACCCGCCGTTCTCAATACATCGGGCGGCCCCCAGAAACTTTTTTGCCGGAAACAACGCTCCCGGATCAAACCCGCCGGACAAAGTTCGGCCGGAATTGGGCATTGCCAAATTGTAAGCGCGAGCCAAGCGGGTAATGGAATCCAACAACATGAAAACATTCTTGCCTGACTCCACTAACCTTTTAGCCCGTTCCAGTCCGATCTCCGCCACTTTGGTTTGAGCTATGGGTGACTCATCAAAATTAGAGGCAATAACCTCTCCCTTAGTTCCCCGGGCAATATCTGTCACTTCCTCCGGCCGTTCGCCAACCAACAAACACATCAAATGATAATCCGGATAATTTTTGGTAATGGCGGCAATAATCTCTTTCATTAACCACGTTTTTCCGGCCTTTGGTGGAGAAACTATCAATCCCCTTTGTCCTCTGCCAATCGGGGCTATCAGATCAATAATACGAGTGCTAAGAATTTCGGGTTCCGTTTCCAATTTTAAAAAAGTGTCCGGGTAAACCGGAACGAGATCGTCAAGCCAAGGCCGTTCTTTGCCTTCTTCCGCCGGAACCTCGTTTATTTTTTCAATTTTTAATAAACCGTAGTAGCGTTCGTTGTCTTTCGGCGCCCGGCCAATGCCGGCGATCAGATCGCCGGCACGCAGATTAAACCGGCGAATCTGCGATAAAGACACGTAAACATCCTTTTCCGAAGGGACAAATCTGGGACGAAGGTAACCATGACCTTCCGGTTGGATCTCCAAAACGCCGGATAACTCCATGGTCGGAATTCCTGATTCCAAATCGTTTGTCGGCTCAACCATTGACTGTGGTGGGACAAACGGTCGTCTTCCAAACGGACGCGAACGATAGTTGTTGTTATAACCCAGTGGCATAAGGATAAAACCGAGGTAACAACTAAATGTTAACCTATTTTTTTCTCCTTGTCAAGATTGGACTCCGTAGGCCTGCCCAACCTACGAAGTCCAACCTCAACAACGAGGACTTGACACCTCATGTCGAAAAATGATACAACCATACAGACAGTGATCTTTACTGCCTAAAGGTCGCAGTCTTCAGAAAGCATCACTTTTCGAGATTCAGGCTGCGGAAGTGATGCTTTTTTATGCCTACAATGTTGCCATGGTGATGAAGTTGCGGCCTTCGCCGGCCAACCACTTACTCACCTGGACACTAAAAACATTTTTTACATCCCTTTGCCCTATTCTCTGTGCCCTAACCCCTTTTAGCTTGCGCAATATTTTGCTGACAAAGTTCGCTTTGTATGACATTGACAAACTATAACTCCATTACACCCCTTTGTCAAGACCGATAGTATATTGAAATCAGAGCCGATAGTAATGGTAAAAAGGGAAGTGTTGTTGGGACAATAAAAATTGGTTATTAAAAATTTAAAATTGTAATGTGGATAACGTGTGGGTAAGTCCGCGGGCCTTGGCTTCCCTGCTTCTTTTCTCCTGGGAACTAACTTTACGAACGTTTCCCAATAAATCAAGCTCGCCAAAGGCCACGGATTTTGGTGGCAGCGGTTTATTGCGATAGCAGGAGAGAATGGCTAAGGCGATAGCCAAATCACCGGCCGGCTCGGTTATTTTTAAGCCCCCGGAAACCGAGACGTAAATATCTTCTTTATATAACGGGAGGTTCAACCGCTTTTGCAAAATCGCGGTGATAGTGAGCAGTCTATTGTGATCCACCCCCGAAGCTACTCGCCGGGGATTGGGAATCGGGGTTGGGGTCACCAGCGCCTGTACTTCAGCCAGAATCGGCCGTGTCCCCTCCATTATTATGGTCAAACAAGATCCCGCCTGCCGCAAAGCTTCGGCGGGCAAGGCCGGCTCTGTCGCAACCAGCCCTGAATCCTTCATCTCAAATATCCCCACCTCATCGGTTGGGCCGAATCGGTTTTTGGAAGTCCGCACGATTCGCAACGACGAGTATTTATCCCCTTCGATCGTCAAAACAGTGTCCACAATGTGTTCGAGAACCTTGGGACCGGCAATAGTCCCGTCTTTGGTGACATGACCCACTAAAATTAACGGGGTCCCCAAATTTTTAGTTTGATTTATTAAGCGGTTGGCGCATTCCCTCACTTGTCCCACCGATCCGGCAGTTCCGGATAAATCCTCTGTAGTTAGGGTTTGAATGGAATCGACAATTATTAATTGTAAGGGCGGGGATATTCCCGCCCTTACAGCGTCCACATCGGTTGTCTCCAAGATCTCTAACCCCTTGCTCATTACCCCTAACCGCTCGGCTCTTATTTTTATTTGTGACGCGCTTTCTTCACCGGCGATATACAAGACTGCCGACTTTGATAGTCTGTCAGCTAACTGCAGCAGCAACGTGCTTTTGCCCACACCCGGCTCACCGGCAAGAAGAACCGCCATTCCGGGAACTAACCCACCCCCCAACACCCGATCCAATTCCGCAATCCCCGTAGAAATTCGCTTCGTCTGCGCCACATTAATCTCTGATAATTTAATTGGCCTGGCAACCTGTATACCTGTCTTCCTATCCACCTGTCTGCCTGTTACGGTTTCCACCAATGTGTTCCAGTTATCGCAATTTGGACAACGGCCGAGGTAGCTGGGTGATTGATATCCGCACTGCTGACAGACAAAAACAAAAGAAGATTTACTCACAAGGTGATTATACGCGCATATGCTATAATTTTTCCATGCTGGAAGATAAATGGAAATTATTAATTAAACAAACTGTCCAAAAATATCTTGGTAATGATGTCCGGGTGTTTTTATTCGGCTCTAGGGCAACCGGGACCAACAGAAAATGGAGTGATGCTGATGCTGGCATTTTGGCCAACCAGGAAATCGCCGGGGACAAGATGATTGAAATCGAGTCTGAAATATCAGAATCAGACATTCCCTATCTGGTAGAAGTGGTTGATTTCCAATCAGTAGCCCCGGAGTTTGCAAAAATTGCCTTATCAGCTAAAATAGATTTATGACCATAAATTAACGACTGAAATAAACCAACTGCGAAAAGCTTTGGGGCGCTTAAGAGAAGCGTTGTTGGCTTAACCTACTCAACTTCATAAAGACGCTACTATCCAGCGTTTTGAGTTCACTTTTGAGTTATTACGGAAGACACTTAAAATCTACATCGAGGAAACTGGCCGTGATGCTGTGCCAAACAGTCCAAAAGATGTGTTTCGAGTCGCTGCAGATTTGCAAATAATCCCTGACCCGCAACCGTATTTTGAGTATTTAAAAAAACGCAATCTTTCATCTCACACTTATTCTGAATCCCAAGCCGATGCCATTTACGAAGCGGTTATAGATTTTCCCGCGGCAGTGGAAGCCGTCTTAACCAAAATCTCCGCGGATTAAAACCAGAGCCTCCTTACGCCCTTTGCAAGACCGTCTCTTGCGAAATCCTGTTTGAATGGCAGGGTTTGACAATTCCTTTCAATTCGAATATACTCGAAAAGAGGTACAAAGTCTATGAAAAAAATCGAATTGATCTGGCGGGAAATCCTGGAGACCGGGAGGGAAAATCCCGCTTTTGTACAGCAAGGGCTGGCCAAAAAACTGGGTTTTAGCACCAGCACGGTTTTCGCGGCCATTTTTCCCCTTCGCCAGATCGGGGCGGTAAAAGTTACCGGCCGGAATTTCCAAATAACCAACTTTGAAAAAATTTTGTTGTTCTGGGCTGCCCACCACCAACTCTCCAAAGATATAATTTATCAGACCCATGTGGATTTACCGGTCATGGAAATTGAGGGGTTGGTAGACAACCAGACGATCTTTGGTGCCTACTCCGCCGCCAGAATGCGCCTAAAGTCGGCACCTGCCGATTATGATAAAGTTTATGTTTACGGCGAAACCACAAGGTTCCCCAAGCAAAAAGGCCCTCCCAATTTTTTTATTTTGAAAAAAGATGAATTTATGAAGGGAAAAATAACTCCTCTCTCTCAAACATTTGTGGACCTGTGGAACCTGCCCGACTGGTACGCCGCCGATTTTCTCAACGCCCTGAAGGAAAAATATTATGCCGGGATTTTATAACGACCTGATCACCCAAAAAAGCTGGCAAACACTGCAAAACCTCAAAAAACAACTGAACTTTGTACTGATCGGCGGCTGGGCTGTTTGGCTTTACACCAAAAGTTTAAAATCCAAAGATATTGACATCATTGTCAACTATGACCAGCTGGAAATCCTGCGCCAAAATTATTCCCTGACAAAAAACGGACGTTTAACAAAGTTCGAAGCCAGAAACGAGGAGGTCCAGATAGACATTTATCTGCCCTTTTTTAGTCAGTTAGGACTGCCGGCAGAAGAAATTCTTAAAGATACCAGAAAAGTAGAAACTTTTACTCTCCCCAGTCCGGAAATGCTGCTGGCCATGAAACTGCACACTTTTGCCCAAAGAGGCCTTTCGGTTAAGGGGCAAAAAGACCGGCTGGATATTTTAAGCCTAATTGTTCAAACCCCAATTGATTATCAAAAACTGCAAAAAATCTCTCCGGTTGATGGCCTTTTAGAAATTATCTCTCACACCGTCAAAATCCCCGAACTGAACCTAAACGAACATCAGTGGAGCAAAATTAAAAAATCTTTACCCATTTGAAGACCAAGCGGCTAAAAACTTCCCCGCGGCGATCACGAATTAAATTTATATTGAGAATACCTATGTGTTAGATAACGATACGTTGTACTGAAACGTTTTTCTTCTCTTTTAGGAAATCA
>CAYSID010000027.1:0-9460 GCA_964431075.1 uncultured Gammaproteobacteria bacterium
GGCTATTGTCTTCGCCCCAGTTCTTGCGGCAACGGATATTGTGAAGCCGATGAATCTTTTTCCATTTGTCCCGCCGATTGTTCCGCAAATGTGTATTGCGGTAATGATAAGTGCGACGCGTCAGAAAATTGCAACAACTGTCAGCAAGATTGTGGCGTCTGCCCAACTGTCAATGCCGGTTGCGGGGATAAACCGCACGGAACCTACGAATGTGTTGGTAGCGATGTCAAAAATTGCGTTAACGGAACATGGATGTTGGCGGAACATTGTTTAAGCGGTTGCCAAAATGCGGCGTGCGTGAGACCGCCGGCCATTTCTGCGCCAACCCCAGTTCCTACGACACCTTCATCCCCTTACGATTGCTCCGGAAAATGCGAGGGGTTTCGCGACGCCAGCTGGAATTGCATTTACAGTTATTTTAATAAAACTTGTGAATGGCGGCAATTACCGGAGACAACCGGATGGCGGTGCGTTGGCGGCGGAGATTGTGATAAATGTGGAATTTCTAACGCCGATGTTGCTTGGTGGGGTGAGGGGTGTGATGAATGGTGTAAACAACATCCTAACGAGCCAAATTGTCAGCGAGCTGTTGGTGGGGTAGAGGGGCCATTAGTTACTTGTTATAGCTCTGCCCTTCAATGCAACCCTGGAGACAAAGATGAGACGGGGATTTGTGCCAATGGGTTTAAGACTGTCAAAAAAGGTTGCGACGGAACCTGCTGGTCCGATGTTACTTACCAAAAATGCGATTCTTACACGGTGTCAGAAAATTTTGAATCAATAATCAATTATTATGCCCCGGTTAATTGTTCCAGCTTATTTTCGGAAAATGACGAAACGGCTTATGAATTGTGTTTGAACAGGGAGAAAGCCAGCCTGGCAAATTATTTAAGTGAACAATTTACTAACGCAAAAGAGTATTGTGCCAATAAGCCGAATTTGCACATTTGTTATAAAAACACGTTTTTTAGATTAATTGATACAGATTTGAATTCCATAATCAAACGTAAGATTATTGATCCAAAAACCGGAGAAGCCATCTTGCTGCCGGATACGGTTAAAAGTCTCTGCGACAAAAATGAATCATGGCATGAAGATTGGGGTAATTATTATGATTGCGCGACAGGAGACTTACTTCCCCCGAATGCGATGGATTCTTTGATTAGCGTCGTTTTGAAAAAACTTAATCCGTTAACTAATTTCGTGTATGACCTTGCGGAGGAGGCTTTACCACAAGAGTTGAGAGCAGAGGTTTATCTTTATGTTAATGATTTTTTAGTGAAATTAACTGATTTGTCATCAATGATATATTTTCCTCAACTTCCGTTAGGTATAGGGGATGAAGAAATTGTAGGGGGTATTCCGCTGTCGCAACTTGACATTGGGGATCAAGATTATTGGGAAAAATTTAAAAATGGCAAAATTGAACCTCCGCCAATTTGTGATCCTGGCGTTGGGTATCGGTTGCCAAGCGGTACAGGACTTATTGTTTGCAACAGAAACGGAGAATGGAAAGGAGAGTGCATTGATGGTGAGGTAAGATTTAATGGTCAAACCGGTTTACCAATGAGGTGCAATGAGGACAATATTCTTATACCATGGGGTGGCGCGATGATCACCAGAAATTCACTTGAAGCTTTCAAACAATCGCAAAAGTTGACAAGCGATTTTGAAGAAAAATATGCGGTGAAATTAGTTGCCGGGCCGGGTTACTGGACTCAAGGCAACATCAGTAAACTTGATAAATTATTCTCCTTGTTGCCGCGAAATTTCTTTGAAGGCCAAGTTATAAATTTAATGGCCGCGGGGAATCCGGAAGGTGGATATGCAGAAATGGGGAGTTCAAACGTAATGCCGGGCAGTCTGGGGATAAATTCAGAAGGAGATATAGGCGTGGTTATTCATGAATTGACCCACACGAAGGACGAACTGATGGGAGACTTTAATTTTAGCGCCAGTCCGGAATTTTTAAATTTCATTTTTGACCATCAAGCTCAATGGGATGAGAAGACGAAGCAATTATCCATCCTTATTCATGGAAAGGAAAAGATTTTTGAGGATGAGACAGACTATAATTGCAGCTTGCCAAATAAGGAAGAGTTTTTAGCTTGCACCGCCACAATGTATGTTTTACAACCCCAAAAATTATGCGGCGACTTCCCCGATCTTTGTGAGTTGTATCAAAAATCTCTATTTAATGGGAAGAGTTACATGGGGATAGATGTGCTTACAAACGTTGGTGTAAATAGTCATTAGGGAGACAATTCCAGGAAAATTTGGCGCGGTTTTTGCAACTGGACAAATAAAAGGGACGTGTTATAATGAATTAAATTATTAGAAAGGAAGTGTTTCATGATTGAGCAAATCAAACAACTCATCGAAAAACTCAAGAAAGCCCTCGGACTCTAGTTTAGAGTCAATGGCAGACCTTCTGGCGGCTTCGGGTTTTCGCGGTTACGAACGCGGGGATAAAGTCGAAGGAACAATAACTTCAATTTCCGGGCGCGAAGTTTTAATTGACATCGGGGGAAAGATGGATGGCGTCGTCGGCGAGAAAGAATGGGAAGACGTCAAAGCGTTTGTTGCCACTCTGAAACCGGGAGACAAAGTTTTAACCCACGTTATTTCTCCGGAAAACGAGAAAGGACAGATGATTTTATCAATCCGGAACGCGATGCAATCCTCCCGCTGGCAGGTCTTTGATGAGCTGTTAAAATCTCGGGAAGTTATTTCTGTTAAACCGTTGGAAATCAATAAGGGCGGTTTGTTGGCGGATTACTCTGGCATCCGCGGCTTTTTACCGAGTTCGCAACTGACGGCTCCCGGCAACCTCAACGCGTATCTAAACAGATCGTTGGACGTTATTGTTATTGAAGTGGATAAAAAGCAAAACAGGTTGGTTTTTAGCGAAAAGGCCATCACGGCGGGAGCGGAAAAAGAAGCCCGGTTGATTAAGATCAGAAATATCAAGTTTGGCAACAAATATGAGGGTAAGATTACCGGGGTTGCCAATTACGGGTTACAGGTTGTCATTGACGGAGAAGTTGAAGGTTTTGTCCATGTTTCCGAAGTGGCTTGGGGAAAAACCACCGACCTCTTTTCAAAATACAAAATTGATGACCCGATTGAAGTCGTCGCGGTCTCCGTTAATGACGCCGATGGAAAAATAAACTTTTCCATTAAACAGCTTACCGAAGACCCGTTTGCGGCCGCTTCCCAAAAATACCGTCCGGACGATAAAGTAAAAGCCAAAGTGGCACACATCTCCGGCCTTGGGGTTTATCTTGGTCTGGAAGAAGGGGTGGAAGGTTTGATTCCCGCTGCCAAGCTGGCCAATCAGAATTATGCCGTGGGGCAGGAAGTGAGCGCGGTGGTGGAAGAAATTGACTCCAAACGCCGCCAGATTCTCCTGACCCCGGTTTTAACCAAGAAATTTGTGGGATATAAATAAAATTTCCAAACTTGACCTAGTAATCTAAATATCCTATAATGTTAAGTACCCTATAAGTAGGATTTATTTTATATGGCAAGGAGAAGTCATAAAGAATGGAGGGCAACTAGGACGGCAATGGACGCATATTGGGCGAAAAGCGGCCAGAGTCGTCAAAGAGACGCTAGTTTATTGGCAACGGAGGTTGTTGCTCAGCGGCCCCCTGAGGTTTGGCAATTAAGACAGGAACATTTGGCTAGGTATTGTGCAGCTTTGATATTGCCCACTACTGTTGTCGGTGCTTTGGTCGCGGGTCATTTTGGGGCTTTGCCGGCGGCGGCCGAAGGACCTGAATCCAGCGGAGCCGGAGTGCCATTTGAGAGAATGAATCCTCTTGATCAGGCCATTGTGAATCAGGAAATTGGCCAATTTGCGGATGCGGGGCTTGAAGGGGCGGCGATTTTAAGAGTTAGCGACGGTCTTACCGAGTTTCTTCGTCATGTATATACAAGAATGGTGAATGAGGGGAAAAATGCCGATAGTCACTGTTTCGATCGGGCGGTGATAGCGATTACAGAGATAATTTCCCAAGGCTTTACCGCTTCGGCTCCTGGGGCTAGTTTCTACCGACAACCGGAATTGGGTAAAGGGGGAGTACCCACCGGTGAAGACATTTTTATTCGTGTGGAAGATCTGGGTGGTAGCAAGGTGAGAGTAACTTATGTGGGCTCATACAGAGGGCCGGACAGGAATATTGGCTCGATGTTTGAAACGACCGCAAAAAAGTTTCATCTAAAACCAAGCGTGCGGCCGATTGATCCGAAAGATTTTTCCAATGTCGACAGAGTAGTTAGGAGCAGGTTGCAGAAACTTAAAACAGAGAAAGGGGTGGCCGATAATATCTTCCAAAGGTGTCGTTCTGATGGAGGAAACTTTTCTTCCGGGTTAGAAAGGGTCCCAGTTGAAATTCCAGCGTTAGCAGCCACCGTCGTCGCCCTGGCGAGTTTATGGGGTGTCATCCTAGGGAAGACAAGAGGAGCCAGGTTGCCAGCGGTGTAACAGTTTATGAGTGTTTCTTTAAGTCACGAAAAAAAACCTGACAACGGGGTTCAGGTCAGAGTTGTTGGCTGGTCGCTATCTTTTCAGGGGTTACGACCAAGGTTAGTTATCGAAGTTTTGGTCGCTTCTTGGGGTAGTCCTCCGAAAGAAACGGGAATAGAAATTGACGATCCTGTTCTTCAGACGGAGATTCCCCCTCGAAGAGTCAATTTAGGGCAGCTTATTAAGCTCGTCTTACGTCGTGGAAGAAATTGACTCCAAACGCCGCCAGATTCTCCTGACCCCGGTTTTAACCAAGAAATTTGTGGGATATAAATAAAATTGCCAATTACAAAATTGCCAATTGCCAATTATTTTTTAGATTTCAACTTGATTATCGTAGCTACGAGGATTCTGATTATTTCTTCGATTTCGGACAAAAGTAATTTTAAATTATCCAATTCAACTAAACAGGAATCGTTAATTAAATATAACCAATAACGGGTCTCCTCAGCTTCTTTTAATGAAGCGTTTATTTTGTAAAGAAAATTATTACTCGACGATGCTTCCTGAGCTTCAGTTAGGTTAGCTCCAATAGAGCATCCTGACCTGACAATTTGGTCCGAAAGCGTGAACCCGGCGGGATTTTTTTGACAGCAAAGTTGAGAGCTTAATAATTTCTTTGGCAATTTCTGGTTCTTGTCAAAATATTATTTTGATAATTTTCGACCTGTCTCACCATTAAATGGTAATTGGCAATTTGATAATTCGCAATTGGCAATTATAATGAAGGAATGGACACTTTGGCTCACGGATTATTAGGCGCGGCAATTTTTGTTCCCACTAAAAATGACAAGTTAATGTTTTTGGGCGGAGTGATTGGCATGCTTCCAGATGTTATTGTCTACGGTGTGTTTGCGGCGCAGGGCTACACCATTCCCTATGCCCCCGAAGCTTCCTTGCCTCTTTATCATATTACCCACAGTCTTATTTTTGCCGGAGCTGCGGCGATCATTTTTCGAAAATACGCAATTCCTTACATTTTGCATATTTTGTTGAACATTCCTACCCATTGCGGGGCATTTGCTACCCAATTTTTATACCCGTTGTCGAACTTTAGTTTCTGTGCCTTTAACTACGCGGATAATTTATGGGCTTGAGAAATAAATTACGCCGCTATCGCCTTTATTTATTATTTGATTTATCGAAAGTGGTTTAAAAATCCCCATTAAAATCTATGCCTGAATAATAATGTCAAAATTAAGGCTGCAATCAGGGGAGAAGCAATATTAATAAAAGCGAGAGAAAGGAGTTGCGGGTTGCTATAAATTAGGGCAAATAAAGGGAAAATAGGGGAAAACAACAAGGTGTCCTCTTCTGTGAAAGCAACAGTGCGGACAATATAACCCGATTGGTTATTTTGGAGGGTGATAAATTCATATACTTCGCAGCCGTTAATTTGTGACCCAAAATGAATGCAGGAGGGAGTTTTTAAATTTACTTCGGGAGAAATGTCACGAAGGTGTCCGTCCCAACCGAGGCGCAAGAATTGCTTTCCATCTTGCTTAACAAAAAATAAATCGTCTGGCCAATCATATCCTTCCTGGGTTGCAAGTTCCTCTTCATTAAGAGTATTACCGATTTCCCGGCCAATTGCTTCTAAACAAGGATTGAGGGGATCGTTGCCCGTCGCGAGAGCACAAATTTGCTGTCCATCTCTTCCTATTTCGCAACCTGTCCCTTTATTGGTGAGAGTTTTACAAGAATTTGCTTGATCAAAAATCTGGGAAAAAATTTTATCTTTTAAAATTGGTTGATATTTGACGACAAAGTTGTGAAGCCGTTGGCGGGTATCCTGACCAATTTGAGATCGTCGATGGAACCAACTGGCCATTGAACAAAGCGAATAAAAGGCAATAAAAATCAGCAGGAAAACGAAGAATGATTTCATAAGAAGATTATATCAGAGCCAGATTATCAAACCTAGCTCTAAACACATTTTGAACTCTAAAGACTGTCTCCTTAAGAGAGTTTTGAAAAAAAGTTAGTTTAGCGTTGTCCAAAAACGATATCCACCGTGGTGCCGGAAACGGCGGCGCAGGCCAGGTTCCAGGCGGGGTTTAGCTGGTTATCACGGTGTTCGACGTCGGCATTAAAGACCCACTCGATCAAATGAACGCCGGAAAGGACATAGCCATAGGAGGCGTTTTCCCCGGCGGCTTTAACGTCAAGCCATGGCCAGCTGTCTTCTTTAGCCATAAACTCGGAAAAACCTTTATGCCCGTCAAGCCCGCCGGCCGTGTTTTGCTCCTCGGCCCGTTGCTTGGCCAGCTTGCAGATGTTTTCATCCTCTCTGACGGTCCCAACGCCATGATTTTTCCGGTAATTATTTAAAGCCGCCAAGATTTCTTGGGGCGTCCCCATTTTTTCATCAGCGCCCACGTAGGTCCGGTATAAATGCTCGCCAAGCTTTTCTGTGGTTCCCCAAGGCACATTATTTGAATCTTGAATCTGGAATCTAGAATCTGGGGTTGGTAACGGATAATTATTTTCTGGAACAATATTTTTGGTTGGAATAATAACAGTTCTAGTTACAGAGACTAGTGGAGCGGGTTTTTTTATTTGGTTGGGGAATAAAAAAATCGCCAGAGAATTGAGCAATCCGAAAAAAAGAACGAGGATCGTTCCCATGGTTTTATTTTACCACGATTAATTTAGCTCACTGGCGCGAATATTTAGCCACACGGTGGACGCCCGGTTGGGTTTTTAAAGGGTTTCTTGAAAACGCACGTGCGTCTGTAAGATACCATTGGGTACCATTGGGTAAGGGAATATGAGGAGATGCCGGAATCGGGTAACTTCGGCGAACTAATGAAGACGAATTGGGGGAAGCGAATCAAAAAAACGAGTCAACCCCAACTTCACACTGGGTTGCATGAAGAAACATGAGGAAAAAGGGAAAATCGGGAACATGACAGCGAGAGTTTTGATAAGAAGGGGAGAGAAGGTATTTTATATTGGCGATCCTATCTCGGAGGGGGTGTCAATTGAGGCGATAGGGGCTGGTGGTAGTCCGACTATGGTAAGTGTTTTGAGGAAGGGAAACGGTGTTGATGTTTATGAAAGGACGAGGAACAAGGAGCGTCGTTGTCGGCAGGTTATGTGTGATGGAGAAAGAGGCGGCGCTGTCCCGATCTATTTTAACCTTAAAAATAAGAAGGCGATTTTAGATTTCCAGCTGTATTGTTTGGGTTCACGAAATCGTGAGCCTTGGTTAGAGAAGATGTTAACTAAGGGTTGAGAGTTGCTTATTCAACCGGACAGAAAGGACGGTAGTTTTCCTGAGTTTTCAGAAATGAAGTTTCCCTTGTCTTAATTGGTCAATTTGCTTTATGCCCGTTGAATTACTTTAATCGTTGACAGAGTGGGGATTTTCTTACGTACCCAGCTTCAAAGATGGCAATTGTTTTTTCCGGCAATTTAATCATACATCATATACCCCTGACCGCGGATGGTGAAGATTAGCTCCTGATAGACCTCGTGGTCTTTGATTTTCTTGCGGATTTTTTCCATGAGTTTGGCGATGGAGGCAAGATTAAACCGGTCCAAGGCTTCCTCGGAGTCGCCCCAGAACAGGTCGCCGATTTCGTCATAGGTGACCAGCTTTCCCTTGTTGGCCGCCAGATGGCAAAGAACCCGTCTCTCGGTGGGAGTGAATGTGTTGGCGACGGTTTGGCCGGCGATGACCAGACTTTCTTTTTCCAAAGAGATAATGGGGGTAAGGGGGAATCCCAGTTTGGCCAAGTAATCCCGCGCCTCGGCGGCCAGATTTTCCGGCAGATCTGGCAAGCCGGTGACTGTTGGGCGGTAATCGTAATCAAAGATCTTGCCCAGAACCGAGCTAGTCATTAAAAAATCGGTTACGGCTTCTTTTTGATACCATTCCGTTAGTTTAGAAACCGGCCGGCAAGTCCAGAGAATTTGGGTAAGGATTGTTTCCGCCAGCTGGGCCGGGCCGAAATCCAGACGGATGGTGTGGTAAAATTCGTAGCCGTTGTTTTTTCGTTCAAAATAAAAGCTGCCAACGGTTCCAAACTCCACCGGCAAAACTTTAATAAACAAAATATTCTTTAAATCAAGTTTGGGCAGAAATTTGGTGAGACTGGCAAAAAAATTTTTCTCCCGCTTTTTCCATCCCCGCTCCAGATTTTTCCCGCCCGGTCCCGGGCCGATTTTAATCAGGGAGGTTATCTTTTCCGGAAAGAAGTAGTCAAAGTCTTCAGCTGTGTATCCGGATAACCCTTCCCACAACCGCCGAGGATATTTTAGATTGGGAAAATAAACCGCCCGAGGTTCTTTTTCCACCAACCGGGGCAAAATCAGAAAGCGGCGGGCCTGATAATAGCCGCAACGGATTTGTTTGGCCAAATAGGTTAGATACTGTTGTCTGGCCTCAACTGTGTCTTCAAAAATCACCGGCGGATATCCCATAGTTGTATTGTAGCACTTGGGTTTATTTAGTTCAAGCGGGGTTCAAGAAGAAAAATTAATAACTGTTAGCATCACGATATGCCCATCGTGTTATTTCAAAGAAGAAGGGAAATTGATCGCAAGGGTATGTTTACCGAATCTGTTGCTAAACTATTGGATCAAGTCCAAAAAAGTGGGTCGCGGATTGGGGTTCGCCATTTGGTAGACGACCGGTTTTATCTAAGGCCACGAGGGGGATATTCCGTTGGAAAAGTATACTGTTTAACTAGATTTTCTTTCCAAATTTCGGCTCCGGATCCGGTATCTCCGGAGGAGGCTGAGCTGGTTTGCTTAGTTGGTGGTGAATCCATAAAAATTGTTCATGTGTGGAAAATAACTCAATTGTCCTGAGGCGGGAGAGGTAAGTAATAAGTAAAAAAGATTCAAAAAGGAATATTTTCCATAGGTGTTGAATAACGATACGTTAGTATGATATACTAACGATCATGCAAATCAAACTAC
>CAYSID010000028.1:0-5951 GCA_964431075.1 uncultured Gammaproteobacteria bacterium
ATATTATCTTCGCTATGTGGATGATTTTTTGCTTTTATCGCCAGATAAAAATCAGCTAAAAGATTGGCGCGGAGAAATTATTTCTTTTCTCAAAGAACATCTTCAACTGGAACTCAATCTTCAAAAACAAATCTTTCAGGCGACCGATAAAGGCATTGATTGGCTCGGCTACATTATTAAACCAAAACATATTTTGATACGCCGCCGGATTGTAAGAAACCTCAAACGCAAACTTTTTCAATATAATCAAGTTTTAGATAATGATTCCCCGCAAAATGAATGTGGCCAACTACTCCTCCCTATTTTCAAAAAGGATCCGCCACTTGAACTAATTGAAAAAATATTAGCAACCGTTAACTCCTATTTTGGTCATTTCAAGTACGCCGACACTTTTAAACTAAGGAGGCACCTTTATGAAAATCATTTCCAGAATCTTAAAAATTATCTTGAGCCGAAAGACCACGATTTTACCTCCCTTAAAATAAAATCCGAATTCTTAGAAAGGTCCGGGAGAGCCAGAAATAATGTTTTCATTCCCGAGCGGACGCACCGCACATAGTTGCTATTAGACTTCGCATTGTTGTTGGTGTTGCCGTTAGACAGGTTGGTGTTCCAAGCGTTCGAGGTATTGTTCGATTGCGTAGTGGCTGACCAGTAATTGCGGTTAACGCCCGAGGCTTTATACCCCATTACTTAATCATTTCTCCGAAAATTGAGCTTTGTCGAAACAAAGTACTATTTTCTGACAAATAATAGTTATTCGAAACAAATAACTGAACAGGGCTGCAATGAAATAAGCTCGCTCCTGATGCCCGCAAGCATCAAGATTCTGGCTCTCCCGGACCTTCTTAACCAGTTTTCAAAGAACCGCTCTTTTTGCTTTTTGACCACTCCAGCCATCCAGAAAGCTGTTTTGATATCTCTTCTAAAGTTCGATTGAACGCCTCGTATCTTTTTAAACCCAAAATCTCCAAGTCATTAGCCAACCTGAGATGAATCCTTAATCTTTCCAATTTTAATCTCGCGCCTTCCAGAATTTCGGTTTTTTCTTCCGCGGAATTGGCTTCAACGATCATATCCAACACATCAGAAACGATTTCTTTTAATTTTTGTCCCAGCGTGTATTTGTATTCTCTCGGAAATTGATGAGTAGCTCGATGAATTTCTAATGTTAGCTGATAAGTCAGTTGAAAAATAGGCAGATGATTATATTGAGCCATAAAAAATTTGTGGCGGAAGAAATAATCAAATAAATCAAATCATCCAATCACCAAATAATCTAATTTGCCGAGCGGACGCACCGCACATAGTAGCTACCAGACTTCGCAAAGCTGTTGGTGAAGCCGTGCGACAGGTAGGTGAACCAAGCGTACGAGGTATAGTCCGACCGCGTAGTGGCTGACCAGTAAGGGCGGTTAACGCCCGAGGCTTCTAAGTTGCCGTAAACACCATTAATATAGGCCTGCATCAGCTGTTTTTGGTGAGGTAATGACCAACCGCTACCATGATTGCCCGCCGCTACGGTTTGAGAACATAATACGCTTGCGCTTTTACCATCATTGTCCGCGTCATCGGTATAAGTCCATTCATAATCAGTATCTGCTGGTTCGGCAAAAGTAGTACAACCCACTCCACTACAAGGTTTTGACCAAATAAGACCAGTGGAATCATCTTTCATGTCCGCAAATGCGTCGCCTGTTCCGCAATAGTTGTCAGCACCGCTTGTGCAGGCTGTCCATCCTTTCGCATATCTACCGGAAGCGGCTGAACCAGCGTTGTTATAATCATCTACCCCACCATTAGCTTGGCTACCGCCGTCAAAACCGCCGGCGCTTAATGAGCCGTTAAAAAGATTTGCCAAAAGCGTGCCAGCTGTACCGCAATAAGTGTTACCCACAGAAATATAAGCCGCGGTTACCGAAAGCGTACCCTCCGAGTTGTTGGATGTGTCAGACGAACAAAGATTAGAAAGCGTCGGAAAATCCAGAGTCGCAGTCTGCCTGGTGCCATCTGATTGCCACCACTCAACAGAACCATTAGAAGAACTGATATTGCCGCCGCTTGCGGCTAAATCAGTTACTCCGCCGTCAGCACTCGGTAAAGGATAAGTAGCTGAAGGATAATCACCGGTAGAAGAGGTGGCGAAAGTAGTGCCGCTCTTGACTACCCCGACTGTTAAGTTGCTGGCATTATAGGTGCCGGCCGCGTCAGCACTTGTTAAAACTTTTGAAGCATCATCAGATCCATAAGTCCAGCCCTCACCGCCATAGGTGCCAGTTAAACCCACGCCGAAAGCCACACCCGAACGCACATTGCCAACAATGAGATTAGTGGCATTATAGGTGCCGCCGGCAATTGTTAAAACATCGCTCGCATTCGCCGAACCATAAGTATAACCTCCTAGATTTTCCCGAATAAACTTTAATTGTTCCATCACATTGCCAGAAGCATTAGAGCTAACCCCCGAAGCGTCATAAGTCCCCGTCAACGCCGACTTCACTCCTTCAACATTCGTACCTAACCAATCATAAAGAGCTTTTAAGGAATGGGTAGCTGTGACAAATCCCGAGCCGGCGATATCGGCCAACGAATTCATTGTTGCCGCTGGACTGGCCGAAGGAGTTAGCGAGCCGGCTTGCACAATTCCGTAAATCATCAAAACAGAAATCATCACCGTTAATCCGCCCTTGGCCAACCCGCCTAGTTTAGGATTTCTTTGCCAAAACGACCTTCTAATTTTGATATTAAAAGTTCTGTGTCTGCCAGAATAAATATCTGAAATCTGCCATTGATTTTTTCTTTTGAGCATATTTTTGTTAACCTTGGAAGCTTGCAGTTGAAATTATTTAGTCATCATTTCAAATTGCATGCTTCAATCAAGTTGATTAATTATTACGACCTTTGTAATTATATTATAACGCAATAAAAATCTATTGAGAACAATAGCAAAAATTATCCACATCAACCCACATCAACTTGATTAATTTATAACAGATTCTTCGCAAAATGAAAACAACAGCAGGCTGTGTAAATCTCTTGCGGGGCTGTTTTTGCCCGGGAAAACACCAATGCGACCTAAAACGCCATTTCGTATTTTTTAGCGTCTTATCAAGTTGATAAAAAGCGATAATTCTGGTAAGCTATTACTGAATAAGCCCAAGGGGCATTAATTTTTATGGAGAGATTATTTCAAACTCCAATTTTCATACCGAAACCCACGGTACAAGAGGCGGCGTTCACAGAACTGGGTTTAAAGTACCCGGCTTTCTTAATGGATGCTCACATTGTTTCTCGCAATGTGGTCCCGGCAAAAAAAATCGCAGAGGCATGCGATGTGTTTGTTATTGATCCTGTAACGAACCATTTTGTTGAAAAGGCCTACCTCACAAAACCCAGTTTTCAAAAGCTCCCCCACGCCCCGAAAGAACCCTTTAAAGTTGAGGATTTATTAAGCAACGAGTCGCTTCGGGTTGAAAAGCTGGTCATTCCTACGATCGAATATCAGGCATCTCAAAATACGGGATTGATTATATTGCCATATCTATTTTCAGAAAGTCCTGACGATACAAAATTCGGAATTAATTTGAGCATGATTTCCGATAGCTTGAAATATGCCCGAGATAAAAAAATTGCAAAACCGCTGTTTGCAATGATTAATATCGGTAGCGGCATTCTTAACCACCCCCGAGTTTTAAACTACATAATTGAACGATACGATGACGATTTTGATTCAAAAATTCAGGGTTATTTTATAATGATCGACCAATTCGATAATAAAAGGGCTAGTATTGAAGCTCTTCATGGACTCGCTCACTTGGTTTTTCAGCTTCTTAAGAATAAAAAAGATGTATTTGTATTAAAGATCGGCGCTTTCGGAGAAATCCTAAGCGCAATAGGAGCTAGCGGTTTTAGTAGCGGCTTGGCAACAGGAGAAAGCTTCTACGAAGAGGGCTTGAGAGAACAAGCCGCTGGTTTTGGACGGCCAATAAGTAAATGGAGCTATATCCCTGAGCTTTTTAATTATGTAAACGACGAAGCTATAAAAAGAACAGATTATAAATGCTCTTGCCCGGCATGTAATGGCTCGATCCCGGCCGATATATTTTCCAAAAAAGCACATTTCTTACACAGACGCATGGGTACGATGGCGGCACTTCAAAAATATGATCGTTCCAAGCGCATTGATCTAATGCGTGCTCGCTTAGAAGATGCTATTAAGCTGGCGTCTCACTACAATAAAAAGCACGCTTTAGCTCTTGATGTTAATCACCTTATAAATTGGCGCAATGTGCTGGAGTCAGCAAAACACTGGACCCATGAAGACGATCAGGACAAAAAAAGTGTTGATCTGGATAAGCTGATCCACGAAGCACGCGCCCAACGCAAACAATGAGAATTGTTCCTGATACAAATTTAATCATTTCGGGCCTCTTATGGAGAGGAAATCCGAGACGCATTATTAATCTTGCCCAAGCAAAAGAAATAGAACTTTACGGAAGTGGCGAAACCTACGTAGAATTTTGTAGAGTCGCCGGATATGGGAGATTTCAAAAATACTTGGAGAAGGAGATTTTTTCGTCTCCGAAACTGATTTTAGATTATAGGGCTTTCATAAAACCAGTATCAGTGAAAGATGTGTTGCCCGGCATATCCATAGTATCAAAAGACCCGGACGATGATGCTTTCTTTAGAGTAGCGAAAGCATGCGGCGCAAAACTCATTGTCTCTGGCGATCCACATCTCCTCGAAATAAAAAAATACGACGATATCAGAGTCGTTGAACCTACAATTTTTTTAGAAATTTATCCCAAATTAATGGGTAATCGAATTAGCTAAAATTTTCCTCGTCAAAACGAATTCTGTTGCGAGATTATGTTTGAATTGATTCAGTGGCTCTATAGTTCTAACTGGTAGGGTCTTTTTTTTGTTACTTACAGTATCAAGAACGATCAACCCAACATTATGTTTTCGGAGAAGTTTTCTATCGACTAAATGTTCGATTTTCGATGGAACTGCCAAATAAACTTTGTTAGCAAAAGATTTGTATCTGTTTGCTTGCAAAAAACCACGCTTCCAATCTTTCATCTTGGCTTCTATCGCGACGATCTCTTTTGCTATTGGTATCCAACCATTGATTTTGAAATAAAAATTATTTTCAACGCGCTTAACATATCCGTCCCTCTCAAGCTGCTTTAGGACTGAGTATTTTAAGAATGATTTCGAGAGGCTGGTTTTCTGTATGAGGTAATTTAAATCAACGGGATTCTCGCCACTCTCTATATCGGGAAGATGGTAAAATATTTTGAAAAATTCTTCCCGGAGTAATGGCTTAAATTGTTTATTCTCAAGCCGAATCGCACATTGTTTTGGGTTCAGTTTTACGAGTATCAAATCAGCAACGCCGTATCCCACACCCACTTCTTTTTTTGTCAGATAGCCCTCTTGTACAAAAACGCGTTCTAATTGTTTAACAAAGGCTTTTTCTGTCATATAAAATTTGAGGAATTATACACAACCTCAATTTAATTATAGCACTTATAAAATCGTAGGTCGACCAGCCCGCACGATTTCCACAGCCGCAATTAGCTAGTTTTGACGGAATAAATTAATTCAGTCACTCGGTCATCGGGTACCTTATAATGCCTCTTTTCGTGATCTCTCTCGGTTCTAAATCGCCTATATTCCTGCTGATGAACTTTTACCTCGCCTCGTTTACCTAGCGTATCTCTAATAAATTCGTCTGATATGATTCCATCATTATTGTAGCTCATGAGTATATATTTTGTATCAGCGTTTTGAATCAAATCAGCGAACGCCTTGTTGCAGTTTGATTTCCGCCGACAAGGTAAAATCAGGCACGACCTATCTTAATGTCGCTGGTACTCTCGTTCCTTCGGGCGGCGAAGCCACAACACGCCAAATAGCGGCAAAAACGAATTTGAATGTTAACG
>CAYSID010000029.1:0-5677 GCA_964431075.1 uncultured Gammaproteobacteria bacterium
ACCGGCGATTTGCTCCTGATAATTGTTGGTAATTTTATTGAATTTTAACATAATGTCACCGGCAATAAAAAGAACAATGACAATAACAGGAATAATAAAATAAAGATAATTCTTCATCTAGCGTATTGTAATAAATTAACTCGGTTGATACAATACCTCCGTTATGCCGGCGATAGTGAAGTCAGATTTTGCTCTAGCAGTTAATCAGGTTTGCTCCGAGCGCGGACTTGATCCGGAAGTGGTTTTGGAGACAATCCGGCAAGCGATTTTGATGGCCTATAAAAAGGACCGTTTTCTTTCGGCCAACGAAACGGTGGAAATCGCAAATTTTTTGGCGGAACTTGACGGAGTCAGTGGTGAAGCCAGAATTTTTACTAAAAAGGATGATGGAACAAAAGGTGAAGATGTTACTCCGCCGGGATTCGGCCGGATTGCCGCCCAAACTGCCAAACAGGTAATTATTCAAAGAATTCGCGAAGCAGAAAAGAAGGCGGTTATTGATGACTTTTCCCAAAAAATCGGCACTATTGTTCAGGGGTTAATTTTAAGATCCGACGGTCCTAATTTTGTGGTGGATATTGGTAAGGCGGAAGCGATTATGCCGCCGCAGGAACAGACACCGACCGAGAGATACTTTCCCAACCAAAGAATGGTTTTTTATGTGGCGGCTATTCGCGAGTCTGCAAGAGGAAGTGAGATCATTGTTTCCCGGGCCCATGAAGGGTTGGTTCTTGGCCTTTTTAAACGGGAAGTTCCGGAGATTGCCAATGGATCAGTGACAATTTCCGCTATTGCCCGGGAAGCCGGTGGACGGACAAAAGTGGCGGTGTCTTCCAATCAAACCGGAGTTGATCCTGTTGGAGCCTGTGTCGGTCAGAAAGGGGTTCGTGTCCAAGCGGTTATTGCTGAACTTGGGGGATCGGAAAAAGTAGATATCATCCAGTTTAGTGAAGACGCGGCCGAATTTATTGCTCGGGCTCTTGCGCCGGCGAAAGAAATTGAAGTAGTTTTAGATGAGGTTAACCAACAGGCTACCGCTATAATTCCGGCGGGTTATTTATCATTAGCAATAGGTCTTGGAGGACAGAACGTCCGGGTCGCCGCCAAACTGACTAAATGGAGAATTGATATCAAAAGTAAAGACGGGACCGTTACTGAAAATCAGAATGACCAAAATGAAGCGGAATAGTTTGTTTTGGTTAAGTAATTATGGAAAATGTCAAAAGACCTCCAGTTGTAGTTGTTATGGGCCACGTGGATCATGGCAAAACGTCACTTCTTGACGCGATCCGAAAAACCGACGTGGCCGGCCGGGAATATGGCGGAATAACCCAGTCAATTGGTGCCTATCAGACTTCTGGAATTACGTTTATTGATACTCCCGGGCATGAAGCTTTTGGAAAAATGCGTTCCCGTGGGGCGACCGTTGCGGATATTGCTGTTTTAGTCGTGGCTGCCAATGATTCCGTAATGCCGCAAACCATAGAATCCATAAAAGTAATTCAGGAAGCAAAAATCCCGTTTATCGTGGCCATAAACAAAGTTGATTTGCCGGAGGCCAACACAGAAAAGGTTTTGCAAGATTTACTGCGACACAATGTTCTAATCGAAAAATTTGGGGGCTCTATTCCGTTTGTGGAAGTTTCGGCAAAACAAAATAAGGGAATCAGAGAACTTTTGGATCTAATAAATTTGACGTGGGAAATGAGTGAGAGTGTTGACGATAAAGATTTAAAAGCGGTAATAATCGAATCCAAAATGGACAAAAATCGGGGGCCGGTGGCGACGGCGATTGTCAAATCTGGGGAATTAACTGTTGGTCAAAAAATTTTTATTGGCAACAAGGAGCACAAAATAAGAATGCTGTTTGATTACAGCGATAAACAATTAACTAATGCGACCCCGGGGATGCCGGTGTTGGTTTTAGGGCTAACGGAAGTGCCCCCTGTTGGTTCGGAGATTACACATATGAGAAAAGAACCTGCGGTTTCGCAACCCCTCTTCCCGCGAAACAAAGAAAACGCTTTAAATCTTATTTTGAGGGCGGATACCGCAGGAAGTCTTGAGGCAATATTTCCCAAACTCCCGCAAAATATAAATATACTGGAATCGGGAACAGGAGAAATTACCGAAAAAGATATTTTACTGGCCAAAAGTACAAGCGCGATCGTCATCGGTTTTAATGTTAGAGTTTCCAACTCGGTTACGGATCTGGCCAAAACGGAGAAAATAATATTACGCGGTTATAAAATTATTTATGAATTACTGGACGAGTTGAAGGATGCCGCCGCCGGGGCTTTGGAAAAGATGACGACAGAAGAGATTTTGGGAGCGGGAAAAATTATTGCCGAATTTCCTTTTGAAAAACTACGAATAGCCGGGGTCAAGGTGACTGACGGCCGGTTGGCTCGTGGGGATCGAATTAGAATCCGGAGTCTAGAATCTAAAATCAAGGATATAAGAGTAGGAAAGGAACAGGTAAACAAAGTTGAGGCGGGAAAGGAGTGCGGGGTCTTCCTTGATCCCCAAATTGACTTTAAGCTGGGAGATGATATAATAGCTTATAGTCTATGAGCAATGAAGATTTACAGCAAATCCAAGGGCTGGTTGCCGCCTCGAAAACGGTTTTAGTTTTGACCCATTCCAATCCCTCAATTGACGTTATGGCTTCGGTTCTGGCCATCGGCTTGGCGATGCAAAAGATGGGTAAGACGGTGACCATGGCCATGGAATCTTCTCCCTTGGTTGAAGTTTCCAATTTGGTAGGAATTGATAAAGTGGTAACCACTCTTGGCGGAGGAAAGAATTTAACGCTGTCCTATAAACCATATGTTGCCGGTGATTTTGAAAAGGTTTTGTACCCCGGTGATTCTGAAGACCCCAATGCCGGCTTCAAATTAATAATTGTTCCCAAAGACGGAATTATTCCCAATATCAATAATTTTTCCTTCAGTTTTTCAGGGGGTGCCGGTAATGCCGATTTAATTTTTACTGTTGATGTTTTAGAACCGCAGCAGCTGGGGGCTTTGTACTCAACGGAGTTATTTCCTGTAATCCCGGCGCAAAATGTTATAAACATTGATAACCATGATCCCAACAAAGATTTTGGGAAATTTAATTTAGTCGAACCCGATGCGGCTTCGGTTTCGGAAATAACAACGTTCTTTCTGAGAGCAGTTAATGCCCAGTTTGACGCGGATATTGCCGGCAACCTGCATCAGGGGTTGCAGCAGGCAACTAATAATTTTACTTCCCCAAAGACCGGTGCAGCTTCATTTGAGGCCGCCGCCATTTGCAAAAGAGCCGTTCCAAAAAGTACAATGAGCAATGAGCAGTTTGCAGTGAATAATCAACCACAGACTATGACCCCACAACAGAATATCCCCCAGGACTGGACCCAGCCGAAAATCTTTAGAGGCGGGGGAGGAAATGCCTGAGCATTATGGGTAATATTTTAACTAGAGTAACTCCTCCCCCATAAAGGAACAAGAAACGGGGGGATTTGTGACTGGGGTAGAGATATCTGTTGGACGTGCTGGAAGTGCGACTGAGAAAGTTGTGGTTGATTTTTGGAGAGGAAGGATAATCTATATTACACGTTTGCCAATTCGATCGAGAACTGTGGGGAAATTAGTTGAACTTGCCAAAAAATCTGGTTCAAGAATAAAAATCCGGGTGTGTGGGGTATAAAAATCTTTTGATGAAATTAATTCTTGGCCAAATCCTCGGGACGTTTAGATTTTTGGATAAATGAGCATGGATACCAGTTTAGTTATAACTAAATGGGGAACAATGATTAGTCGATTTGATTATTTCTTCAGACAATGTTAAACTATTTTTGTGGCGGGAATTGTAGTAGGGGAAGATAAATTATTTGAAGTTAGCGATGTTTTTAGCAAGAAAATTCGTACGACAAAGAGTTATTGGCGGAAAATTAAAGAGGAAAAACATAAAGATTTAGTTAGTGGGATTGAAGAAATAATTGAAACAATTGTAAAACCGGACGAAGTCTATCAAAGTATAAAAGACGAAACAGTTTCAATTCAGTTTCGAAAATATTCAGATTTTACTTTGATTGTGGTAACGAAACATTTAAACGGAGACGGATTTTTGGTAACGGCGTATCAGACGACAAAACCGAAGATGAAAGGGAAAAAATTATGGCCAAAATAAAAGTTTTTATTGATCCGATTGCTAACACCATGAATTTGTGGTGGGATGATAACAAGCAAGCCTTTTCATCCGAGGAAACGGATGACCCGTCGAGCAACGACGTGATTGTAAAAAATAAAACTGGCCAGCCAATTGGCTTGGAGGTTATTGGGTTATTCCCCAGCGAATTAAATTTGGCTCATTGGTGGCCGAAAGTTTTCGGAGCTAAACCCAACGAACCATTACTATTGTCAACATGAATTCTCAAAAAGGCAATGTTTTGGTAATTATTCCTTCACTAATTGTTGTTATTGCTCTCGCTTCCGCCAGCTATTTTTTCCTCCAAAACCAAAAACTGCAAAAATCCTCCGACTTCGCTCAGGACACATCGCCACCTCCAACGCCAATTACTAGAGATGAAACGGAAAATTGGAAAACATACACGGGTAGATATTTTTCTTTTGAGTATCCCCTTGAAGCAATTTTAAATGAGCAAGGTTCAGAAATGCAATCACAAGAAGTTTCTGTCACATATATTAAATCTGGTGCTAACAAGCCCAATACTGATTTGAGTGATGGATATATTTTTAGTGTAACTTACGGCTCGTTTATTGGAACAGGGCCGATTGAAGAAACGATAAATAAATTCAGATCTCAAATTAAAGAGGCCTGCAGTAATCCGATAATATCTACCAACAGAAGTGTAATCGTAGGTAATATCCCTGCTTTATCTTATGATGTGACTAATTGTATGTCAGGTTATACCCAAACAGTTGTTGTCAATAATTCAAGAGCATTTCTTATCTACCAAACACAGCCGAATGACAATCTCCAACATGATTATCGACAAATTACTAATCAGATCCTCGGGACGTTTAGGTTTTTGTAAGCGGCGAATTATATTCGCCGGTTATTGACAAAATCGGCGAATGGCGATATCATGTTTGTATGAGTGATATCTTGTACCTGTTTAATCCTTGGTGGGAGCGCAAAGAGTTTTTTACTGGGACTACTCGCGACCGGTATTTAAGCCAATTAAACAAAAATATTTCCAGCAAACAGGCGATTTTGATTGTGGGGAGTCGGCGGGTTGGAAAAACAGTTTTACTTCATCAGCTAATTCGTCAGCTTCTTGACCAAAAAATTGCCCCAAAGACATTAATATATTTACCGCTTGACCACCCAAGTCTTAGTGGAACGAAGATTTTAGAACTAATCGAAGAAATTAGAACGGTTCACGGTCTAAAAAGAGAAGAAAAACTCTATTTATTTTTGGACGAGGTTCAATTTTCTCCAACTTGGGAGCAGGAGGCCAAAGCTATAATTGATTTTGAAAACATTAAAGTGTTTATTTCCGGGTCAGCCTCGACAAAAATTTTATCCAAAGGGGCCTTTTTAACTGGGCGAACACTTACTTTTAATATTGAACCATTTGATTTTAAAGAGTTTGTAGCTTATCATGGGGGCGCCGGTAAATTGGACAGTTCTTTTAAAAACAGTTTGTTCTAAATATATCTGGTAGTTG
>CAYSID010000030.1:0-5596 GCA_964431075.1 uncultured Gammaproteobacteria bacterium
GGACACCACCCTTTCAAGGTGGCGACACGGGTTCGAATCCCGTTGGGGACGCCATCGTCTTTCGCGGAGGTCGATCGGGACCCGCATGACGCCCTCGCCGGACCCGAGGTCGCTCGGATTCGCCGCCCGCCGCGCCGTCGAGGCTGCGGGAGCGGAGGCGATGGCCGTGTTCCGCGGCGACATCGGCCTCGAGACGAAACCCGACGGCTCCCCCGTCACCCTCGCGGACCGGAACGCCGAACGCGCGATCCTCGCGATCGTCCGCGAGGCCGATCCCGATGCGTCCATCCTCGCGGAGGAGTCGGGAACGGCGACGGGGAAGGGACCGGGTCGCTGGATCGTCGACCCGCTCGACGGGACCCGCGGCTTCTCCCGCGGCGGCTCGTTTTGGGGACCGATGGTCGCCTACGAGCGCGAAGGGGAGATCCTCGCGGGGGCGATCGCGCTCCCCGCCCTCGGCCAAGTCTACTGGGCCGCCCGGGGGGAAGGGTGCTGGAGGGGCACGCAGAGGCTCCGCGTTTCCGCCCGCTCGCGCTGGGAGGACGCGACGTTGAGCCTCGGGGAGCTCGGCCGGCTCCTCGCCCCTTCCTGGGGAGACGCGATCCGACGCCTCGTGTCCCGCGCCGCCTCGACCCGCTGCTACGGCGATCTCGCCGGCTGCGCGATGCTCCTCGACGGCCGCGCCGAAGTGTGGATCGAGGCGGGGGTGCGCGAGTGGGACCTCGCCGCCCTGCGCGTCCTGGTCGAGGAGGCGGGCGGGCGCTTCACCGACTTCGACGGGGGAACCGACCTCGCGACGGGGAGAGCCGTCGCGTCGAACGGTCTCCTCCACGACGAGGTCCTCGCAGCGCTCCGCGCTCAGAGCCGGTAGTCGAAGGTCACGTCGACTTCCGTCAGCGGCCCCAACGACGCCGTGACGGGGCACGCCCGCGCCGTCGCCTAGAGCGTCGCCCGAGCGCGCGCGTCGAGGGCGGCCGGAAGAGCGATCCGGCACTCGATCCGGCGGATGTGCCGCCGCGGCGTCGATCCCATCTCCTTCGTCACCGTGGCGTGCGCCCCGCGCATCTCCCAGCCGTTCCGCCGCGCGGAGATCCCCATCACGGTGAGGACGCAGGTCCCGAGTGCCGTCGCGACGAGGTCGGTCGGGGAGAAATGCTCCCCGCGCCCTTCGTTGTCGACCGGCGCATCGGTCGGGAGACGGTCCCCGGACGGACCGTGGATCGCGGTGCAGTGGAGATCGCCCTCGTAGCGAACCTCGATCGTGACCCCCATCGGCCGGCCCTCCGCGGAGACGGACGCAGATTATAGGGACGGGTGACGTGGTTTGACATCGCCTGCTGACGAGATCGTGCTCGACCGCCGCTCCGTGTCGGCGGCCGGCGGTCCGCCGCCCTTTTCTCTCCGTTGTCTCCGGTTACGGCCGCGGAACCGATCTTGCAAAACGGAGCCCCAGGGAACGGTGCGCGGAGGACGGACTTCTTGGAGAACGAAACCCCGGATCCACGGGCCCCCACGCTCCTGACCGTGTACGTGTGCGCGGTGAGCGTATTCGGCGTCCTCGCGCTCGCGGCGAGCGCCTGGCAGCGTTCGGTCTGTTCCCCCTGGCTCGTCCTGCTCCTCACCGGTCTCGCCGCGCTGGCGGGCGCCCGGCCCGTCCGCTTCCCGAAGCAGAAAACCGAACTGACCGTCACCCATCCGTTCATCTTCCTCGCGTACGCGGCGTGCGGCACCTTCGCCGCCGCGGTGGTGGCGACCGCAGGGCTCTCCGCGGTGCTCGCGACGCAGGCGCGGAGGCGCCTGTGGCTGCGCCTCGCCTTCAACGCCGGATCGGTCCTCCTCGCGACGGTCGTCGCCGGGTGGGGCTACGAGTTCGCGGGGGGAACGACGAGCGGTCGTCTCGGCGAATGCCTCGCGCCCCTCCTCGGCGCGGCGGGGCTGTTCTTCATCCTGAACACCTCCCTCGTGACCTTCGCGATCGCCATCGAGCGCCGTCGGCCGCTGCTCTCCGTGTGGAGGGAGTCGTTCCTCTGGACCGCGGCGTCCTACTTCACCGGGGTCACGCTCGCCGCCCTCCTCCTCCTCGCACTCGAGCACCTCGGCCCGTGGAGTCTCGCGCTCGGGCTCCCGCCCGGCTGGCTCCTCGTCGAGTTCTACAAGTCGCACCGCGCGCGCCTCGAAGAACAGCAGCGCCGGGTGGAGGAGGTCGAGGCGCTCAACGCGGCGCTCGAGCGGAAGGTCGCCGACCGGACCCGGGAGCTGGCGGAAGCGCTCGAGCGGCTCGAACAGGCGAACGCCGGGCTTCAGGAGGCGAATACCCGCCTCGTGCACGCAAGCCGCGCGAAGAGCCTCTTCCTCGCGAACGTCTCCCACGAGCTTCGCACGCCGCTCAACGCGGTGATCGGCTTCTCCGACTTCCTGATCGGTCCCGACTTCGACAACCTGACCCCGCGTCAGCGCGGCTTCCTCCAAGACATCCGCGATAGCGGGGAGCACCTCCTCCAGCTGATCAACGACATCCTCGACCTTTCGAAGATCGAGGCGGGACGGATGGAGGCGAGGCTCGAGACGGTCGACGCCCGCGCCGTGCTCCGCGAGACCGCGGGGATGGTCCGATCCGTCGCCGAGCGGAAGGGACTCCGTCTCACGGTGGAATCGGCCCCCGGCCTCGGCCTCGTCCGGGTCGATCCCAAGATGCTCCGCCAGATCGTCGCGAACCTCCTCAGCAACGCGGTGAAGTTCACCCCGGAGGGGGGGCGCGTCGACCTGCGTGCCCGCGTCGAGGGATCCGATTTCGCCCTCGAGGTCGCCGACACCGGGATCGGGATCCCGGCGCCGGTCCGCGACCGGATCTTCGAGGAGTTCTTCCAGGTCGACGGGAGCTACTCCCGCAAGTACCAGGGGACCGGCCTCGGCCTCGCCCTCGTCAAGCGGATGGTGGCGCTCCACGGCGGCGAAGTCGGCGTCGGGTCGGAGGAAGGGAAAGGCTCGGTCTTCCGCTGCCGCTTCCCCGGTGCTGCGCTCGCAAGAGCGACGGCTCCGGCGGGCCTCCCCGATCCGCCGCCTCCAGTTCCGAGCCCCGAGCCCGCCGCGGGGGTGCGCGCGCGTCCGACGATCCTCGTGATCGAGGACGACTCCTTCAGCCGCAAGCTCGTACGGAACGTCCTCCGCGCCCGCGGTTACGAAGTCCTCGAGGCGCCGACCGGGGAGTCGGGATTCGACGCCGCGGTCCGCGAGCGCCCCGATCTCGTCCTCCTCGACCTCAGGCTCCCGGGGATCGACGGCTTCGAGGTCGCCCGCCGTCTGCGCGCGCATCCGGCGTCGGCCTCCGCGCGGATCGTCGCCCTGTCCGCCCATCTCGGCGACGCGATGGAGGCCGGGATGCGCGAGGCCGGATTCACCGGATCGATCGCGAAGCCGATCCGCCTCGCCGATTTCCCCGATCAGATCCGTTCCTATCTCGCGGTTGCGGAGAGTGCCCCATGAACGACGGTTCGAACCCCGGGACGGGCCGGGACCTCCTGGTCGTCGACGACGATCCCCGGAACCGGAAGCTCCTCGAGGAGTATCTGACCTCCGCGGGGTACGCGGTCCGGACGGCGGAGGACGGTCGATCCGCGCTCGAAGCGGCGCGGGCGCAACCGCCCGACATCGTCTTCCTCGACGTGATGATGCCCGACATCTCCGGCATCGAGGTCTGCCGACAGCTCAAGCTCGACCGTTCGACGCGGTTGACGCAGGTCGTGCTCGTCACCGCCCTCGACGGAACGCCGCACCGCGTGGAGGGGCTCGACGGAGGAGCCGACGACTATCTCGCGAAGCCGATCCGACGAGAGGAGTTCCTCGCCAAGGTGCGCTCCCTGCTCCGGGTTCGCGGGCTGATCGTCGAGCTCGAAGAGGCCCGGGCCCGGCTCGCCGCCCGGAACCTCGCCCTCGAGGAGCTCGAGGCGCTCAAGGAGACGCTCGCGCAGACCCTCGTCCACGACCTCAAGAACCCGCTCGCCGCGATCCTCGCGAACCTCGACCTCCTCGAACGCTCGTCGCAGGACGAGACGGTCGGGCGGCTTTCCCGCCGCTGCCGGTCGGCCGCCGGACGGATGCACCGGATGATCCTCGACCTCCTCGACGTCGCCGGCCTCGAGGAGGGCCGCTTGAAACTGCAGCCCGATTCCGCCGACGCGATCCCGCTCGTCCGCCGAGCCGCGGAGGACCTCGATCCCACCGCGCGCGCGGAACGTCACGATCGAGGTCGAGGCGAGCGACCTCCCGTGCCCGATCGTCGCCGACCTCTCCGTCCTCCACCGCGTTGTGGAAAACCTGATCACGAACGCCGTCGAGCACACCCCGGCGGGAGGGAAGGTCGTCGTCCGCGTCGGCCCGCGCGACGAGGGGATCGAGATTGCGGTCGCCGACGAGGGGCCGGGGATTCCCGAGGCCCACCGCGAGAGGATTTTCGAGAAGTTCGCCCGGCTCGAGCTCCGAAAGGCCGGGATCTCCGGGAACCGGGGGCTCGGCCTGACCTTCTGCCGCCTCGCGATCGAAGCCCACGGCGGCACGATCTGGGTCGACGAGGCCCCGGGCGGAGGGGCGCTGTTCCGGGCGCTCCTCCCGTCCCGCGAGCTCCTCGTGGGGTCGGAGCGCGGGATCGCCGTTTCGAGCTGATCCCGCGCGACCGATCGGCACTCCGCGGGCGACGAGAAACCGGTCGAGAGCGCCGGCCGCGTCCGGAGAGGCGCGACGCGCGAGGCCGCGTTCGGTCTCGAGGTTCCGGAGGACGGCCAAAGCGTCTTCCCGTCCCACGCGCGCGCGCGCCTCGTATTCGAGGCAGAGGGGAACGGCGCGGGCGATCCGGTAACGCCGCTCCATGATGCGGAGCAGGTCCTCGCGGAAGATCGGGTCCCGAATCTTCGCGAGCGCGGCGATCCGCTCCGGGTACCGGCGCACGGTCCAATCGAGGGACGCCGCGAAGGCAGGGTCGGAGACCCGCTCCGCGAGCGCTTCGGGGGTGACCTCACCGATCGAGACCCAGTCCGGGTCTCCGACCCACCCCCCCCACTCGTCGGCCTGGACCGCGAGCGCGCGCCTCGCCTCGGGATCGTCCCCCGCGAGCCCGTCGACGGCGGAACGTTCCGCGGTGTCCGGCTGGTACGGAGCGCCGGTCAACCAGCGTGCGACCGTCAGGAGCGACAGCCGCTCCGCTCCGCCGACCTCGAGCGCGGCGGCGGCGTATCCCGACAGATCGGCGCGGAGGGCGACCGGGCGTCCTCGCAGAGGGCCGAGGGGGAAGGCGGTCACCAGGGCGCGTTCCGGTTCGTTCCACGGGAAGGCGTCGTAGAGGAAGAGCGGTCGGATTCCGGCCGTTTCGAAGATCTCCCGCGAGGCCCCACACGAGATCTCGCGCGCGGGGGAGCCCCCGCCGTTCCACACGAGGCCCAACTTCGCGGGCGAGCGGGAAAGCCGCGCGCGCAGTTCCGCCGCGTAGGCGCCCGGGTCCTCGACCGAGCCGTCCGACGGGAAGAGCCAGAACCCGTCGAGTCCGCGCGCGCTGCGGAGGAGGCGCTCCGCGAGTTCGACGTGGGCCGCCGCCGCGTTCCGTCCG
>CAYSID010000031.1:0-5529 GCA_964431075.1 uncultured Gammaproteobacteria bacterium
CGGAAATGACTATTTTAAGTCATGATAAGCTGGGAGAAATTAATCCTGAAAACGAAGAAAATCTGAACCGTTTAAGGGAAGGGTTGTGGCGGGAGACTTTGGATGCCGCGTCGGATCACATGTTGGGATTTTCTTGGGAGAAGGCCGGGGATGGATTAAAAGAGTGGCTTTTAGACTATTTTGATCCGGAGGGAAAACGAGTTTACGGCCGGGTGGCTTCCGTTCTGCGGGCTAAAGGTTTGTCGGAAACGGGCGTTAACCAAGTGGTGGCGGAAATGGAAGCGGAACTTTCCGCCGGCGGGGAAAAACTTCTGTTCTACTTAATAAACAAATTTCGTAATCCCACCCTTGACAATTAACGGCTTATAGTGTATAATTAATTCCATTATGGGAATATTAAGGGAGTTTTTTATTTGTTCTTTGGTGGTTGCCGGGCTTGCAGGATGTGGTTCTTGTGGTGGTAAAGAGGTTGAACCACCGCGGAATGTACCGAATGGTCCAAGAATTACCGCCACGGCTACTCCGGAATTACTTCAGCAATGGAGAAATTTGGGGACTGCGGTTGCCCCATTGGTCCCGGCGGCGCAAACTTTTGCCGCTCCAAACCGGACCTCAACCCCCAAACCCAATAGAAAATAAACCCTTGACGGGATTTGGTATAATCCTCGCATGAGTAATATCCCATTAGATTCAGAACAACGAGCGGCCTTAGACGGTAAAGTAAGCAGTCGACAGGTGGCTTCAAATACAGCCCAAGTTGAGGGGATGTTGTGGAATTGGATCCAAAAAGGTTTAACAATCCAGGAGGCTTTTAGTTTATATTTTGCAATACATTTAAATAACGAAGCTAGGATTAAGGAACTCCGCGTAAAAATGTCTTGATTCTGTTATATCTTCCCAATGTTTTCTGAACGGTTTTATTTTCGGAAATCACCCCAGAATTTCCGGCAGGGTGAGGAGGGCTTCTTTGGCCGGGATAATCTCGATATTTTTATAATACATCCTTTTGTGGCCGCCGTAAATTAAATAGCCTTTGGCGATAGGGTAGTCTTCCAAGAAGGTCTGCAGACTTCGAAGATCGGAACGCAGGAAATTTTTAGAGCTTTTTATTTCAAAAGCTTTGATCCCCCTTTCTCCGTAACAAACAAAATCCACTTCCGCTCCGGACACTGTCCGGAAATAATTTAGTTCGTATTTTAAGTCTAAATAATCATTCACAGCTTTCAGATTCTGAAAAAATAAACTCTCCAAAGCAACCCCGCTAATCATCTCGGGGCTGTCAAACGGCCCTGTTGGCCTTATGGCCCGATAAATGCCGGCGTCAAAGAAATAAAATTTGTTATGAGTGACCAGCTTTCTTTTGGCGCCTTTGGAAAACACCGGCAAGCGAGTACTAACAAGTAAATCCTCGAGGGCGCAAAAATAATTTTCTACCGTCTTGCGATCAGTCATTGTTTCTTGGGCAACCTGCGAGACATTCAAGACTGACCCCTGACTAAAGCTTGCGGTTTGTAAAAATCGGGCAAAAGTGCCAATATTCCGGCTGATTCCCTCGAGGATAACTTCCTGTTGCAGATAATTATTAACGTAACCGGCAAGGTATTTATCTTTATTTTCTTCCGAGAACACCGAGGGCAGCGTTCCGTATTTTAGAGCCTCGTCTAATAAAAAATCTTTGCCGATTTCCACGGCGGTTAGCGGATGCATGTAGTATGTGACCGCCCGGCCGCCCAGCAAATTTACTCCTCCCCGGCGTAATTTTCGGGCTGACGATCCGGTTAGAATAAATTTATAACGGTTATTTTCAATAAGCCTGTGGACTTCGTTTAAAATTGCAGGGACGCGCTGAACTTCATCAATTACCACCCAATCGGTAAAATTTTCTCGGATAAAAGCTGACAGCTCGTCGGGGCGGGCAAGTAATTGCCCATAAACTTTTTCGTCTAAAAGGTCAATATAGGTTGCCTGGGGAAAATTTTTCCTGACCCACGTGGTTTTACCCGTTCCCCGCGGGCCGAAGAGGAAAAAACTTTTTTGAGCGGGAGGACTGATTAATCGGGGATACATACTCCCATTATAAGTCCATTTTCGGGATTGTCAATACCAAAAATTGACTAGTTGTCTTTGTGTTATAATTCCCCAATGTTTTCTAAAACGATTTTGACAAATGGAATTAGAGTAGTAAGTGTCCCCATGCCCCAAGTCAAAAGCGTGGCGGTTTTGGTTCTGGTCAAAACCGGTTCGCGGTATGAAACCAAAGAAACCAACGGCATCTCCCATTTTCTGGAACACATGGCTTTCAAGGGCACCAAAAGCCGCCCGTCCTCGCTGGCGATTACTTCCTTGATTGACGGCATCGGCGGCAGTTTTAACGCCTTTACCGGCAAAGACCACACCGGCTTTTATATCAAAGCCGCTTCGGAGCATCTTGACCTTATTACCGATGTTCTCTCGGATATGATTTTAAATTCTTTAATTGATCCGGCAGAGATGGAAAAAGAAAAAGGAGTAATTATTGAGGAGATAAACCAGACTGAAGACCAGCCGTCATACCGGGTTATGGAGCTTTACGAAGAGCTGTTATTTGGCGATTGTCCCATGGGCTGGCGGATATCCGGAACTAAGGAAACGGTAGCCAAAATTTCCCGCCAACAGGTTCTGAATTATATTAAAAATAAATATGTGGGGAAAAATATGGTGATTGGAATCGGAGGAGGAATACAAAAAGATGGGAATTCAGGAATACAGGATTTTTTTGAAAAAATAAATGCCGGGACGGAAAATAATTTTGAAAAATATAAGAACAATCAGGAGGCGCCGAAAGCATCGGTTCATTACAAAAGGACCGACCAGGCCCATCTATGTTTGGGAGTGCGGGGCTATAATATAAGCCATCCGGATCGGTATGTGTTGGCCTTATTGACCACCATTTTGGGCGGCAACATGTCCTCCAGATTATTTTTGGAAATTCGGGAGAAGCGGGGGCTGGCTTATCATATTTCCGCTGCCTCCGAAGAATTTGCGGACATCGGTTATTTTGTGACGCAGGCGGGGTTGCGGATAAATGCGGTTGAGGACGCAATAAAAGTAATTCTTGATGAGTTTAATAAACTTCGAGCCAACCCTCCTACGCTCGATGAGCTTCGGCGGGCAAAGGATTTTTGGAGAGGCAAAATGGTTTTGGGGCTTGAGGACAGCTTTAGAAACGCGGCGTTTTATGCCAACCAGGAATTATTAGAAAATAAAATCGAAACGCCCGAGGAGGTTTTGGCCCGCGTCGACGCCGTGACCGGCGAGGATATCCAGCGAGTGGCCAAAAATATCTTCTTGAATAATAATTTAAATCTTGCCATAATAGGGCCGTTTAAGGAAAAAGAATGGAAAGAACTGTCGTTTTAGTTAAACCGGATGGAGTCAAAAGAGGCCTTGTTGGCGAAATTATTTCCCGGTTTGAGAAAGTGGGATTAAAAATTGTGGCGATGAAAATGGTTTGGGTGGATGAAGCGATGGTACGAAAACATTATCCCACCACTCGCGAAGAATGGGTTAAAAAAGTCGGTGAGAAGACGCTTGAGGCTTACAAAAACTACGGACAAGACCCGGGGGAAAAGATTGGAACAGCCGATCCGCGGGAGATCGGGCTTAAGGTTTGCGATTGGCTGGTGGATTATTTGACCTCCGGGCCGGTGGTGGCCATGGTTTTGGAAGGGCCCCACGCTATCACCGTGGTCAGAAAGATGGTCGGTCACACCTATCCCGAAGCCGCAGCGGCGGGAACAATCAGGGGGGATTATTCTGTGGACTCAACCGATATTGCCAATGACCACCGGCGGTCGGCCCGCAATCTGGTTCACGCTTCGGGCAACGCCGAGGAGGCCGCGTTTGAAATTGAGTTGTGGTTTCATAAAAACGAGATTCACCAGTATAAACGAGTTGATGAGGATTTGATTTACGGTTAATCTAACCCCTTCCTAAAATTTTCTCTCCTTTTCCACAAATTTTCGGTATAACCACCTTCGGTTAAAAACTTTTGCTCCGCCGCGGCGATTTGTTTTAATAATAAATAAGTTGTCAAATGGCAAAGGGTCAAAAGAAAATTACCGGCCTCAACCGCCGTTGCCGGCAAAATTGGTTTTTCGATAAATTCTCCCGAGTCATTTAAGTTTCTTATGTCACTTAAGCGGTAACAATCAAGGCGGAATTTCGAGACCTTCGAGTCCGTTTTTGCATAAATCGGTAAATTTCTTTGCCTTAGAAAATCTTCGTAATCCGTTGTTAATTCTTCAAGCGAAGCCTTAGCGACATTCAAAAGCTTAATCTCTCCTTTTTTTGAAGCCGTTGATTGGCCGATACCTTCAACAATGTTCTGCTTACCGGAACGCGCCGCTTGTATCATTTGCTCCCGTGTTCTTCGGAAATCAAATTCGGTTAAAAACCGGTTGCAAAAATAAACTGTCAAATCATGAATAATTTCAGAATAACGATAGGTCAGAAGATATTTATGTTTTGGAAACATTAATTGATAATAAGATACTTAAGCAACTTAAGCAACTTATGCTAAACTAACCTTGTGAATAAAATTCTTTTTTTAACAATTCTTACCCTTTTGGCTCTATTATTTAATGGTTATATCTACTTTGATCGGGTGTCACAAATAACAAGGCAGTTGAGAATTGAGAATAAAGAGCTGAGAACTGAAAAAGAAAAACTTTTAACCGAGGACCAACGACTGATAAATCTTGATTTGAAAAACAGAATCGCGACCAATGAAGCGGTTTTGAAATCTACGATTAAAAATTTTGAAAGTTACCAAGATTTAAACACCAATAAATTCGACAAAGAGTTTGCGGCGATTTTGGCGGACTTAGCTGATTTGTTTCCATCCTCGGCCGAAGCTAAACTCGCCAGTTTTTCGGCTTTAATAAAAATTGAGAGGGAAAAGGGGTTGGCGGTTAAGCGTGAGGGATTGGTTGCTGTCCCGGTCATAAACACCCCTCCAGACAACGGGTATCGAAGGCAGGTGGTAAACGGGTTTACCGTAGACATTGTCAGCGCCGATTTAAACTCAACGCGGGTAGTTGTAGAGACGGCCTCGGAAGGGGATTGCCGGGATAATTGCCCGGTACTTCCTCTGGCCGAGATGGTCGCCCGGGCCGGGGGGTACGCCGGTATCAACGGCACTTATTTTTGCCCTGCCTCGTACCCCTCCTGTGCCGGAAAAACTAACTCATTTGATTTATTGGTAATGAATAAAAATAAAAAATATTTTAATTCGGATAATAATGTTTATTCTACTAATCCGGCGGTGGCCTTTTACGGCAACACCGTGCGGTTTATGGAACGGGCCTCCGATTGGGGGCGGGCTACCGATGTGGACGCGGTTTTATCCAACTTTCCTTTGTTGTTGCTAAACGGCCAAATAAAATTTTCGGGTGATGGGGATGCTAAACACGGGGGAAAAGGCAACCGCAGTTTTATCGCCGGACATGACTCCAAGGCTTACATTGGGGTGATTTACAACACGACTGT
>CAYSID010000032.1:0-5526 GCA_964431075.1 uncultured Gammaproteobacteria bacterium
AAAAAAGAGGAGGTCAAAAAGTTTTTAGACCTGGTGCCTTTTGAAAACGTCAGGTCTAAGACTTACCCTCTGGGGAAGGGTTTTAAGCTTTATGCCGTCAACAGGGACTACTACGAAATAATTGAGGCGGGGTTTGAGAAACTCGGTTTTAGGGCCGAAGCAACTGTTCCTCTTACCATGATTGACGGTGAAGCTTTTAGTAAGGCGGTTTTTTCCAAAATCGGTCTGGCAAAACAGTTTTCCCTATCCGGCCAGATAGATTTTCCGGGAGCGGAAAACGATCAGTTTGCAAAAAAAGATAACAGACGGCTGTTGGTGATGCTGGGGATTCTTGCTTTATTGCTCGGGGGATTGGTTTTTTTAGTAATACTGGCTGATCCGTTCGGGATAAACCGGAAACCGGTTGAAAAGCCGGCCGCGGTTGCCCCCGTAACTCTTCCCGTGGCAAAAAAAGAGGTTGCGGAATTGCCAAAAATAGCGACAGAGAGTTTGCGGCTTAAAATTCTTAACGCTTCGGGAAAAAATGGGGCGGCCGGTGACGCCAGGGAAATTTTTAGAATTTTGGGCTTTAGAGAAATTGCGGTAGGGAATGCCGCCGGTTCGGCGCAAAGTTCGGTTTTGGTTTACACGCCGATAGTTCCGGAGGACATTTTGGAGTCTGTTGTCAATAAATTAAAGAATCACTATCCGGCAATGACGGTTACGCAAACAGCCACGGCCGATGCGGATATTCTGTTTACTATTGGCCGGGATCAGCTCAAAACTGCCCCTTGACAAGGTTTTAGGAAGTGTTTTACACTGATCGCATGAAATCTGCCCGACGAGGTTTTACCCTTATAGAACTTCTTGTTGTTATCGGGATCTTGGCTGTTCTTCTGACGATTGTTCTTATTGCCATCAATCCCGGGCGGCAGTTTGCCCAGGCGAATAACACCAAGAGGCGGTCTGATGTCAATGCTCTGTTGAACGCCATTCATCAGTTTGGGGCGGATAACAGGGGGGCCTTGCCCGGAGGGTTAGTCGGGTCTCCGGGAGTCGTGGTTAATATCTCCGACGCCTCTGCGGCCGGAGATCTCTGTGATGATTTGATGCCGACCTACCTTTCGACTTTGCCGGTGGACCCAAGTCTTAATAGCCAGCCGATTGCCAGTTGCGGAGCTTCGTATGATACCGGCTACCAGGTGGTTTACGGGTCGGCCACTGATCCGACGAATCGACGGGTGACGGTTATTGCTCCCAACGCTGATCTGACTGTCGAGCCGGCGGGAACTACGGAGATCTCCGTTACTAGATAACACAAAATCTGGTATAACTTATTCATGAGTTTTTTGGTTTATTTGGTGTCCTTTTTTCTGATTTGGAAAGGTGCCGAATTGATTGTTGATTCCGTTTCTAAACTGGCCCACCGCTTGAGAATCTCTGCGTTCTCTATTTCTTTTTTTGTTTTGGGGGTGTTGACTTCGATTCCGGAAATTACGGTGGGGATCAACTCCGTTATCAAAGGCACGCCGGAAGTTTTTGCCGGTGATCTTTTGGGGGGAACTTTAACCCTTTTTATTTTTGTGATTCCTCTTCTAGCCGTTCTTGGTAATGGACTGTCTTTGAAACATGAATTAGACAAAAAACATTTATTAATTACTTTATTGGTAATAATTTTACCTGTCCTGTTATTATTGGACAGTCGGATTGCACTTTTGGAGGCTTTAGTAATGATCGGTTTTTACGTTCTTTTGTTTTATATTTTGGAACATCGACAGTATGAACATCAACATCTAGATACCCCCAAAAATTTTCACTGGCTAAAAGATGCCCTAAAAATAATTATTGGAGTTTGCTTGGTGGCCATCTCCAGTTATTTTTTGGTTGATAAAACGGTAGAATTTGCTCGGTTTTTAAATATTTCCCCGTTTGTTATAAGTTTTATCGTTATGGGGTTGGGAACTAATTTGCCGGAAATTTCTCTGGTTCTGCGGGCCGCGGTTTCAGGCCGAAAGGATATCGCTTTCGGCGATTTTCTCGGATCGGCGGTTGCTAACACCGTGGTAATGGGTGGTCTTACCATGCTAAACCGCAGGACGGTGATTATTCCCGCCAACTTTTTCGTCCAATCGATTTTTATTTTCGGGGCAATTTTTCTTTTTTATTATTTCTCCAGTTCCGGGCAAAACATCACTCGGCGGGAGGGGGCGGTTCTTCTTAGTATTTACATCCTCTTCTTGCTTCTTAACGTTTGTGGTAACATCAGTTAATGAGAGACGCCTGTGCCGGGTGTTTTAAAACTGTCGGAACTCCTGCCAGACTAAAGATATTTATGGCGGTGCGGGATAAAAAGGTAGATATTTCTGCTTTGGCGCGTCTGACCGGCTTGCGCCAGCCGACGGTGACGTTTCATGTTAATGAGTTAGCCAAAGCGGGGCTGGTTAAAAAAATAAAATCCGGCCGTAACGTCTTCTGTGTCTCTTCTCCTCCCGTCTGCCCCCACTGCCCACTTTTTAATTAATTCTGGTGATTACCCTCCCTCTTCTTGTTGTAATTCTTTTTTTTGGGGGCCTTGTTAAATTTTCAATCAACCTGTTTTTAGTTTCAATTTGCCGAAGCTGCTCATCTGTTAATTTTGGTGGTTGTTCAAATAAATCGTGGTGGAAACGTCTTTTTACAGGATCATAAATTTGCCGAAGTTTTATTAAAAACTCGGAACCCATGATCCCAGCCTCTTTTATTATAGGTTCTCATTCAATCCCTGTATTTTTATTTTTATTTTTTGTACAATGGCAAGACTCGCCCAAAAATGTGGCTTGGTTGTCGTTGCGATCCCAAGCGAAGTCGAGGGATAAGCGACCTTTATTTTGCCGTAACTTTATCGTATTGATGACCTTCGGGATAAATATGACAACCATTGCGAATGTTTGGAGGAATGTTTTTTACCAAAATACTACCCAGTAAACCCCAACCAAATTCAACCTGAAATGACGATCGTAAATATAGGTAAACAAAGCGTTGTCATAATACATAATAGGAGTTGCTAGAACGGCGAAAAAAGATTGCTTCGTACGACTCGCAATGACATGAGGAAATATGTATAATAAAAACAAATGAAATTAACAATTGTAAAGAGTTTAGAGGAAATGAAGTTTGTCCTCAAAGACCCAAATGCCGTCGGGCCTGATCCGGCTTACTGGGTGTTTAAAGGAGTGTCCGAAAAATGGCAGAATATGACGGTTATTCCTGCGGGGGATTATAACGGCGAGTTTACGAAGACTTTTGGCCATTATCATCTCAACCCGGTCAATGACGAAAATTATGTAGTTGTTTCCGGAAAGGGAGTTTTAATTTTGCAAAAAAAACATTTTGAAAACGGAAAATTTGTTCCGGAAACTGTCGGCGAAGTTCAAGTCATGCGGCTTGAGGTTGGAAAAGCAGTTAAAGTGTCCGGTGATTTTGGCCATGCCTTAATAAATGTTGGCGATGAGCCGCTGATAACTTATGACGACCGGATTGAACCGCATTCTCCCGAGGATTACGAAGCCGTGGCCCGGCTTCACGGCTTGGCTTATTACATCGTCAAAGAGGTGGGTAAAGTCAGCGTCCTTCCAAACCCCAACTACAAAAATCTTTCCGCGGCTATCTTAGAAAACAGTCTTTAGTTATTTTTCAAAAAACTTCAAGATTTTTAGTTTTTCGGGGAGAAATGGCAAGTTAGATTGAGGGCCAACGTGGGAATTACTCCAAGTGTAATTTTTGGCATAACCAAGTTTTTTCATCAGTTTGGTTGGAGTGTTGCGAAGATGTAGGGGGATCGGTTCATTGGGATAATCGGTGACGGCCTGTTGAGCTTTGCCGAGAGCGTCGGCCACGGCGCGGGATTTAGGAGCCAAAGCTAAATAAAGGGTAACATGGGCTAAAGTCAAGGCCGCTTCCGGCAGACCAATTTTTATTACGGCCTCAAAGGCTTCATTGGCTTGAATTAAAGCTCCGCGATCGGCAAGACCAATATCTTCCGAGGCCAAAATAATTAAGCGCCGGGCAATAAATTTTGGATCTTCACCGAGATTCAGCATCCGGCACAGATAGTAAAGTGCGGCGTCCGGATCGGAGCCGCGGACGGATTTGATAAAGGCAGAAATGGTGTTGTAGTGTTCATCGGCTTTTTTGTCATAAATCCCCGCCGTTTTAGTTTGAAAAACTTCCTTAACAATATCAACATTAATGGTTTTATATTCGGCGCAAATTTCTAGGGCATTAAGCATGATGCGAGCATCTCCCCCGGACAATCTTATTAATAATTCTTCTGACTCTTTATCCAATTTTTTCTTCAAAATTCTAAGGCCGTTATTTAAAATAATTTTTAATTGTTTTAAATTTAGGGATTGCAAGACAAGCACTCTACATCGGGATAAAAGGGGGGCGATAACCTCGAAAGACGGGTTTTCCGTTGTGGCTCCGAATAAAATAATTAAGCCCGATTCAACATGGGGTAACAGCGCGTCCTGTTGAGCCTTATTCCACCGGTGAATTTCATCAATAAACAAAATCGTCTTTTTAGTTTTGGCGTCTTTAATAATCTCCGCGAGGTCTGCCTTTCCCGTATTAACCGCTGATAATTCGTGGAAATTCGCATGAGATTCGTTCGCGATGATTCGAGCAAGCGTAGTTTTACCCGTTCCCGGCGGCCCCCAAAAAATAATGGAATATAAATTCCCTGACGCAATCATCCGGTTGATGATTTTCCCCGGTCCCACCAAATGCTCCTGCCCCACGAAATCCTTTAATTTCTCCGGCCGCATCTTTATCGCAAGGTTCATAAGGGGATTTTACAACTTTTTAACGGAGACAAACATGACTATTTGCGGCTTGGACAACTTGAGTAGCATCGGTTGGAGCGGCAAAAACAGAATCGCATTTTTGGTGATGCAAAAAAGCAACAGCTCCATCGGTCTTCAATCGATATTGGAATCCTTTGGGTAGACCAGAAATTTGTTTTATTTCCGTGTTAACACTTGCAAAATAAATAGGGTGGTCATTTGGGAAAATGTTTTCTGCCATTTGGAGTATTCTCTCTCTCTGCTTCAAAAGTCAAGTAGAAAAATTATAGGCCTAAACCCGACCTAATTTAACGATCGTAAATTGGAGTAGATAGAGGGTATTGACAATATAAAAATGATTCCGGATGCGGCCGGAATGACGGGGTTTATTTCTCAACAATTTCTGTGGAAATTATTTTGACCGGATTTATTGGGCGATCATTGGAGCCGGTTTCAGCTTCGGCAATTTTATCCACGACGTCCAAACCGGAGGTGACATGGCCAAAAATGGTGTAGTTTGGCGGCAGGGGATAATCTTTATGCATGATAAAAAATTGGGAACCATTGGTGTTGGGGCCGGAATTAGCCATCGCCACAGTCCCGCGAAGATATTTGCCGGTAAACGGCTCGTCGTCAAATTTATATCCCGGACCGCCCATTCCCGTCCCGGTCGGATCCCCGCCCTGAATCATAAAATTTTTAATTACCCGGTGAAAAATCACGT
>CAYSID010000033.1:0-4818 GCA_964431075.1 uncultured Gammaproteobacteria bacterium
ACTTCCCATCGTGGGACATTATCTGTTAATCCTAAATATTTTAATTTTACCTCATCAGCCCCACGCCCAATAACTAAAACGTCCCCATCTAAGTTGGGATCAGTAGAAGAACCTGGAGCATAAACAGGCAAGCCCTCATAATCAGGACCCGGTTTCAAAACAACTTCGTCACCATCGTATGCATAAATTATCCTGATATCACCAGTTCCATTATTTATGAGATGCAAATTGGGACTATTTCGTGTTGTTTTAACTTCTAAATCTATTCCATCAGGGGTTTTTATTGTCACACTCCTTGAGTCTGTTGCTCTAACAACCACAGAAGGGCTAGTCCTTGCTGGCGCCGCGGGGGCAGAAGTTTCTTCCCTTAACTGTGTTGCTGGTTTCACGGCCCTAGGTGTAACTCTAACGCCAACGCTTTCTAATCCTCCAGCGACCACATCTACAACATCAGAAAAAACATTTGAGGTTCCAGACGGTCTAACTTCAACAACAGGGTTATTATTACGTAAAAACGCTACTGAATCAGAAATTGGCTGAAATATTTTCCCTATAATATTTGTTGTGTTTCGACCGGTCGGAGCTGATAGCACGATCTTAGGCGGGGCAACGGCAATTTTCCCATTTATTCTTATTCTTGGTGCTGGAAGTAAATCATTTAGTTCCCCGGCTTCACTCAAAAAAAAGCGCCCTCCCATCTGCACCAGTCTGTCGATATTTTCCTTGCTCTGCGACCATCGGCCGGTAAAAACTTCTCGAAACCAATCATTTCCGACAGCACGACTAACCGCCTTTTGGGCCGCTAAACTATCCGCAGTTGTTACCACTCCAAGAATATTGGGTCTTAATGTTTCAATTCGATCAACTACGTCCGCCAAATCAACCAAAACTTCACCGGTTTTTAAGGCCTTTGCACTCGGATAAGCAGAAACATCAACCTCGGAATTAAAGATTACTCTGGTTGGTTCCACAACCGAAATCCCCTTGGCTTGGCGACTTAAAGTTAGTGATTGCGGGGTTAATAATTCTGTTTTAATAGCATCATCAACTATATTCCAAGTGGATGTGGCTTCTTTAACCGCCAGGCGTTGCGCGGCTTTTAGTTCCGTGCTTAAAACCCGGGCGTTCAATCCTCTTGATCCAAATCCCAGTGTTGCAGCGAACAGAGTTTGGTTTCTAACATCGTCGTTATGGACACCGTTTACCTCTTCAAAAACTTTGCCAATCGCAGAATAATTTACTTCTTCCTTAGCTGAATTTGCCAGTTTATCAAGAAACTGCAAAAATTTAAATTTTGCCCAAGTATTATCATTTTCGTTATTTTCATCAATAATTAAATTGGGAGCATCCCCTTTCAGAAAAAAAGTATTATATACCCCCAAAATATTTTTTGCTTCTTTCAAAGCTTTTTCCTCATCAGTCCCTAGGAGGCTGTCAATATATTCAATCCCCACTTCTCCGCTTTCCTGCGATTGAGTATATTCAAGATAGGCTCGATAGTATTTATCAAGATTTTCCTTTCCTCCAAATTTGCCATAGTAATACGCGATCCCTTTGCTCAGATTGGTTTGGTACGGTTTATCCAACGACTCGGGCAAGCTTTTTTCCTTCTCTTCCCAATCAGCCACCAAATCTGTTATTGATCTTAATTTGACAGCGTCAAATTGGTAAATTGGGGTTGAGGCTCCAATCCCAAACATTTTGTCCAGTTCAGTCGCAGCTATTTCCATTTGGGAACGGGTACCCATTGTCCCGATATAGGTCGATGGTAAAATGGCCGCACCCTCGAACAACCATCCCGCCACCGCTGGCAACCCCAATTGAGGAAAAAAGGCGGTGGCCACAATTGTCGCCCCCATAATTCCTGCATTGCCAAATACGGTTGTAATAATGGTTTGATCGGCCCTTATTTGCCCCTCGACCTTTGCTTTAAAAGCAATCTGGCAATCACTGTCCCATTTACTCGGATCTGTTCCACAATACGATGAGATGAAGGTGTAAGCATTTTTTACCGCTTTAACATTGTCCGCCAAAGAAGTGTTTGTATCTGGTCTTATAATGGGGTTTTCCTTTTCTTGCTCAAGATAATACCGGGTTTCGGCATCCAAACATTGACCAAAATATTTATCCCCAATGAAACCGCCTATCAGACCACCCACCACCGCTTTAATTGCCGCGTCGCGCTCTCCGCAACCCCGATCGTATTCTTCTTCGGCCGTAAAAATATATTTTGCTTTCTCGTCGACAGTCAGAGATTCAAACGGCCGATAATTTGGTGTTATCAAATTCGGATATTCTTTTTTGTAAATTGCTTCCGGCGTCTCACAAAAACCTTCCGTTCCCTGCGGTAAACTGAGATCAACACAGTTTTGATAATTACGCTCGTATACCGCTTTCGACTCCTGCGGCAACTGGGAATAAGGAACATAATTACTTGCTGAATGAGTGTTAATCAATTGTAAGACGGTGGGGTCATAACCGTATTTTTGGATCGTTTGAAATTTCGAAAAGGCTTCGTCTTTAATTTTTTGGTCAATTTCGTCATAGCTTCCGCTAGCAATGACATTAGCTACTCCGTCAATCCCCGCAAATATAAGCCTGAACATTGGTTTACTTCCGCCACCGCCGGTTTCCTCACCTTGAGATAATTCAAAATAAACTTTCCCGTTAGTCACCCTATCGGTATACACACCATACCCGACTCCCTGGTTCAACATTCCGATATAAGCATCTTTTGCCGCTTCTGCCGCGACCCCATCGCTTTTTACAAATTGGGCAACCAAATCGGCCTGATCAAATCCGGCGGAGGCAATGTTTTCACTATTAACCTCAATAAATCCCTCGTCGTTTTTGACAAGTTTCAATCCCGCAATATTGATAATGATCCTATCACCGTTCTGGGAATCGGGAACAATTGATCCACTCTCAAGGGGGTTGGTAAGAGGGCTTTTTCCGGGAGGTTTGGTTGGTATTTGGGTCGGACTCCCTCCCGGCGCGGCGGGGGAAGCGGGTTCACCTAGCTTCATACGGTTTTCAACAATTTCGCTGAAAATACTGTCTATGAATTTTTTTCCACCATATTTTTCAATAATTTCTCCCGCCTCCCTTGCGTTATCGTCTGTTACCCCCAAATTTTCAGTCACAATTCCACCGTCGGGATTTTTCCTCAATGCTCCAACATGACTAATGAACTCTTTTAAAACCCGTACTTCGTTATTTGTCATTCCGGCTGGTCTTGGAAACGTAACTGCAATACCAGTACCGTCGACTAAGCTTATATAGCCGGAATTATTAATTTCGAAGTAGTTTTGAATCAGCCACTTTTTGGCTTCATCAAAAAATGATGGCTCTCTACTACTATTGCATGGTATCGTTTCTCCTAATCTATTTTCACAAAATCCTTTGATGCAGGAAGTAACACATTGATCAAGATTAAGTCCTGCATAATACGGATCTTTTTGAGAGGTAGTATTTGGGGCTGTGGAAACCGCAGAAGTTGATCGTCCCGATGAAACTGGGGGGACTGGTGGTTGTTTAGCAGAAAGAGTTGGTAAACCATTTCCCGAACCACATTCGTAAATCTTTCCGTCCACACCAATCATGGGACTTCCAACGGGGAATTTACTTCTGAGACAATCGTCCCTCACTCTGTATACAGCCAGTTCGCTTACAGTGGGAACTCCCAAAATTGGGGTTCCCGTGTCATGTAAGCAAATCTTCAATTCTGTTCCAGACAGCCCTTTACAGTACCCGTTAACTACGTCATAGGTAAGCTTGGCGATAAAGACTGAAATATTACTATTCTTGTTAAATGTATTAAACTCGTCAACGATGCACTTATTCTGCTTCCGCTGATCCTCATAATTACATTTACCGTCAGCATAATCTTGAGCAACAATTGTTTTAAAATTTTCTGAAATTTGTTGATCTGGGACACCGAGAGCTTTTGCCACTCCTGACAAAAGTTCTGTTTGATACATTGTTGCTGTCACAACACCATTTATTGGAGCTCCATTAGCCGTCATACAATAGTTATACGCGGTCGTATTCATTCGTCCCCCGGCATAATCATAACAACTAGACATTGCATTACCAGTAGAAACGGCAATATCGTGAACAACGATTGGTAGGGAATAATTTGCTGCACATGTTTTGTCTAAATCCGATCCGCAATTCTGGGAAACTAAGTAAGGAATAACTTTATTTTGCAAAGCCAACTCTAATTCATCAGCGTATTTGTCAATACAGGCTTTTTGAGCTTCGACACCCTCATACAAAGTATAACAAAGCTCTCCCGCCCCTTGTGCATATGAGGCTTTTAAATAAGTATCCACTGAAATTTTATTTCCCGATCCGCATTCAAAAACATAATTGGGAACACTTTGAAAATCTACGAATGGGGTTTTTTTAGAGTCACAGGCCTTTTGAATTTCGGCCAATATTGGATCGCCCGAAAAAGTGGTTGTTGGTGTCCTGCCGGTAATTGCAGGCAAAGAAACTGCGCAGTCAACAGTTTTTGTTATCGAGCCTGCCCAACAATAGACTCCTGATTTATAGCCGGGCTGGCAATTTTGGGGGATTGTTATCGAAACCGATCCGGTTCGACCACTACAAATATCGGAATCTGAATAATTTGGGCTTTGTTCTCCGGGTCGACAATATCCCGGTGAGCCGGGGGGACAGCTTGAGGAAGAATTATTTTGAATAACCTCTGGATATTTACACCTGCTGTAATATGGTTCCTCGTAACAGCCCACATCCATCCAGCCCTGACTACAACATTGATCACAATGTGGTCCGGGGCACTTTAATCCTGAA
>CAYSID010000034.1:0-4277 GCA_964431075.1 uncultured Gammaproteobacteria bacterium
ATATGCTCCGGCTAATTTTAGTAATTTAAAAAACTTAATTTTTTTTGCATCGTCAACATGGGGCCCGGCGCATAAATCAACAAAAGAACCGGACTGATAAGCAGTTAAGGGTGAGCCGCTAGCGGCTAGCTCGTTAATTAGTTCAATTTTATAATTATTTTTCTTAAATTCCTGTACAGCTGTATTTCTATCAAGCTCCTGTTTTCTGAATTTATCCCAAGTCCTGACTAATTCTTGCATTTTGGCCTCAATTTTTGGTAAATCCTCCTCGGAGATTTTTAAATTATCAAAATCGTAATAAAAGCCGTTTTCAGTCGGCGGCCCAATCGTTGGTTTAGCATCCGGGTATAACTCCAAAACCGCCGCCGCTAACAAATGTGCTGTCGAGTGTCTTAATTTATCTAAATCATTCATATAATTGAATATCCTCCTTCGCCCACGGGCTTCGGCGAGATTGTTACTCACTAAGCTCATAAATTCGCTAAGTGATTAATAAAAAAATGTCACCGGTAACTTCGCTTACAGGTTCCAGCTAAGTTGGTGACTTAATTTTTACACTTCGCAGTAAAGCGTTCAACTGGCAAGTTGGTTTGACTTGCGTAAACATTGAAATTTATTTTTTAACGCTAACAAGATATACCATCCCCATGGCAATTACTGCCAAAAAGACTACTCAGTAAAAAATTAACATGTATGTGGATTGGTTAATGTTCATAATTTTCCTCTTTCCGCAAAAGATATCGAAAAATAAGTTATCGCTAACAACGCTGTCAATCCTAATAATACAATAGACCAATCAGTCCTGTCAACACTGATTACCGCTGGGATTATTAGAGAAGCCAGGCAAACTTCAGTAAAATTTGCAGCCAATGTTGACATTGCCCTAAACCGAGAAAATTTATTTCTCTTCATTTTGTGCGCCCAGGAGGAATTTGACCTCCTACCTCTTCAATGTCAATGAAGCATTCTACCAGTGAACTACGAGTGCAAAATAAATTCCTTGGAGGTATTTTATCACAACTGTTAATCAACAGAAAGTCTAATTCTCTCGCCGTAACTTTCAAGAAATTCTTTAACCTTTTTAACTGCACTTTAACCATCACGAATACAGCAATTTCGAGATGTAGATGCTGAAATTACAATTGAACCATCCCTGTCACGACTAAATTCTCCAGCGAACCCAATTACTGGCTTATCACCTTGTTTACGGTTGAAAGACAATAATTCCTTATAAGCACTCGGTGATCATGGTGAAGTCTTGGTTCAAAAGCAAGTCTAGCAAAATCTACATCAATTGCAAAAATAAACAAACCGGTATTTATTGAATGCCTCGTATCATTATCAAATAATGGCATATTTTTACCCCGCGGCGGTGGCGATGCCGCGTTCGTCGGACATGGCAAAACTGGTGCCGTGTTTCTTAAACATCGCCCAATAGCCCTTTTTCTTTTTTTTGGAATTAAACGCATGCAACCAGGTGCGGCTCTTGACAATGTCTTTTTTAATATCCCGAAGCATGATTAGGACCCATTCAAAAAAATTAAGATGGTATTTATCCGGGGTCGGCACCTGTTCAACGGTGACATTTTTTACGTCACCGGACAGCGCGGCCGCCTGGTTTTGGATATTTTTAACCTCAACCGCTAAATTTTGTACTAACTGTTGAATTTTTTGCATTTCTTGCTGTTTCTGAAAGTTGTAAACCTCTTGAGAATTGCGCATGATATCAGAGTGAAATTTCTGTTCAAGTTTGGCCACTTTTTCCTCGGCTTTCTGAGCGCGCATTTCCAAAGTTTGGGCTTGTTTGCCAAGGGAAATCTCTGTCATGGGGGCGGTTTTTCTTGGAGTGAGACCAATTTGTTCGGTGGCGGTTTGAGCGACTCCGGTCAAAAGATCAATTCCTTTGTCCGCAAAGTCCTTCCCCAGCTCCGAGGCAATCTCCAGCGGGTTTTTAATATCAGCCTGTTTTTTCTTGGTGTCAGCCATGCTACCCTGATTGTACTATAGGTTGGCTAGGAATGTCAAAGTTTTCTCCCGGCGCAAAATTGACGCCAGTAAGTAAGATTGTTTGCGCAAGCTTTCTTTACCAGCCTCATCTTTTTCTTTATTGATTACTGCCTCGATTTCTTCTTGGCCAACACTCAAATTTTCTTTCTCGGCAATTTCTCCCAAAATAAACTCCAGTTTTAAAGCGGCTTCGGCCTGCGTGTGATATTGGGACTTAATTTGCTCGGCAGTGACCCCTTTACTATGACAATATTGTTCAAAAGTGAGGCCGGCCGACCGAATATCGTCAATAAGCTGCGTTAGCATTCTGTCAGCCTCGTCGTCGGCTAAAATCTGCGGGATCTTTATCTTCGCGGTTTCCAAAAGCTTAGTAATTATTTCGTTGATTCTTTTAGACCTATTTTCGGCGGTTTCTTCCTTAACGTCATCCCCCGGCTTCCAAATCTTGGCGGATTTAATTGAGCCTTTGTAATCCCCAAGATCGATAACCGGTTTTTCAGCAGTTGTGGCTTTAAATTCCCAATCTTTATTTTCTTCGGTGGCAACAATTTGTACTTTTGGAGAAATGATTGGTTTTAAGTTGCGTTTCTCTATTTCGTCGGCATAAGCCTTGGGTAAGATTTGATTAACCACTTCACCATAAATCTTGCCGGTGTCGATTTTTTTAAGAGCTAAATCGCGGGGAGCTTTACCCTTACGAAAACCCTCGACTTCAACTTCAGCAATAGCCAATTCCAAAATCTGATCGTAAACTTTTTTAACTTGGACCCAGGGAACTAAAATATTCAGAACAAGGTTGCCGTCTTCATTCATGGGGTGATTTTACTTTAACTCGATACCAATATTCAAGTCGATGTTCGGGGGAGCGAGTTGGGGCTCAATAAGATCAATTCGTTCAAGTTCCGAGGCAAACCCGGCAATATCTGATTTTAATTGTAATACCGCCGAATCGGTCGCTAATTTAGACATTATCTTAGGAGTTTCCTCTGTGGGATTAGGGTTTTCGGGATTTATAACGACGTTTGTGGTTTGTTGGCGAGGGGTAAATAAAGTCAAACCAATGCTTATTCCCAATCCCAAGACGAAAACAATCGCCGTGATAAGAAATAAGATCGCCGGTAAGCCGAAATTAATCGGTTTTTTATTTTTTATAATTTCTCCGCCGTCTGCTATCATAGGCGTGTAATCGTATCGGTTATTTCTTTCAGATACGAGGTTGATTCCTTGAGGTATTGCAACCCGCCGAATAACAAATTTTGAATTTTGCCGATATCTGTTGTCTGTTGATACGAATACTGCTTGGGATTCATAAGGTCAACAACCTCAAGCCGCTTTCCCTCCCACAGTTTGGCCTTTGATTTAGCGACGTCGAGACCGCGAAAATAAGTTAAATTATCTTCGCCCACATCGGCCAACCGGCCGAGCTGTAAGGCGGTTTTAGAGAAAAGATCCGGCATTTTGGCGTAGGCGGCATCGTTTTTAGCCAAAAGAATGGCAGCCACGGTTTTATTAGTTTGGGAGACAATTTGCTGGTACCGGGCGTCAAATTCGGCGGAAACATCGTTAAGATCGTCAATGGTCGCGGCGCTTTCAATAAGATCAATATGCTTTTCCAGCCAGTTGTCCTGATTTTGGCGCATATTGTCAAAGGCCTCGCTATCTGCCGGCGGAACACCCTCACTTATTACCAGTTTTTCGGCCAGTAAAATAAAATAGGCGCTGATAATGTTAGCCCGGTCAACAAGGACACCCCGCATTTTTTCCAGAGCTTCGTTTTGGGTTGTTAAAGTTTTATAGGTAAAATAAGTGGCTTTGGCGACGGTAAAATCGCGAAACGACTCGCGGTACTTGGAGTATAAAAACTGATAGTCATAATAGGCTTGAGAATAATCAGCCCGCACAGGGATTAGTGAAGAGTGAATAGTGAATAATCCTAGGATTAAAAACACCAGCCAGCGCATGAATTTATTATGACAGGAAAATGAGATATAATGCAAGTATCTTGCCGGGATGGTGGAATGGTATACACGTACGCTTTAGGAGCGTATGTCGCAAGGCATGCAGGTTCGATTCCTGTTCCCGGCACAAAAAAACCCAGTCGTCGCCTTGGGAAGCAAACCACTGGATCTGTTACTACTATAACATATTATTATAGGCCTGTCAAGTTCTTATCTTAATTCGGCTAAATATTGATTAACGCATTTTGCCCACGACCCGTTTGAGTTTGGAGTATATTTTTTCATTATTTCTTCCGGGGTATTAAGCCCCCT
>CAYSID010000035.1:0-3842 GCA_964431075.1 uncultured Gammaproteobacteria bacterium
CACGAACGGTTCATCCCCGCGTGCGCGGGGAACGCGATGAATACTAACGTGCACGTTGGCAATGGCACGGTTCATCCCCGCGTGCGCGGGGAACGCGGTCCACTCCCGACGAATGCGGTCGCGGTCCTCGGTTCATCCCCGCGTGCGCGGGGAACGCGGAAGCTTGCCTGCAGCCGCGTCCGCATACACCGTTTCATCCCCGCGTGCGCGGGGAACGCCACCACCGCCAATCGTTTCATGCTTCCTCCTTCGGTTCATCCCCGCGTGCGCGGGGAACGCATCCAGCCCGTGCCCCATGCGTTTTTGCTCACCGGTTCATCCCCGCGTGCGCGGGGAACGCTGCGCGAGGCTCTCGTCAGCCATTTCCATCACCGGTTCATCCCCGCGTGCGCGGGGAACGCGGATCTCGGGGACCGGATGACGCAAGAGCACCCGGTTCATCCCCGCGTGCGCGGGGAACGCTGGGGCCGTGACAGCGCGTGTCGCTCCCAAGTCGGTTCATCCCCGCGTGCGCGGGGAACGCCTTCTTTTTCTCCCTTTCCTTGGCGGCCATGTCGGTTCATCCCCGCGTGCGCGGGGAACGCGTTTGTAGCGCACTCACAACATATATTGACGACGGTTCATCCCCGCGTGCGCGGGGAACGCGCGTCGGCGTGGTTGTCGTCCACAATAGGGGGCGGTTCATCCCCGCGTGCGCGGGGAACGCACCGGGGCGGAGGAAATGATCCGTTCAACTCCCGGTTCATCCCCGCGTGCGCGGGGAACGCGATGATACCCCCAACTATCTGACGGTGGAGGACGGTTCATCCCCGCGTGCGCGGGGAACGCTCCCTCCCTTTTTAAAAATTCCAACCATCGTACGGTTCATCCCCGCGTGCGCGGGGAACGCGGCGGGACCTCAACGTACCGGATCTTCGACCCCGGTTCATCCCCGCGTGCGCGGGGAACGCATTGATCGTGATATTATGCCCAGAGCGAGCGCCGGTTCATCCCCGCGTGCGCGGGGAACGCGCGCCGAAATTTATGAGGAAACCAAAGCAAAGCGGTTCATCCCCGCGTGCGCGGGGAACGCCGGAGGCGCTTCGCATGGTTCAGACGTCCCCGCGGTTCATCCCCGCGTGCGCGGGGAACGCTAGGGGCGCACCTGCCGGCCGATCTTGGCAGCCGGTTCATCCCCGCGTGCGCGGGGAACGCATGACTACGCCCCACGGTATACGCTGGCGCAGCGGTTCATCCCCGCGTGCGCGGGGAACGCGTGGCGCATAATCGTGCAGACGCCCGATATAACGGTTCATCCCCGCGTGCGCGGGGAACGCTGTATCGGGAAGAGCTCAAGTAGGGCCGGACTCGGTTCATCCCCGCGTGCGCGGGGAACGCGCCGGGTGGCACCCCCATCAGCGATTGAAAATCGGTTCATCCCCGCGTGCGCGGGGAACGCGGCAGGCGGGCGTCGAAGTCGACGAGGAGCAGCGGTTCATCCCCGCGTGCGCGGGGAACGCACGGCGAGTCTGGCCGGCGGCACGGATTTCAACGGTTCATCCCCGCGTGCGCGGGGAACGCGCCGCATCGAACCACGCCCGGCCAGCCTGCGCCGGTTCATCCCCGCGTGCGCGGGGAACGCATGAGGGGACGAGATTCAACAATTTCCAAAACCGGTTCATCCCCGCGTGCGCGGGGAACGCACGCCCCCGGCGCTGCCGGATGCCGAGTACCTCGGTTCATCCCCGCGTGCGCGGGGAACGCGGGACCACAGCCACTTACGGCAACCCCGTTGTCGGTTCATCCCCGGGTGCGCGGGGAACGCGACGAGCTCCTAAACCGGCTCATGAGCCGGGACGGTTCATCCCCGCGTGCGCGGGGAACGCAACAGCCGAAGCGAGGTGACGGTGAGCTCGCCGGTTCATCCCCGCGTGCGCGGGGAACGCGATGACCCGCTCAAGATCACAGACGAGTTTTGCGGTTCATCCCCGCGTGCGCGGGGAACGCGGGCGTATGGGGTGCGCTGAAAAACAATTCAACGGTTCATCCCCGCGTGCGCGGGGAACGCTCGACTGTCGGCTTGCTAATCACTTTCTTGTCCGGTTCATCCCCGCGTGCGCGGGGAACGCGAGGGCGACTCGTCGTCGCCCCGCCCGAGCTCCGGTTCATCCCCGCGTGCGCGGGGAACGCGCCAGCGCAATCATACTCAGGTAAAGGATTAACGGTTCATCCCCGCGTGCGCGGGGAACGCGACCCGTCCGAGTATACGGGTCGATGAAAAAACGGTTCATCCCCGCGTGCGCGGGGAACGCAAGATGCTCGATGCCCCGCCGGTGATGGTGAGCGGTTCATCCCCGCGTGCGCGGGGAACGCTTCGCCCCGCCAGCCAGGCGGGCCCGCCTGACCGGTTCATCCCCGCGTGCGCGGGGAACGCGTTCCAATCGAGCCCCTGCCATCTCCCGATGGCGGTTCATCCCCGCGTGCGCGGGGAACGCTTGCGGACGACGACGCGCGTCGGGATCATCTTCGGTTCATCCCCGCGTGCGCGGGGAACGCGTGTTGGGGTGCGTCGGGTCGAACGCCGTGAACGGTTCATCCCCGCGTGCGCGGGGAACGCCATCATCATCATCTGGACTACGGTTCATCCCCGCGTGCGCGGGGAACGCACGACCGGGACGTTGCCCGGCAGCAAATGCACCGGTTCATCCCCGCGTGCGCGGGGAACGCGTCGGTCTACTGGTCGGATTCCGAGGCGGGCCCGGTTCATCCCCGCGTGCGCGGGGAACGCTCCTCCCCGATTACATTCGGGACGGCCAATTCCGGTTCATCCCCGCGTGCGCGGGGAACGCGCGGCTTCCTCGGTCATCCAAATTTCAACGTACGGTTCATCCCCGCGTGCGCGGGGAACGCGAAGCGACCCTCAGGGTCGTTCCAATCGAGCCCGGTTCATCCCCGCGTGCGCGGGGAACGCGATGCCGCCGGGGGCGGCTGAATCGGCTCCGGCGGTTCATCCCCGCGTGCGCGGGGAACGCATATGAAAGAAAGGCATATAAGACCATATAAACGGTTCATCCCCGCGTGCGCGGGGAACGCTACATGATGCTCCAGGGGTTTTTGATCGAGCACGGTTCATCCCCGCGTGCGCGGGGAACGCGTTCCAGTCGATGCCCTGCCATCTGCCGATGGCGGTTCATCCCCGCGTGCGCGGGGAACGCTTAGGTTTTCAATGTATCTCCAATAATATTCCCGGTTCATCCCCGCGTGCGCGGGGAACGCTCTAAATCGTTTGGGAATGAACCCTTGACCTCCGGTTCATCCCCGCGTGCGCGGGGAACGCGTTCCAGTCGATGCCCTGCCATCTCCCGACGGCGGTTCATCCCCGCGTGCGCGGGGAACGCGACAGTTGCCGGCTGTCTATTTTTTTCGAGCACGGTTCATCCCCGCGTGCGCGGGGAACGCGCCTCATCCATGTCGACCACGGCAACGCTCAGCGGTTCATCCCCGCGTGCGCGGGGAACGCGGCGACCTCGACAGCTACCGCAGCAATCCCAGCGGTTCATCCCCGCGTGCGCGGGGAACGCGGTCCTGGTCCCGCTCATCGTTTTCGCGGTGAGGGTTCATCCCCGCGTGCGCGGGGAACGCGTGCGCCACTCGCGGAGCCGCTCGGTCGGTATCGGTTCATCCCCGCGTGCGCGGGGAACGCTGACGAAGTCGCAGCGGAAGCAGATGAACGAGCGGTTCATCCCCGCGTGCGCGGGGAACGCCAGTGGCATTGTTTCACTATCAAACAGCGCAACGGTTCATCCCCGCGTGCGCGGGGAACGCGCTCAGAACATGTGAAGAAGTTGTATCTAAGACGGTTC
>CAYSID010000036.1:0-3490 GCA_964431075.1 uncultured Gammaproteobacteria bacterium
CTGTATCGGCAACAATAAATTGGGGGGGCGAAGAACAAAAACCTGCAGATCCACGAGTTATTTCTTCTATTTTTGATATTTGATGTGCCATTTAGCTAAATTAAATCCAAAGTTTGTTTAAAGTCAAATTTTCAATTTTTAGCCCGTCAATATATCCCCTCATTTTTAATTATTTAATAAAATTAACATCCTACTGACGCTATCGGGTGTCAAAATGTTAATTTTAATTGTTAAAGTAATTTATAATTATTTGTGCTACAATACTATCTGTTCTTTGATTTAACGCGGGGTAGTGTAAAGTTGCATAGAAGGCTCAAATTGGGCCACCCGATGGGTAACCATTGGTGATGCATCTGGCTAAATCGGTGAACTCCAATTAAAAGAGGACAACGCCGAGGAAAGATCTTGCCTCGTCGAAAGACGAAGCGGAAATCCGTAACGACTATACGCCAGAGTCCCCCGATTTGATCGGGGGAGAAGACATAGTCTGATCCTTCAGGTAACTGGAGAAAAATTGCATAATCTTCTGGATAAGGTGCGATTCCTTACCCCGCAACCAAGAGCCAGGGTTTCGGCCGGGTCCGTGGGGCGTTTCATAAGCGCTTTTTGGTGGGTTCGACCCCCACCCCTGGCACCCTAGAAAATTATTTCTCTCCACTTGATCCAATTGGGGCGGGAGTCAATAAATTGGGAAGCTGATGAGGTAGCCTCGGGTTTTGGTAAAATAACCACATATTCTCCAGGCTTGGTCAAATTAAGTTTGTCCCGGGCAATTCTTTCTAAATATTGGGGGGACTGCGCTTCCCGAAGTTTAGACTGCAATTTTTCATTTTCTAATCTTTGCTTTACAACTTCTTTTTCCCGTCGACTGACCTGACCCCCCGCCCGCCAAAAATCCACAATGGCCACCACTGTGTTACCAATAAGAACTAAACCCAGGACTATTAAAAAATATTGCCACAGGCGTGAATTCATAGATTGACAACTATCCCTTTCCCTGCTATTATAGGCCGAAAATGGCGCTCCAAAAACAACATATTGATTTTATTTCCTTTCTAAAATCCCAATCAAAGGCCTCGGCAACAATCACCGCCTATTCAAAGGATATCAAACAACTTATAGCCTACTTGGAATCGGAACAAAAAGCAACTTGGGGCGATGTCTCCACCGAAAATCTTCAGGGGTTTCTAAGCTCGCTTTCCAGTAAAGGCTACACCCCGAAGTCCGTCAGCCGAAAAATTAACTCTATCAAAACGTTTTATCGTTACCTTGTGGCCCATAAAATTATTGAAAATAATCCTTCGGCGGCTATTATTCATCCGAAATTCGACACCAAAACCCCGAGAATTTTGTCAAGAATCGAGTACCGGGCTCTGCGAGATGCCTGCCGCGAGGATGTCCGCATCTCGGCCATCGTGGAAATTTTGCTGCAAACCGGAATGCGTATCGGAGAACTGGCCGCCTTAACATCGGACAGCGTCAGGGCCGAATCAATTATTATTCCGGCCGTGGAAAATCACGAGTCGCGGGAGGTGCCTTTAAATAAAGCCGCCAAAGCCTCGCTGACCAGTTATTTAAGCATCCGCCCGAAAGTCAAAAGCAACGCTTTGTTTATCACCAAAACCGGCCGGCCGTTCTTAATAAGAAACATCCGCACTTCCATTGACCGGTATTTTAAATTGGCGGGGATAAAAGATGCCAAAGTTAACGATCTGCGCCACACCTTTATTGCTTATCATTTGGCTTCCGGAGCGTCCCCCGTCATCATTGCCAAACTGGCGGGGCATAAAAGAATCTCCACCACCGAAAAATATCTTGACTATATCAAGGACCTGCCAATCGAAAAAGTTCACCTCGAAGAGCTCTAGGCCAGTTCCACCAAGTCGTTTTCTTTGACCGGTTGCGTGACTTTAAAAGCGACGTCCTGACCCTTTTTTGCCGATATTACCGGCTCGTGTTCAATCTGCAGCGACTCGATTTTTTGCAATAACTCCTTACCGTGACCCGTGATCTTCACCGTGTCTCCAACCTTAAGCGGCTTCTCCAAAACCATCGCCGCCACCGCAATTTTGTCAAAGTAATGTTTAATTTTCCCAACAACATTTTTCTTTGGTGTCATTTTTGTCGCCATTCTTGTCACCTCCCTCTTGCTACCCTGCACAATTATACTACAATCACAAAATAAATTGTTATGAGAATGATAAAAGAAATTTGGGCGGTTAATGGCTAGCTAATTAGACAGTTGCACAATACAGATTTTTCTGCCGTGGCTCAAGATCACACTCCCGAAGTTAAAGGGCTTTACCCACATCTTCCGTATGGAGTAATGTTAATTGATATCATTTATCAAAAAGAGAAAAGTTCTATAAAAAACAAATTGAAAGGTATTGGGGGATTCTTGGAGAAGAATACGATAGAAAAAGAGAGGAACAACGTCAAGAAATACAGCACGGTCGTAGAGTAAGATTTAGTGATTTTGTTGTTAGGGAAGAAAGGACAGAAACCGGACTTCCTTACCTAGTGCTAGACGGCAAAAAAATTAGAAAAGAAATCGACCCAGACTTTTTTCAGGGAGCGATTGGTATAAATCACACAAACCTGGTGTGGAAAAACTAATTTACGAAAATGAGAAACCATATATCATAAAACACGAAACAGTCGAGCCAAAAAAATGGCAGACGGGTTTAGTTACCGCCAGGCACACCATTTGTATGCAAACTCTGCTGAAAAAGCGGCAAGGCGTAGAGATCTATATGTACCAGCTTGCTATCCAGGGAATAGAAATTATCAGAAAATTAGAAGCTAGAAGGATTTTAAAAATAGATTTCAAATGACACAAGTAGGCTAGCTGATCAGTGGTTAGGGTTCCAATTTAGTGCTTGCGTTTTTTGTCAAAAACATATACAAAATCACCACGGCTCTTTTTTAAGTGAAATTAGAAAAATATCAATCAATATTTACTCCCCCATTACCCGAAAAAATGGATGTTGATAGAAATCGAAAAAATCGAGCGTGGGAAAGATATTACAATAACATTCGGACCGAAGCGCTTACTAATTTAAGAAATGTCGCGATTCCTTTTCCAGAAGTTCCCTCCGGAAACATTCCCAAAATTTTTGAAACCGCGGCCTTGGCTTTTGGAAAACATGCCCAAGGCACTAATTATTACAACGAAGCCCTGTCCATTGTTCGAAAATATTGCCGGGACAAAAATAAATTGGCAGACGAAGACGTGCTTTCGGCATTTATAACCAGTCGATTAAGCTGTTTAGAAAAAATTAAGGCAGAAAATGGAGACGATTGGAGAAAAATCTTATCCCTTTCCGCGGTTTTTCGAGAAGGAACTTTAGAAATTATCGACCGATGGATGCAAGACGGTCAAATTAAACCAAGCAAGGAGCTAAAATTTTTGGTATCCATGTCAAAAGAATTGGCCGACCCATCAGCCCGAATTTTTGTAAAACAAAACCTGTTAAGTGAGATTTTACCC
>CAYSID010000037.1:0-2885 GCA_964431075.1 uncultured Gammaproteobacteria bacterium
AGGCCCAGCCTTCCCACCATTGCAGACGTCCCGCTGACAAGAAAAGCACTCCCAACATGAAGATTGTTGTGATGAGGAAGCGAATAACCGCCCGCCATGGGATCCCGGTGGTGACAGAATGGTTGTTTCGTTTTGGGTCCATTTCCTCACCTACCTATTCGTTGTAAGGCCGTAACCAGCCGCCCAACGATAAGCATCAGCCGCGAGTGAAGCGATAGCGAAGCGCGTCGGGTTCATGCCGGTGTTAGCCCGCCCTTTGCCTACCTTTCACTCTGTCCTCACGTAATCGAGATACTGGTTCACGATCTCGAAGCCAACGGATTCATACAGCCGGATCGCCGGCACATTCGATACACCGGTCGAGATGCACACGCGGTCCATCCCGTGAGCCTGCATCCGGCGCAGGCCTTCGAGCAACGCGGCGCGTGTCAATCCTCGTCGGCGGTAGGCTGGAAGCGCACCTACTTGGCCGAAATTGCCAATCCGGTTCAGCGGGTCGATCCAGCCATTCACGGTCGCGGCGACGACGCCATCTGGTGTGACGGCAACCACATCGAGATCGCGATGGTAGGCAGGCAGTTGCATGAAGCGGGCGTAGTCCTCGTCGCTGACGTCGCCGTCGCTCCACGGCAGCCACACCTCGCGATGGGCTACAGCACGCTTTGGAATCTCGTCCGCCCCAGCCACGGCGCGGATCTGGTACCCAGCGGGCAACGTCGACTCAGAAATCGGTGCGTCCAAGGACCGCAGCATGTTCACCTCGGCGAACTCGCCACTGTAGCGGAACCCGTGCTGCCCCAAGAATACCCTGCGTCTTCCATTGTCCTGCCGGGCCCCGGAAGCAAGACTCCCACCCCACTGTTTCGCGTCGCGCTTGCGGAGTTCAGCCAGGAGCGTTTCAGCCCAGGCTATCGCCTCAATTTCGATCCCGGACCATTCATACTCCGGCAGCACCTGCCAATCGAAAGATGGGTCTTCGCCGAGAATCGCGTAGCCGACCAGCTTGCCATTGTCCCCATCGTGCCAGAGGCGGATATGTTCGTGTGGATTCAGGTGACAAGCCACCATAAAGAATCTCCACATCAGGTCGCCGACGTGCGCGTAGTGCCAGTCATTGGTACGCGAACACCCGTCCATCAGCAGATCCTGCATCTGCTCCAAGTCTTGTTCGGTTGCGTAGAGCCGGGATGTCAACCTCATTGGCTGTCTCCTGCGTATATTCCTTGGCAATCGGTGCGTGTCTGATAGGCTGGCCAACGGCCTGCGCTTCACCTGCGCCGCCGAAGCAGAGCAGCGGCAGGTTTTAGCGGCAGCGGCGGGGCAGGCAAGACGCCTTCGCCTACTAAAACCTTTGCTGGCTCGCGGCGCGTACCTGAAGCGGCAAAGCCGCTGTCCGCTGCAAACGGTGTTGGGTAGCGATTATCTTGAATAACTATTTTCGCGGATTACAGACATAAGTTTGAACAAAATCTCATTGGATGGTAATTGCATACTGCTGCTCGATGTTGCGCCCAACCTATCTGCAAATTGACAAAATTCTCTTACTGGTCCCGTTCCCCAATCTTCGGAAGAAATGCTGCCAGGATTTTTTATTAGTTGATAAATATTACCCCTACCCCTTACAAAATCATCTACCACATTTGGATCAACGCTGTAATACATTGCTACAAGGATAATTACCCAAAACGGGTAAGATGAAGGTAATTGGGTTCGAAAATCTACGCTTTCAGGTTTATCAAGAACATCCATTGCTCTTTTGAATTTATACGCGATTTTGAGCATGGTTCTTGGATTCAACAATGACCTTAATTTCATTAACTCGTCAATACTGTTGACACCAGGAAAATCTCCGCCAGATAACTTAACGGCCATTTGGCTAACTTTTGTAAGATTGGAATTTCGATCTATTTGCCGTAAAGCCATTTTTTCCGCAAAATTGGCTGTCCCCAACTCATATTCGTTTTCAACCAGCTTTTCAAGATAACGTAGCCCGTATGCTAAATCCACATCACTTGCTAAATATTTCTTATACTGTCCAACAATTGCACGGGCAGCCGCAATGTGATCAAGCGCAATTACGTATGTACATCCTTCAACAGACAGATGAACCTTAAGCCATTCGAGCAACCTAACCATGTTTTCAGGAGAGCATCTATCTAAGTCATCAATGAAAACTACTAACCGATAATCCTTTGTGCTGTCAACTTTATAAGCCGAATCCAAAATTGCATTTACAAGTTCCTGTATTTTGGCTTGGATTTTATCTGCTTCGGCAATTTCTGGTTGAGTAGCAATAGAGTAGTTTATGATTTCTTTGGCTGAATTAACAGTTGGCTCAGCCAACCCTGAAACAATTTCTCCATAAACAGGAATAAGCCTAGAAATTTTGGACAAATATCCCAAAATTTCTAATGCAACTTTCTTAAATCTTTTCTCTTGGTCAAAATCCGGGTTCTTTCCTGTGAACTTTGTGTCTACATCGCTTAACGCCTTAATTAATCCCCGTGCTAAATCACCTTCCACCTCATATCGCCAAGGATTGTAGGTGGCTATTATTATCTGCTGTTTGTTACCGCGATTGCTTTCTAACAACAATTTTATGGCTAAACTCAATAGATATGATTTGCCCGCTCCCCACCATCCATAGATGCCGATTACCTTAGGCCGATTTTTACCCCTGATGTCGGCCACCAAAGAATCTACTATGTTATTCCGATGAAGGTCATCTTCTAGTCCATCAAGGTCATCTATAGAATGGTCAAATTTTGGAAAAGACGATTGAATCCGGTATTTGTTTGTCATAGTCTCACTCACTTTGCAAGGCTTTCAGCAATATAGATTTCATGGACGGGTTTTGGCGAATCAATGCCCGTAAAATTTCACCG
>CAYSID010000038.1:0-2827 GCA_964431075.1 uncultured Gammaproteobacteria bacterium
AGAGCAGACCCGTCCTAAGGGTAAGATGGTGGTTCAATTCCACTCGGGGATACTATCTCAAATTAATCGTATACAAATTTTCCCCCACGGTTGAAGCGGTATTTAAGTTAGTTAAAATAATGATTTTTGCCCAGTTGGGCCAGACGTAGACATGATTATCAATAAACGGCCCGGCGTAAACGACCGCCTTGTTCGTGCCGTCATACTCCATAATGGCAATCTGTTTGCCTTCGTTGATGACCAGATGTCTTGAGGTCGGGAACCACTTGAGAGCAGTTAGAGGATAGGTCCCGCCTGCCGGCGAGGCAGGGCTAGGGGCTAAGAGATAATTTTTGTCTTCTTTTAGATCATAAATATAGGTTGATCCAGCGGTTAAATTACGAACTTCGGGCGTGGGATTGGTACCAGGCAGATAGGTAGACAGATATACAGGCAAAGAGGCGGAGGAAGTAGCGGTATAAAGAATTTTGGTTTCGTCCGGAGAAAATTTAAAATCAGCAATTGGCAATGGAAACGGCAATTTGTTAAGTTGCGATTTAGCTTTTAAATCAGCCTCTTTTTGCCATTGCCTTTTTAGCAATTCAAGTTGATTAGCGCTAATTATGGAAGGGTTGGTATTCATTTTGTCCGTTTCCAGAAGATATAGGAGTTTACCTGACTGGCTGGCAATTAACTGGGTACCGTCAAAGGCCCAGATAAGTTTTTTTGCGGCGGAGAGGTCAAGCCCGTTATCCCGAAAAATTTGCCGGGTGTTGACATTATTTAAGACCGGAAAACCGGACATGGTCAAAGTGTAGATACCCTTGGCGGTGGCCGAAGCTGAAGCAACGGAAAAAGCGATTTGCCCTTCATCCGGCGACACAACCGGATTGACCGCGCCGTTGAGAGTCAGAGGACGAAGATCGGCGGCTTTAGGAAAGAGAAAGGCGTTGGTTTTAAAAACTTCTTCTTTTTTAATTTCCACTTTCTTTTGCCAGTCATAATAGCCGTCTTTGGAAATTCTTACATCATAAACGCCAGGTTTCAAATTTATGGTGGTGTTGGTGGCTGTGGTTAATTTATTGTTCAGATAAACCGAGGCACCGTCGGGGTCGGAAGTGGCCACCAAAATGCCGGTAACCTCCATGGTTTTTTCCTCCCAATTGGGTCGATACCCTTTGGCTGTCAGAACAACCACAAATGTAACGGAAAGTATCAAAACAACACCAAATAATACAGCTAAAAACCGTTTGTCCACGGCCCGATTATATCATTACCGGAGTCGATTTGATATACTTATCTGAATTTTGAATTTGAAATGAATGTTTCAATTTGAAATTATTTAATCATTGAGAGATTTAAAATTGTTTTCAAATTTCGAACTGTAAATTTCAAATTGCGGGTATGTTGAGCAAAAGATTAGGTATCGATTTGGGCACGGCCAACTCGCTGGTTTATCTGGTGGGGACGGGAGTAGTGTTAAACGAGCCGACGGTAGTGGCGGTGACAGCGGAAGAAGGCAAGGTGGTGGCCGTGGGCAACGAAGCCAAAGACATGCTGGGCCGAACGCCGGGCAACATTGTCGCCTCCCGGCCGCTTCGCGACGGGGTGATTGCCGATTACGTCGTCACCGAGGCGATGCTGCGGTATTTTCTTGATCGGGTTTGCGGCGCTAACCGTTTTTGGAAGCCGGAAGTGATGATTTGCGTCCCGGCCGGCGTGACGCAGGTGGAGCGGCGGGCAGTGCTGGAAGCGACTCTTTCGGCCGGGGCCAAAGTGGCTTATCTAATTGACGAACCGCTGGCGGCGGCGATTGGGGCCAAAATTCCGATTTTTAACCCTTCGGGCAATATGATCGTGGATGTTGGCGGAGGGTCGGCCGAGGCGGCGGTGATTTCCATGGGAGGAGTGGTGGCCCATAAATCGGTACGGGTGGCCGGAACAAAGCTTGACGAGACAATCCAAATTTATATCAGACGCAAATATAATCTCCTGATTGGCGAGGTCTCGGCCGAGGAGATTAAAATAAAAATCGGAACTGCCGTGGCCGACGGCGATAAGAACTCGCCCGTCGGTAGGCAGGAGATGGAAGTTCGAGGCCGGGACTCGATCTCCGGTCTGCCGAGGATGATCACGATTTCCGAGACGGAAATTGCCGAGGCGATTCAGACGCCCTTGGCTCAGATTAGCAGTGCGGTTAAAGGAGTGCTAGAGGACACCCCGCCGGAGTTGGCTGGAGACATCATTGACCGGGGGATCGTTCTTTCCGGCGGAACCTCGCTTTTAAGAAATTTTGACAAGTATTTAACCAACATCACCGGTGTGCCGTGTCACGTGGCCGAAGACCCGTTGCTTTGCGTTGTCCGTGGTTGCGGGACGGCGATGGAAAATATTGATCTTTACCGACGGTCAGTTATGAGGAAATAATTTAATGGCTTATAGAGTTAATAGTTCGTAGTTCATAGTTCATAGTAGAAAGACGAGAAATAAGCACAAAAAAATGTACTCGAAAATAATAAATTAGATGGTTTAGCATTTCAAATATTTAAGCCTATAGCCTTATGAAAGGGATATTATGAAAAAAGCAGTTTTGGGGGTAAAAATTGATGATATAACGTTAGAAGAAGCTTTAAAAATAAGGAGCGGTCTTGTTTTTACCACTGGTCCGGAGTTTTTAGTGACGGCGCAGAAGGATCCGGAGTTTAAAAAAATTCTTAATTCGGCCGATTTAAACATTCCCGATGGCGTCGGTCTGAAGTTGTTATGCGGTTTTAAAAATTCTTTTGCCGGCGTGGATTTAATGCTGGGATTTTGTAAATTGGCTGCAGAGAGAAAATTGACCGTAGGC
>CAYSID010000039.1:0-2758 GCA_964431075.1 uncultured Gammaproteobacteria bacterium
TCGCCCCCATGGAATTCAATAAGGCAATCATGTCATCAACCTCCGGTTCTGCGGCCGCATTTTCCAAAATCGTGACACCCTTAGCAAAAACGGCGCACATCAAAAGTGTTTCCGTTCCGGTATGAGTGTTTTTATTAAATCTAAAAACCGTTCCGGTTAGGCCCTTTGGGGCTTGAACGAAATAAGTATCATCTTTAAATTTTACTTGCGCTCCGAGGGCGGTCAAACCCTCGATATGCCTGTCAATCGGTCTGGCTCCAATCCGATCTCCGCCCGGAACAGGAAGAATGGCCCGACCAAATTTTTTTAATAACGGCCCGACGTACATGGTAACTGAACGTGATCTAGCGCCAATTTCTTTGGGAATTTCAAAATTGCTTAAATCTCTCTGGCAATTTCCGCCGAGAGATTTAATCACCTGCTTTGCAAACTCAATTTCTGAAATTTGCCCGAGACCGTTAATGTTTGAAGGGGTATCACCAAGAAGGGAGGCTATTAAAGCCTTAAAACCGGCGTTCTTGGCTCCGGCCAATTGCACCTCACCTGTTAATTTTTTACCTCCGGTTATGACATATTTGGTCATGTGATAGAATTGATTATAGTGACAAATCTTGCCCCTTACAATACCTTTAAAGTCGAAGCCTTCGCCCGTGATTTTATTGAGTTAAGTGACCTAAGTAGCTTAAGTAACTTAGGTAACTTAGAAAATTCCCTCATTCTTGGTCTCGGTGCCAACATCCTCTTTACCAAAAATTTTGAAAGTCTTGTCATAAAAAATAATTTAAAAGGCAAAAAAGTTTTAAAGGAAACCGATGAAGAAGTCTTAATCGAAGTCGCCTCCGGCGAAAACTGGCACGAATTTGTGATGTGGTCCGTCGAAAACAGCTGGTCCGGAGTTGAAAATCTGGCTCTTATTCCCGGGACTGTTGGAGGAGCAGCGGTGGGCAATATCGGTGCCTACGGCCAAACCGTCGGCGAGATTATCGAAAAAGTCAAAACCGACAACGGCCTGGGGCTGACAAACCAAGAATGTCAGTTTTCCTACCGCGACAGCATCTTCAAACGGCAGCTAAAAAATAAAGCATTTATTACCAGCGTGGTTTTTAAACTCTACAAGACCGCTCATTTTGCCGCTGATTATTACTCCCGCTATGAATCGTTGAGAACTTATCTTCCGTCTCATCCCACGCCCCAAACGGTAGCCGAAGCGGTGACTAAGATTCGCACCGCCAAACTTCCCGACTGGAAGACCCTGCCCACCGCCGGCAGCGTCTTCAAAAATCCGTTTGTGACCAAGAAACATTACGAGGCGTTAGCCAAAGAAATCAAGGATTTGCAGATGTATCCGGTGGATAAAATGATCTATCCCCGTCCCGGTGATCCGGTTTTTAATACCGCCGAGATGGTTAAAATTCCGGCCGGAAGGCTCCTTGACGAACTGGGGTGGCGGGGCAAAAGAATCGGCAGAGTGGCCACTTACGACAAGCATGCTTTAGTGGTTGTCAACTGCGGCGGGGCTTCCGGCCAGGAGATTTTTGATTTTGTCCAGCAAATGCGCCTGTCGGTGAAAAAGGCTTACGCTATCAACTTGGAACCGGAAATAGAGATCATCTGATCACTGACTTTGTAAATATCCCCGGCGCCCATTAATAAGACAATGTCACCTTTTTTGCCATTGCGCAATAAAAAATTAGCGACATTGTTTAAGTCGCCGCCAATATAAGTCCCTTTTGGGGAGCCGATAGCCAAAGCAAGCTCTTTGCCCGTCGGGGTTCTTACCCCCGGTTCCCGCTTGCTGTAGACATCCATAACCATGACTTTATCCGCCGCGGCCAGGACTTTTTTAAATTCGTTAAACATTGCCGCCAAACGGGCGTACATATGCGGCTGAAAAACAGCGACAATTCTTGATCTGGGAAACAACTCCCGCGCCCCTTCAATGTTGACAGCCACTGCCGTCGGGTGATGAGCATAGTCATCAATCAACTTCATCCCGTTAACCTCCCCACGCAGTTCAAACCGCCGCTCCAAGCCGGAATAACTTTCCAAAGCCGCTTTAATAATCTTATCTTTAACCCCAAGAACCTTCGCCGCCGCGGCTGCCCCTGCCGCATCGGACCTTACGTGTTTGCCCGGAAGTTTCAACTTAATCTGCCCTTTTTTATAACTTTTATATTTAACTGTCTTCGATTGCTTAAACAGTTTAAGCAATTTTAAACACCCTTCATCCTCGCCGTTGACGATTATTTTTTTGGATCTGGCGGCGATTTTTTTAAAAGCCTTCAAAACCGCGTCAAAATCTTTAAAGTAATCCTGATGGTCCATCTCTATGGAAGTAACCAAGAGCAAATCCGGCTGGTAAAGAAGAAACTTCTCCCGATATTCGTCGGCTTCGCAGACGAATAGTTTTCCCTTGCCGATCCGGTCGTTTTTTCGGCCCCAGGCAATCATGTTCGCCCCAATTTCGCAAGTGGGGTCCAGTCCGGCTTGTTCCAAAATCCAACAAAGCATGGAAGCGGTCGTTCCCTTACCGTGGGTGCCGGAGACAGCGACCACAAACTTTCCCTTCATCAGATACTTGGCCATAAACTCCTCCCAGATCATAGGGTTTTTGGCTTTGATAAACTCCGGATGATTGTTTGACTGGTAATAAACTGCCGAGGAGTGGGCCAAAATGTCAATATTTTTGAGATGGGAAACATCGTGGCCGATCTTGACTTCAATCCCTTCTTTTTGCAAATCGGCGATAATCCGCGAG
>CAYSID010000040.1:0-2689 GCA_964431075.1 uncultured Gammaproteobacteria bacterium
CATACAGGAACCATAACACCCAAACAAGGATGAAGTAGACATTCATCATAGGAGACAAAAGTGCGTAACATACTGTTGGCCTTGGTGTTGTTAGGATCGCTGGGCGTGGCGGGCGCCGTCTGTGCGGAAACCCGGATCAAGTGCGCCTCCACCACCAGCACCCAGAACTCCGGTCTTATTGATTACCTCCTGCCCATGTTCGAGAAAAAGACAGGCATCAAGGTGGATGTGGTGGCCGTAGGCACCGGCGCGGCCATCGAAATCGGGAAGAGGGGCGACGCTGACGTGGTCCTGGTGCATGCCAAGGAATTGGAGCTCAAGGCCGTGGAGAAAGGGTGGTTCAAGGACCGCTACGACCTGATGTACAATGACTTCGTCATCATCGGCCCCACAGATGACCCCTTAAAGATCAAGGGCATGAAGTCCGTGTTGGAGGCCTTCAAAAAGATTGCCACCCAGGACAAAGTGCCATTCGTCTCTCGGGGGGACAAATCCGGTACCCACACTATGGAGCTGGGCATCTGGAAAAAGGCGGGCCTGGACCCCCAAGGCCAGAAGTGGTACCTGGAAGTTGGCCAGGGCATGGAGAAGACCCAACGCATCGGCAATGAAAAGAGGGCCTACACCCTGACCGACCGGGGCACCTGGCTGGCCACGAAAGACAAAGATAAACTGCAAATGGTCATTGTCCTGGAGGGTAACTCCATCCTTTTCAACCAATACGGGATCATGGCGGTGAACCCGGAGAAGCACAAGCAGGCCAAGTATAGAGAGGCCAAAATATTCATCGACTGGCTCATCTCCCCCGAAGGCCAGAAGGCCATCGGCGACTTCAAGGACAAGCATGGCAACCAGCTCTTTACCCCTAATGCCAAGTAATTAGCGCGATTGTGAGGGGATTGCGGTTCCCCGCTTTCTCCTCAAATTAACTTGAGAGCGAACCTCCATGGAAACCATTTTCCAAGGTTTTATCAATGCCTTTCGGCTTATAACTGGCCTGAACCCAGAGTTGCTTCGCATCATCCTCCTCTCTCTCCAGGTGTCGGGTCTGGCCTTGGCGATTGCCACGGCGCTGGGTTTGCCCTTGGGGGCTCTATTGGCCCTGAAGCGTCTCCCCTTGCGGGGCCTTTTCCTGAGCCTCCTGAACACTGGTATGGGGCTCCCTCCCGTGGTAGTGGGGCTATTTCTTTACCTCATCCTTTCCCGGAGTGGCCCTATGGGATTCATGGAACTTCTTTATACGCCTGCAGCCATGGTCATCGCCCAGGCCATCCTGTCTTTTCCCATCGTCATATCACTTTCCCACGCCGCCATAGTGGGAGTGGACCCGGTCATCCGTCTGGCCGCCCAGACTCTCGGGGCGACACCCCTCCAAGAGGCCGTGGCGGTAGTCCGGGAGGCCCGCTATGGCATTGGGGCTGCGGTTATCGCAGCGTTCGGTCGGGTCAGCGCCGAAGTGGGGGCGGTACTCATGGTGGGAGGAAACATTGCTCATTATACCCGGGTGATGACCACCGCCATTGCGCTCGAGACGGATAAAGGGAACTTTGACCTGGGTATCGCTTTGGGAATAATTCTTCTGGCTTTGTCAATGCTGGTAAACATGGCCTTACGGGAGATGCAGCGGGGGGGTCGGGCCCAAACCGAGGTGCGGCTGTGGGATTGACGGTTCAGTTGACCCAGATCGCCAAAGCTTACAACGGCAACCAGATTTTAGCGGATTGTTCTTATACCTTTGGGACTGGGGGTGTTTATATCCTCATGGGCGACAACGGCACCGGCAAGTCCACCCTTTTCCGTATTGCCGCCCTCCTGCAGGCCCCTGATCAGGGGGAGGTGCGCTACCTGGAGGGAAACGAGGCGCTGGTCCCGGATATCAACCTGAAAAGACGTGTCACAATGGTTTTCCCCCGGGTGGGGGTCTTCAGCCGTAGTGTGTATGAGAACGTGGCGTACGGCTTGAAAATTCGGGGTATGGACCATAACCTGATCCGAGAAAAAGTGGCCAAGACCCTGCAAAAAGTTGGCTTGGCCCACAAGACCAATCAGCCTGCCACCACCCTCTCCAGCGGCGAAACCATGCGCCTGGGGCTGGCCCGGGCCCTTGCCATCGACCCCGAAGTTCTCTTTCTGGACGAACCGACAACGCACATCGATAAGGCCAACACCAAGCTCATTGAGGACTGCCTCGTAACCATCAGCCAGGAACGCTCCCTGACCATGGTCATTATTACCCATGACGCGTCCCAGGCCAACCGGCTGGAAGGGCGGAAATTGCTGCTAAGCGGAGGAAAGATTTGGGAAATTTAGGGGATCGATTAGCGTCTCCTGACCTGTTCACTTATATAAAAATCATCTAAAAATCAAAGAAAATCTTCAACAAAACTAAAATTTGTGTCTTTGTTATTACGCATTACTTATAGCTGCTCTGCTTAGACACTTATCACAGAACAAAAAACCTTCCATATACAGACCATATCATTCCCATGACCTTGAAATTAGTTTAGTTTTAGTCCTATTCATCCGGGAAGTCAGGCGAGGTTTCCGTGTCGGGTGTGCTCAGCAGGTGTTTGACCTTTTCACCCACGTTACGCCAGGCCCCCACCACGGAGTTGGCTCCGTAAACGCCGGCCACGCTCGCCAGGGCCACCGTGTTCATGGTGGTCAGGTGCCCCACCCAGGCATCCGG
>CAYSID010000041.1:0-2643 GCA_964431075.1 uncultured Gammaproteobacteria bacterium
GAATCGCAGGCGTTGACCGCAAGGGGAAAAACGAATAAACAAAAAAATAAAGAAGTAAATAAAAGACAAATCAGCTTAGTTTTCATTTTCAAGCAGAATAATGGAAACAACAAAAAAATCGCCGCTTGTGGGGTTAATGGAAATTCTTATCTGAACGGTATCGTCTTCCTTCGGTTGAAAATCTTTTGTCGGCACCTTTACCCGGCGTTCATTCTTGTCGGGTATAAAGAACATGGTTTTATTTTGGTCTATTGGGAAAGAAAGAGTTTTATTTCCGTTTGAAATAACAATTCCTTCGAGCGAAAACGATTTAACAAAAGCCTTGAAATCCAAAGAGAATTCTCCCGCAAGCAACAGCTCCGGGTATTTTTTGTAAAATTCTTCCGCTTTTGCCGCTCCCCTGGCAACATTATGAAGCCCGATTAAGTCTTTAGCTAAATTTTGCCCAACAAAGGTCGATGGCAAGGTTGTTGATCTTTGTTGGCTAAATAGCACATAAACACTTCCGCCCAGAATCACAATTGCCGCGAGGAAGAATAAAATGTAAAGCCATTTCATGGCAGGATTAGTGTAGAAGAATTAGGGGGTGGTTGTCAATTCCCAAACGGAAAGAAACTTGATCTGTGTTTTATTGCAAACGGTTTCTCCGGTAAAACCGGCGGTCAAAATAAATCCCGTATCCGGCGAAAATTCATCAATAAATGATTCGAATGATTGAGAGATTTCCGGTCTGGTAAATTTTAGCCATTTAACTTCAATTGGAATAATTTTTCCCCCTTTTTCTAAAATAAAATCAACCTCTGCTCCGCTTTTTGTTTGCCAATAATAAAGCTTTTCTCCGGGCAACAAACGTTCGTTTAATTCCAGAAAAGCGGCGTTTTCCGCCAGAGCTCCAATATCGCCCCGATGAACAACGGGGGCAAACCCCCCTCCGCAAAAATTACGTAGTCCCAGATCCCAAAAGTATACCTTCTCCCTCTTGGAAAGGCTCTTTCTTTTATTAGTGAAAAACGGTGACAGAAAAGATAAAACGAATGTATCTCTTAGAGTTTGAAGGTATTTAAGAACAGTCGGCCGGGAAATTTCTGTCAAAGTTCCCAGTTCTTGCCGATTGACTAAGTTAGCCGCCTGAAACGCTAGTGCGGAAACAAGCTTGTTAAACGCCAATGGGTCAGCAATTTTTAAAAAATCGGTAACATCTTTTTGCATATAATCTTGGTGAATTTTTAACAACTCACCTTGTTTATCCTGTCCTAAGACGACCGATGGATATCCTCCGTAGATTAAGTAGTCCTCAAAAAGATTTTTAATTTCTTCCGGAGGAGCATTTTTATTTTTTGTAATTTCTGAAAATGTTAGCGGCGTCAAGGTAAATTCCCTTTTTCGCCCAGTCATATGTTCTTTTGTTCTCGCTCGCAATAATAGCGAGGAAGAGCCCGTAGCTAAAATAGCTAATGGCAAATCCAAATCAGCAAGATTTTTTAAATAAAGCCCCACCTCCCTTATTTTTTGCGCCTCATCCAAAACTAAATAAATTTTTCGGCCGGTTGGTAAATCCCCACCCTGTTTTTGAATAAATTCCAAAAGGTCCGAGGGGTAGGCAAAAAGTTCTTGGTATTCCAAAGTGTCCATAGAAAAATAATAGATGTCTGAAGGTGAAGTTCCGTCATTTATTAAACGGTCTATAATCATTCGGGCAAGCGTTGATTTTCCGCTTTGCCGGGCACCATAAAGGATGGTAATTTTTTCATGATTTAACGAGTTGTAGACAACATCTTCAAGCCGTCTTTTCCAAAGAAGCCTCGCTGTGCTTTTACCTTCTCTGTGCGGGTTTTGTAACCGGAAAATTTGGGTGTAATCCATAGCTACATTACATTTTACCGGAGAAAATGTAATGTGTCAATGGCCAATGTTACATTTTCTCCAAAATCCCGGTTTATCTTTTATAGAAGAATTAAAGGGTGATTGTCAAGGAAGAGTAGGTGGGTAAATTACAATTTTATGTCGATATGTGGGGTCACTATTTACACCAAGAATTAGATTTGGCTTTTGGACCATCGCATCTACGGCCGACGCTTCAATCCGCATAATAGTTATCACCATTCCCTCAGGCAGTTGGCCAAGGTCTTTAAAAGTTACTACCGAGCCGTCAGGCCTATTAAGCCCAACAACATTCTGGGTACCACCATTAACACAATTGGTTAACGGAGCCGCTATCAAAACACTATCTTCGATCTTGACCCTGATTATGGCACCATCAAACACCCTTTTAACTCTGTAAATGCCGCCCGGCTCTAATTTAACGACAGAAAAATCGGTTGAATAGTCGCCGCCACTTCCCGCTTCGCGATGTGTATTCAACTTAGAAACTCCGCCGTTTTTTGCGCAAACCTCAGTAATAGCACGAGCATCATCTGTACCAAGAAACATCACTGGCCTGTCTTTGTATTGCCAGGAGACTTTAACAACGGAAACTTGAAATTCTTCTCCCTTTTTGTAATCACGCAATGATTCGGCGGCGGTCATGGCGAGGGAGTATTTGTTGCCAAGAGCATCTTGCGCCGTTTCGACCGTTGGCTTATTTCTCACCTCGGCCGCCGGCTCGTTTTGGAGTTTTATTTCCCCAGTACCACCGTCAACAAC
>CAYSID010000042.1:0-2614 GCA_964431075.1 uncultured Gammaproteobacteria bacterium
CGTGCTCATTTTTAACGGCGACGGCTCTTTTGGATTTAATGGCATGGAATTCGATACGATGGTGCGGCACAATATTCCTGTGGTATGCGTTGTGAACAACGATTGTGCGTGGGGAATGAACAAACACAGCCAAGAACTTTCGTTGGGGAAAGGCCGCACGTCCTGCGCGGAACTCGGCCTGCGCCATTATGAAAAAATGGCGGAAGGCTTGGGGGCTCACGCCTAATTCGTCACAAACGACGCGGACATCATCCCCGCGCTCAAGCGGGCGTTTGCATCGGGATTGCCGGCATGCATTAATGTGGTGACCGACCCCACCGTCACAAGTCCTGCAACGCCCCAATTTTTTCAGTCGCTGAAAATGGAAGCATGACGAATGGGAGGTTTGCAGGGAGAGCGAGAAATCATTTTTTCAAATTCATCTGAAAATATTCAGATTTGATCCCGTCTATCTCAATAAAAATGATTCTGCCGAGATATTGCGCTATAATTTGTCCATAAGGGAATTGTTTATGGTTGGATGCAACATTCCCGAAAAGCAGGTAGAGGATTACCTATGAACAATAGCGCAAGCACCTTCAGCAGCAGCACCACCATCAAAGTATTTAGCATTGAAAAAAATTCCTTTATAGATGTGGAACGAATGAGAAAAACCGACGCGGAATGGCAAAAAATATTGCCCCCCCTGAGCTTTGCAGTAACCCGAAAAAAGGGCACGGAAGAGCCTTTTTGCGGACAATTACTTCTGGAAAAACGCCGTGGATTTTTTCGATGCATCTGCTGCGGAAACGATCTCTTTATTTCAATGACCAAATTCAATTCCGGGACCGGATGGCCAAGCTTCGTAGCTCCCGTACACGAAGACAACGTGCGCTATGAAGAGGACCGAAGTTTCATGATGAATCGAACAGAAGTCCTCTGCGCGGTATGCGATGCGCATCTTGGCCATGTATTCGACGATGGCCCCCTCCCCACCGGCAAGCGCTTTTGCATCAATTCCGCCGCTTTGAAATTTGTACCGTACGAAAAATATTAATCAATGTGCATATCATTGTTTCATTTCCATGCACGCATACCTTGAGCATGATTCAGGTCATTCTACGAATAGCATGTCCGGTTGATGATGATTTTTTTCAAATCATCGGATAGATCGTTAAAATACGCGCAATACCCGGCAACGCGCACCAACAGATACGGATACTTCTCAGGATGATGATACGCATCGATGAGGATCTGCCGGTTGATGACGTTCGGCTGAAATTGCATGCCACCCTTTTTGAAATAACTTTTTATGATGCCCGCAAGATTGTCCACGCCATCAGGTCCCTGGAAGAGCGCCGAATCCACCGTGAAGGTCACCGTTGTTCCATTTGGCGCAAATCGTCTAAAATTCACCCCAGCAACGGAGTTGAGCGCAGAAGTGAGGTCGGTCATTTCCATTCCATAATGCGGAGTGACGCTATTTGCGAGGGGAACGCCTGCCAGCCTTCCTGATGGCAATGCAGGGGTTTTCGAACCATACACATCGCTCACGTTGAGCGCATAATAGCCCGCCGAATAGATCCCCCCACGTGGGACATTTGGCACCGAGGCAAGTGCTTTTACGTACATTTCAAGTGCGCGATTTACCCATGCAATCGCTTCCGGCGAATGATCATGCCCGAATTTTGTAACTTCCAAAAGCGCTTTTCGCACTTCCGCATTCTTTTCGCCTTCGAAATTATTGTCGATCGCATTAATAACTTCTTTCATTGTGTAAAGTTTCTTTTTGAACACGACTTCATTAATTGCGTGAAGCGAATCTCCTGCATCGGTGATCCCGACACCCTGTATGCCACTGCTGTTAAAGTACGCCCCGCCTTCATTCACATCCATCCCCGTTTTGATGCAGTTTTCAAAAAGGGTAGATGCAAGAGGGGTGGTGAAATGACGGCGAATGACTTTCTCAATTTTTTGATGATCCGCAAGAATCGACGCAGTGAGCGCGTCGAGCTGCTCCGGCGACGCGTAGTTGCGCGCGAACAGGATGACGCCACCCACGAGAGGATGCGCGAGCACGTCGCGCTCCTCGGGCGCGAGCTCGAGGCCGGCGACATCGACCATCACCGGTCCGAGCGGACGCTCACCTGCCATGCTTCTCCCCTTCCAGGACCACGAACGCCGCCGCCATCCCGCGCTCGTCGGTGAGGCTGACGTGCACGCTCGACACCCCGCGGCTCTGCACGAACGACGCCAGAGGGGCGGACAGCTCGAGATACGGCCGCCCCGAGGCGTGGTTGACGACGCTGATGTTCTGCCAGTTCACCGGATGATGGATGCCGGTGCCGATCGCCTTCGAGAACGCCTCCTTCGCGGCGAAACGCTTGGCGAGATACGCCGCCGGCTTGCGATGGCGGGCGAAGCGCTCGAGCTCGCGCGCGACGAGGATCTTCCGCGCGAACCGCTCGCCCCAGCGCTCGAGCGCAGCCTCGACGCGCGCGATCTCGACGAGGTCGGTGCCGATGCCGAGGATCACCGCCGCTCCCGGATCGCCGCACGCGTCGCCGCGTCGACGATCAGGGCCTTCATCTCGCGCACCGCCTCGCGCATCCCGACGAACACGGCGCGGCTCACG
>CAYSID010000043.1:0-2588 GCA_964431075.1 uncultured Gammaproteobacteria bacterium
GGCTGGTGGAGGCGGAGACCTTCGAGCGTTTCCTCCACGTCAAGTTCACTGGCACCAAGCGGTTCGGTCTCGACGGCGGCGAGTCGGTGGTGCCGGCGATCGAGCAGATCCTGAAGCGGGGAAGCCAGCTCGGCCTGAAGGAGGTGGTCCTGGGCATGGCCCATCGCGGCCGGCTCAACGTGCTCGCCAACATCATGAACAAGCCCTACGTGCAGATCCTCTCGGAATTCCAGGGGAATGCCATCCGGCCCGATGACGTGCAGGGCTCGGGCGACGTCAAGTACCACCTGGGGACGTCGTGCGAACGCATCTTCGACGGTGCCGAGATCCATCTGTCGCTGGTGGCCAACCCCTCCCATCTGGAGGCCGTTGACCCTGTCGTCTTGGGCAAAGTCAGGGCCAAGCAGACCCAGCGCGGCGATACCGAACGCAGCCAGGTGATGGCCATTCTGCTCCACGGCGATGCCGCCTTTGCCGGCCAGGGGCTGGTGGCCGAATGTTTCGATCTGTCGGAACTGAAAGGCTATCGGACCGGCGGCACCATTCACTTGATCATCAATAACCAGATCGGTTTCACCACCAGTCCGGCCTATTCGCGCTCATCGCCCTACCCGTCCGATGTGGCGAAAATGGTCCAGGCGCCGATTTTCCACGTCAACGGTGACGAACCCGAGGCGGTGGTCCACGTCGCCCGCATCGCCACCGAGTTTCGCCAGGAATTCAAACGCGACGTCGTCATCGACATGTTCTGCTACCGCCGGTTTGGGCACAACGAGGCCGACGAACCGTCGTTTACCCAGCCGATCATGTATCGCACCATCGCCAAGCATCCGACCACGCGCGAGCTCTACTCCAAACGACTGATCAGCGAGGGCGTGATCACTGCCGAGGACGCCGATCAGTTCGTCGCAAGCTTCCGCAGCCGGCTGGAAGATGCCTTCGCCGCCGCCGCCACCTACAAGCCCAACAAGGCCGACTGGCTGTTTGGCCGATGGGCGGGATTGAAGACGCTGATCGGCGAAGAGGAGTTGCGCGACGAGGCCACCTCGGTCTCCTTGGAAATGCTGCGGGAGGTTGGCTACGCCATCTCGGCGCCGCCGCCCCTGGGGTTCAAGGCCAATCCCAAGATCCTCCGGCTGTTGGAGGCGAAGCGGCGGATGATCGACGACGGCGAGGGTATCGACTGGGCGACCGGCGAAGCCCTGGCCTTCGGAACCCTTCTTACCGAGGGGATTGGCGTAAGACTTTCCGGCCAGGACTCTGGACGGGGCACATTCTCCCAACGGCACGCGGTGCTGGTGGACCAGGAGGATGAACGGCGCTTCATCCCGCTGAATCACATCAGCGATATCCAGGCGAACCTGGAGGTGATCGACAGCCCGCTATCGGAGGCGTCAGTGCTCGGCTTCGAGTACGGCTTCTCGACGGTGGAGCCCGACGCCCTGGTGATCTGGGAGGCGCAGTTCGGCGATTTCGCCAACGGCGCCCAGGTGATCATCGACCAGTTCATCGCATCGGCGGAATCCAAGTGGCTCAGGCTTTCGGGCCTGGTGATGCTGCTGCCTCACGGCTACGAAGGCCAGGGACCGGAGCATTCGTCGGGACGCGTCGAGCGCTACCTGCAGCTGTGCGCCGAAGACAACATCCAGGTCGTCAACTGCACCACACCCGCCAACTATTTCCATGTGCTGCGCCGGCAGATCCGCCGCAACTACCGCAAACCGCTGGTGGTGATGTCGCCCAAGTCGCTGCTCCGTCACAAGCTGTGCGTTTCCAGTCTGACGGACATGGGGCCAGGCAGCCGGTTCATGCGGGTGATCCCGGAAACCGAAGCCATCGCCCGCCCAGACAAGGTGCGGCGCGTCGTCTTCTGCTCGGGAAAGGTGTATTATGATCTGATCGAGGCACGGGCCAGGGAGGGCATCGATGATGTCGCCATCGTTCGTGTCGAGCAGCTCTATCCATGGCCCCGCCAGCGCATCTTGGAGCAGATCTCCCGCTATCCGAATGCCGAGATTTTCTGGTGCCAGGAGGAACCGGCCAATATGGGCGCGTGGCTGTTCGTGCTGCCGCGGTTCATCTTCATCCTGCAGGAGTTGAAGCGGGATCGCTGGTTACCAACATACGCGGGGCGCAAGGCTGCCGCTTCGCCTGCCACCGGATTGTTCAAAACCCATCTGGAAGAACAATCCCGTCTGGTGCAGCAGGCCCTGACCGTCGAAGCCGAGGCCATACCGCAACCTTTCCAGCGCATCGTGCGCTGACCCGGGCCACTCTGGGACGCGAGACAGCCATGACCACGCCAATCAATGTGCCGACTCTGGGCGAGTCGGTGACCAGCGCCACGGTCGCCAAGTGGTTCAAAGCGGTGGGCGATGCCGTGGCAGCCGACGAGCCGCTGGTGGAACTGGAGACCGACAAGGTCACCGTTGAAGTCAACGCGCCGATCGCCGGGACCCTCGCCGAGGTCAGCGCCGCCGAAGGAAGCGAGGTGGCGGTGGGGGCGCTCCTTGGCATCATCGCCGAGGGCGCCGTGGCCGCCAAGCGGGTACCGACGGGCAAGGCAGAGCCGGCGGCAAGTGCAGCCC
>CAYSID010000044.1:0-2459 GCA_964431075.1 uncultured Gammaproteobacteria bacterium
GAGTGGTGTCGCCTGGAAATTCGTATTTTTTAAGCAAATCTCTGACTTCTTCCTCAACCAAATCAATCAATTCCTTATCTTCAACCATATCGACTTTATTCAAGAAAACAACAATATAAGGAACGCCGACTTGGCGGGCCAAAAGGATATGTTCTCTGGTTTGCGGCATTGGACCGTCGGTCGCGGAAACAACCAAAATAGCGCCATCCATTTGAGCCGCGCCGGTAATCATGTTTTTAATATAGTCAGCATGGCCAGGACAGTCAACGTGAGCATAGTGGCGTTTCTCGGTTTCATATTCAACATGAGCAGTAGCAATAGTAATGCCGCGGGCTTTTGATTCCGGGGCTTTATCCAAATCATCAACGCCTTTTTCCTGAGCCTTAAGACCTTTTGTCCTAAGCACCTGCAGAATGGCTGCAGTCAAGGTAGTTTTGCCATGGTCAACATGGCCGATAGTTCCCACGTTCACGTGGGGTTTCCCTCTTTCAAATTTTTCTGCCATATTTATAAGTTTAGTTTTTACGCGCGACCCCTCGATGACCATCGAAGGTTTTATCCAGCCGCAAATTTATTATTTGTTATTATCAAAACTCAACTCCTATTATACCACTAAATATTTTCTTTGCAACCCCCTACTCAACTGGTTCAAAATAAAACTGATTTTCCTCTTCGGCCGGTTTCTCTTCAATCGGCAAAACCGCGGGGGGCGTTCCCTCCGCTTTTTTCACTTCTTCACTCCAGAGAGCAATATCTTCATTGATTCTATCCATTTTATCCGGCACTCCCGATTCTGTCAAGTTCGGCCCCCTAGCATCTTCTACAAATTTCTCATAGCACGCAAAATCCATTATCACATAAGCCTCTCCTTCTCTTTGGTCAACAACAATAACTCTATCCCCGGTTTTTTTAATCAGATTTAAAGCTCTTTCTAATATTTCCTTCATAATTCTTTGGTGTTCTTATTATTAAAGAAACGCCCCAGAAAGTCAAGGCCGGATTATTTTTTGCCCTTTTCCCCGATAATTGTTTCGGCGACGTTTCTTGGGACTTCCAAATAATTGGAGAATTCCATATTATAGCTGGCTCTCCCCTGGGACATAGAGCGCAAAGCGGTCGCATAACCGAACATTTCGGCGAGCGGCACCATGGCATCTATAACCTTAATTCCTGTCCGATCGCGCATTTCCTGTATCTGGCCGCGCCTCGAATTCAAATCGCCAATTACTTCACCCATGAATTGTTCTGGAGTCAGGACTTCAACCTTCATCACCGGTTCGAGCAATACCAAATTCGCTTTTTTAGCGGCTGCCTGAATCGCCATTGATCCGGCGATCTTAAACGCGGCTTCCGAAGAATCGACTTCATGATAGGTGCCGTCGTAAACGGTGGCCTTAACGTCGATTACCGGATAGCCAGCCAAAATACCTTTTTCCAGAGCTTCTTTGGCGCCCTTGCCGATTGGCGCAATGTATTCTTTGGGAATAACTCCACCCTTTATTTCATCAACAAATTCAAAACCCTTACCACGTTCCAGCGGTTCGACTTTAATCCAGCAATGACCGTATTGGCCACGGCCGCCCGACTGTTTGATGTACTTTCCTTCAGCTTCTGCGCTTTTCAAAATTGTTTCCTTATAGGCAACCTGCGGCTTACCAACATTGGCTTCAACTTTAAATTCTCTTTTCATGCGATCAACAATGATATCAAGATGCAGTTCACCCATACCGCCGATAATCGTCTGCAAAGTATCTTCGTCAGTATGAACTCTGAAAGTTGGATCTTCTTCGGCTAATTTCTGAAGAGCCGTACCCATCTTTTCCTGATCGGCCTTAGTTTTCGGTTCAATGGCAATGTGGATGACGGGTTCCGGGAAAACAATCGCCTCAAGCATAATCGGATGATCCGGATCGCACAATGTATTGCCGGTAAAAGTATTTTTAAGACCGACTGCCGCCGCAATTTCCCCGGCATAAACTTCCTCCACGTCTTCGCGATGGTTGGCGTGCATTCTAACAATGCGGCTGACTCTTTCCCGCTCGCCGGTCGAAACATTTAATACGTACGAGCCGGCCTTAATCGTTCCGGAATAAACTCTAAAAAAACAAAGTTTCCCGACGTAAGGATCTGATGCGACTTTAAAAGCCAGGGCAGTAAAAGGTTCTTCATCAGTCGGTTGGCGGACGATTTTCTTCTCCTTGTCTTTGGGATCAAAACCCTCGGTTGGCGGAACATCAAGCGGCGACGGCAGATAGTCGGCGACCGCGTCAAGCATAAACTGTACGCCTTTGTTTTTTAAGGCGCTGCCACAGAGAATCGGAACAATGTTGTTGGCAATTACCGCTTTTCTTAAAACCTTTTTTAGGTCGGCAACCGGAATATCTTCGCCGGCCAAGTATTTGTTCATCAGAGCCTCGTCGTTTTCCACGATGGCTTCAATCAATTTTGCCCGATATTCT
>CAYSID010000045.1:0-2356 GCA_964431075.1 uncultured Gammaproteobacteria bacterium
CGGCCGTTGCGGCTCCCGCCGCCTACTACGTCGGTGAGAAGGGAGTGCTGATCCCCGTCCGGAGGCGGCAGCCGGCTCCGGCAAGCTCGCAGGGCAAGGCGGGAGCCCGAACCGTCGAGACCACCGAATTCATCGTGCTTGCCAACGGAAAACCCAGGCAGTTCACACCCCCGCCCAAGACGCTTCCCCGCACGGCGGGCCACTACCAGGAGTGGATCGCGGCGGCCAAGGGCGGAAAGCCCGCCAACTGCAACTTCGAGTACGCGCGGCTGTTCGCGGAGACCGCCTTGCTCGGCGTCGTTTCGGTCCGGACCGGCAAGGACCTGTCCTACGATGCCCGGAACGCGCGCTTCACCAACGACGACGCCGCCAACGAGCATCTGAACCCGCCCTACCGCGCCGGCTGGACCTTATAGTCCCCGGTCAGGCGCTCTGCCGGCGCGGCAACAGCCGTGGGTTCCTCGGGGGGGCGGTGGGAGCGTCCCCGGGCGGGGCTGAAGCCCCGCGCGGGTAGAGTCGAGGATAGGCGCGGGTGCTGACGCGCGAAGCGCCGCCCCGTTTCCCATCCCCGCTCATCAAACCGGACGTGCGGATTTCCCGCATCCGGCTTTCCGACTGGCTTCATCGCAGACTCACGAGGTTGCGGTACCCAACGATCCCCGGAGCCGGTAGACGCCCAACTCCCGGTAGATCCGCTGCGTCGAAAACTGACGGGTGCCTTGCGAGGACACCTTGTGCCGCTTCCGCAGCCAGTGCCGCACACGTTCTTCCACATACTCATCCAGCGCTTTGAACGCCTTCCATGGACTCCCCAGTCCGAAGTACTGCCGCCACCCTCTCAGGGTCTGATTCAGGTGGTCGCGCACCTCCTCCCAGGGCTGGCTATTGCGGCGATCCAACTGCGCCCGGACCTTCTCCCGCAACCGTGTCACACTCTTCGCCGACGGGCGGTAGCCAACATACTCTCGCCCCGTCCGCTGGCTATAGTGCGGCCCGAATGTATAACCCAGAAAATCGAATCGCTCCCGCCCGGCATCCCGAATGCTCGTCTTCTTCTCATTCAAAGTCAGTCCCAGCCGCTCCAGCACCCCACGCGTCCACTCCAGGCTCTCCCTCGCCTTTCCGCGACTGAGAATCACGAAGTCATCCGCGTAGTTCACGATGTGCGCCCGAAACTGCTTCCCACGCCCGGTCTGCCGCCAGCCCTTCAACATCCGGTTCATGTACAAATTGGCGAGCAGCGGGCTGATCACGCCTCCTTGCGGAGTGCCGCGATCGTTGTCCTTTCCGCCCGTCAACCGCTTCTTCCCCGTCTCATCCCGCTCCTCAACCGGCACCGTCAGCCACATCTTGATCAGATGCAGCATCTGCCGGTCGACGATCCTCCGCGCTACACACGACAGCAGTTCGGAGTGCGGAATGGTGTCAAAGTACTGACTCAGATCCGCGTCTACGACATCCGTATAGCCCTGGTACAGAAGTTCATCCACTTTCTGAACCGCATCCTGCGCACTCCGCCCCGGCCGGTAGCCATAAGCATTCGGCTCCAGATCCGCCTCGAAGATCGGTTCCAGGATCAGTTTCACGGCGGTTTGCACCACCCGGTCCCGAATCGTCGGAATCCCTAATGGCCGCTCCCCACCGCCCGGCTTGGGTATCCTCACCCGCCTCACCGGTTGTGGTCGATACGTCTGTTCGTGCAACTCTTGCCTGAGCCCCTGCATCCACTCCCCCACCCCTTTCGACTCGATGTCCTCGAAGCGCTCTCCATCCACGCCCGGTGCGCCTTGATTGGCTTTCGCCAGCACCCAGGCCCGCCACAGAACATCTTCCCGGTACACCTTGTCGTAGAGCTGATAAAAGCGGAATCCGGGCTCCCTCTTCGCCTTTCGATACAGTTTGCTCTGGAGTTCCCGCACCTTATCCGGCGTTTCCAGACTCCCGTCAATCACCGCGGCTTCTCTCCTTCCCAAACTTGCCAGAAGCAAGGGCCCTTCCCTCCACCGGCATTACCCGGCTTCCTCGGTACCTCTGACCCTCTCCGACGCCCAGAGGGTCCGGAATCCCTTCCGATCCCGTTCGCAGGATGCGACCCCTGCGACCCTCCCGGGCCTCCCCCACTGACCCAGACTACCTTCCTGGCATGCTGTGCTCACTACCCCGGTGGCCCGATCCGTGCCGATGGTTATCGGTATAGCGCGCTCCCGCGCCGGGTTCTTCCGGATCGGCTCGGCCTTCCCCGCTTCAGCGCCGGGTCGGCACCACATTGGGCCTTTCGAGGCCTGCTCGAGCTTTACACGCGTTACGGCCTGCCAGGTCGCTCGCCCACCTTTCCGTGGACTTTGTCGCGAGGTTT
>CAYSID010000046.1:0-763 GCA_964431075.1 uncultured Gammaproteobacteria bacterium
GCACTCGTCGACGCCAATATCCGGCTGGGGCTGGCGCTGTCGGACGACGAGATCGATTATCTGCTGGAAAACTTTACCCGACTCGGGCGCAATCCGACGGATGTCGAGCTGATGATGTTCGCGCAGGCCAACTCAGAGCATTGCCGCCACAAGATTTTCAATGCCAACTGGGTGATCGACGGCCAGCCGCAAGACAAGAGCCTGTTTGGCATGATCCGCGATACGCATGCCAAAACGCCACAAGGCACGCTGTCTGCCTATGCAGACAATGCGGCGGTCATGCAGGGCGCGGAAATCGAACGCTTTTATCCGCGCACGAATGGGAAATACGACTTCAGCACCGAGCCCACGCACATTCTGATGAAGGTGGAAACGCATAACCACCCGACGGCGATTTCGCCTTTTCCGGGTGCCGCAACCGGCAGCGGCGGAGAAATTCGCGACGAGGGCGCCACCGGCCGTGGCTCCAAGCCCAAGGCGGGTTTGTGCGGCTTTTCGGTTTCCAATTTGAACATCCCTGGGTTTGAACAGCCATGGGAAACATGCGGTGAAATCCCCCTGCTCGCAGGCTCGCCACCCCCTTTATCAAGGGGGGGAAGCGCCTCACCCCTCACGCCTCACCAAACATACGGCAGGCCGGACCGGATCGTGTCGCCGCTCTCCATCATGATCGAAGGGCCCATTGGTTCCGCCGCCTTCAACAACGAATTCGGCCGGCCCAACCTGGCCGGCTACTTCCGCACCCTGGAAACCTGGGTCAACG
>CAYSID010000046.1:773-2252 GCA_964431075.1 uncultured Gammaproteobacteria bacterium
ATCATGCTGGCGGGCGGCGTGGGCAATATCCGCGAGGATCATGTGCACAAAGAGCCGTTGCCCGAGGGCGCGCTGCTGATTCAGCTGGGCGGCCCCGGCATGCTGATCGGTCTGGGCGGCGGTGCGGCATCGTCCATGGCAACCGGCGCGAATGCAGCCAATCTGGATTTCGATTCGGTACAGCGCGGCAATCCGGAAATGCAGCGCCGCGCGCAGGAAGTCATTGACCGCTGCTGGCAGATGGGTGAGCGTAATCCCATCGTGTCCATTCATGACGTCGGTGCGGGGGGCTTGTCCAATGCGCTACCAGAACTGGTGCATGGCGGCGGCAGGGGCGGCGTGTTTGAACTGCGCGCCGTGCCGTCGGAAGAATCCGGCATGAGCCCCAAGGAAATCTGGTGCAACGAGGCGCAGGAACGCTATGTGCTGGCGATTCCGGCAGAGCGCATCGGCGAGTTCCGCGAGATATGCGAGCGCGAGCGCTGTCCCTTCGCCGTTGTGGGCCAGGCTACCGCCGAGCATCAGTTAAAGGTGTATGACGAGCATTTCCAGAACAGTCCGGTGGACATGCCGCTGGATGTGCTGCTGGGCAAGCCGCCGAAAATGACACGCACCGTGCAGCACGTCGATCCCCAACTGCAACCGGTCAATACACACGGCATCGATGTGAAGGAAGCCGCCTATCGAGTTTTGAGATTGCCGGGGGTGGCGTCCAAGATGTTCCTGATTTCCATCGGCGACCGCAGCGTGGGCGGCTTTACCGCGCGGGACCAGTGCGTGGGGCCGTGGCAGATGCCAGTGGCCGACAATGCCATCACCATGATGGGCTACGCCACGCATCAGGGCGAGGTGATGGCGATGGGTGAGAAAGCGCCGCTGGCGCTGGTCGATGCGCCGGCATCAGGCCGCATGGCCGTGGCCGAATCATTGATGAACCTGTTTGCCGCGCGCATCGAGAAGCTCGAAGACATCAAGCTTTCCGCCAACTGGATGGCGCCAGCGGGGCACCCCGGCGAAGACGCGCGGCTGTTCGATACCGTGCAGGCCGTGTCCCGCTACTGCCAGGAACTGGGGCTGGCGATTCCGGTGGGCAAGGATTCCATGTCCATGAAAACCGTCTGGCAGGAAGGCGCCGAAAAAAAATCCGTCACCGCGCCGATTTCGCTGGTGGTATCGGCCTTTGCCGCGACACCGGATGTGCGCAGCCACGTTACGCCGCAACTGAGGACCGATGCGGGCGACACGCGGCTGATTCTGGTTGATCTTGGCTTCGGCAAAAACCGTCTGGGAGCATCCAGCCTGGCGCAGGTTTATGAACAGATTGGCAATGAAGTGCCTGACGCCCCTGAAGCTGCACAAATGAAGGCGTTTTTCAATGCGCTGCAAAGCTTCATCGAAAGCGGCTGGGTGCTTGCGTACCATGACCGCTCAGACGGCGGGCTGTTTGCCACGCTGGCTGAAATGGCGTTTGCAGGCAAG
>CAYSID010000047.1:0-2157 GCA_964431075.1 uncultured Gammaproteobacteria bacterium
GCGCTTACGGCGGCTGACAAAGACCTGCCGACCTCAGGCGCCGTGATTTTACAGATGGACTCCAAAATCCCGGACAAGATTGACGTCACATCCCGCGTCAACCAGATACTGCACAAACCGAGATTCCAGATGAGAATGCGTATCGGCTCTACCCCAAGCCTCAACAAAGAGGCTGATTACATTGAGTTCAGCCGAATAGAACTCGTGGTTACAATCGTAAAATAGAAGCCAGTTTCAAAAAATGAAAGGGGAGGGCTTAACAGAAGCCCTCCCCTTTTCTGATTAGACCAGTCTAGAGGTCGTATTCTATGTCCAGTTCTTTGGATAAGTCCTTGAGAGACTTGACCACGACCGGGTCAAGAGGGATGCCGTTTTTCTTCCGCTCCTGCATGAGCTCATACTCCAGCTCCCCGGCTAACGTTATGCGCTCAACCCCGCGCATCTTCGGAAGGTTATGATAGTACTTAATCAGACCGTCCATACGGGATTTGAACTCTGCGGCGGGAATGAACCCGTCCACATTGATAGCGCCGAAGAAGTGATTTGAGCGTCCGGTGCTCTTCGGCTCATCATACATTTGGGGTCCCGGCATGAATCCGGCAAGGGTGCTGCAAAGGATGTCAACGACGACAGCGAGCCCGAAGCCTTTGTATGCGCCGAGCGCCGGGACTATGCCAAGCGGGGTCATGGCGGCTTTTCTCTCCGTCATTTCTTCGGGGTCTGTCACGGGTGCCCCGCCCGGGTCAATCACCCAGCCCTCGGGCATCTTCTTCCCCAGTCTGGCGGCAATTTCCGTCTTGCCGTGGGCAACCGTGGTCGTCGCCATATCAAGACAGAAAGGGAATTCTTTATCCGAGGGGACGGCAACAGAAATAACATTGATAGTGATTGTCCGTCCTGAAGCCCCTGGAGCAGCGGCGCCCCTTCCTCCAGTATTCAGCGAAATGCCAATCATGTCATGAGGGATTGCCATCAGGGCGTAGCCAGCTCCCGCCCCATAGTGGGTTGAGTTCCTGACGGCAACGAAACCCGCCCCCGTGTTCCTGGCGCGCCTGATTGCCTCTTCCATGGCGCGGTAGCCAGCAACAAACCCCAGCCCCCGATCAGCTTCCAGTACCGCTGTCCCCGGCGCACGGCTAAGTAATTTGAACTTCGGCTTCACGTTAATCATCCCGTCCTTGATGCGCTTGATGTAAAACGGGGCGAGGTGGGCAATTCCATGTGAGGCAATGCCGCGCAAATCTGCCCCAACGAGAAATCTGGAGGTAATCTCAGCGTCATCATGTGGAACTCCAACCTTTTCAAAAGCCCTCGTTGAAAAACTGAGCAGCTTGTCCGGATTAAAAACCTCAAACTTTTCTTCAGCCATCTTCTGGTCCTTTCGTTATCCGAGTAGCTTCCTCATGGCTTCGCCGTGACGCTTGCAGTAGTCAAAAATCATGCGCAGGTCCCAGCCGATGCAAAAATGCTTAACGCCCAAATCAAGGTAGGGTTTAGCGTCCTCAAAACTGCCGATTTCAACCCTCGCCGGAATGCCTTTGGCATGCGCCATCTTTATCATTTGCTTTTCGACTTCTTTGACCTCGGGGCTGCGCGATGCGCCCGGCTTGCCAATAGAGATGGAATAATCTGAAGGACCAAACTGGACCATGTCAACCCCCGGAACTGCGAGGATTTTTTCAAGGTTTTCCATCGTCACTCTTTTCTCAATCATGAAGGCGCAGACGACGTCGTTCATCGCCTTTGTCCAGGCGGCTGACCCCGCCTCAATGACATAGCCGACAGCCCTTCTCATGTTCCCGCCATGAATGCCTTTTGCCTCCGGGGTTTCGGGTCTTACATATTTGACGCATTGAGCGACCTCATCCGCCGTGCGGCAATCGGTGAAGAGCACGTTCTGGATGCCGGCGTCAATCGCCCGCTGGGCGATAAAGCCCTGAGTCTGCTCTTCAACCTTCATCATCCCTGTCATGTTCGGGAAAAGCTCAATCGCCCGCCCGATGTTATCCAAATCGTGCATGGTGAAGGACGAGTATTCCCCGACGTACTCAACGTAGTCAAACATGCCTGAGTGCCCGATGACCTCAACCACTCCGGGCCAGGGAATAAGGACGTGGGTGCCTAAGGTCGGTTTCCCCTGGTTCAAGAGTTCCCTCA
>CAYSID010000048.1:0-2116 GCA_964431075.1 uncultured Gammaproteobacteria bacterium
GAATAATGCAAGGGAGGCCACCCGCCGTTGGTGGCTTGCCGTATAAAGGTCTCTTGTCTCTACTGCCGAAGCCAGGGCCTTAACAGTCTCGTCCGCTACTCTGCTCATCTTTTCCATGCTGGCCTTGAGTGCAGCTTCCAGTTCCATTTTTTCGGTTATGTCGTAGAAAATTGCTACGGTTCCGATAATATGGTTTTCTGCATCAAACACAGGTGCTGTCGAATAACTGATCTGCATGGTCGTTCCGTCTTTTTTGACAGCACTCACCGGAAGAGAAATGAATATTTCTCTCTGCAGTGTCCGTCGGCGAATATCGTCGTACTCCTCCCATCGTTCTTCGGAAAGCACTCTAAGCGAACGGCCAAGCATTTCGTCCTCCGCCCAGCCGGTAATTTCCTCGGAAGCTTTGTTCCAGAACCTTATAATTCCGTCAAGATCGAGCGCGATAATCCCAAGCGGCGAAGCTTTGACAAGCGCCGACAAGTTTTCTGCGCTCATCCTGAAGCCGGGCAGCCAGGTTCTTTTAGAATCCTTTTGACGTTCAGTACTCATTGGACGCTCCTTGTATAAGTCTGCTCAATAAGTCTTCCGCATTGGATGCACCGTCTGTTCTTTGGATATCATCTTCTCTGACCGGACAAAGTCGTCAATCCTACCTTTTATTCGCATTCCTCCAGCAGCAGCGCTATTCGGCCTGCTCCTTATTGTCTTTCTTTATATCTCCGAATACGTATTTACCGACAAGATCCTCTATGTCAATTGGCGAACCGGTATCGGTGATGGTCCCTCCGGGTTTCAGGATATCGCCTCCTCCTCCCGGATCAATGTTGACGAACCTGTCACCGATGAGACCGGATGTCTTGATTGTTGCACGGGCATCGTCGAAAACGTCGATATCTCTTCTGATCCTTAATTCGACCAGTGCCGCCTGGTTCTCTTTATCTATGGTCAGCCGCTCTATACGTCCGACCTCAATGCCGTATATTTCCACAGGGCTGTCCGCCCGCAGTCCGGACACCGAGATGAAATGTGCATAAAGCGGGTAATAATCATCGCCGAACAGAGAGACATTGCCGAGTTTTATTGTCATATATCCAACGCACAGAAGACCGATGACAACAAATATGCCGGCAATTGATTCCATTGAATACTTTTTCATTACAAACGAACCTCCTTTATTTCATCAGGCGTGAGGACATAACGAAACCTGAGCATCTCCCTGTGGAGCGGCTCAGGGAGTTCGTTGCTGAGGTCCTCTATGCTTTTCTTGAACTCTTGCATAATGGGATGGTTGAACCTCGATAACTCCTCATAGGTACCGTGAAAGGCGATCTTTCCTCCCCAGAGGAAGAGTACCCGGTCAGAAATGAAGAAGACATCGGGAATGTCGTGGCTCACAAGGACGGCGGTAAACCCGAACTGTTTTCTATAATGGGCGATCATACTCAGGATTGCGTTTTTCCTAATCGGGTCCTGGCCGGTGGTCGGCTCGTCAAAAAGCACGATGGCCGGGTCTGTTACAAGCGCCCGGGCCAACGCCGCCCGCTTCTGCGTTCCGCCGGAAAGTTCAGACGGGTACTTATGAATAACCTCGGTCAGTTCCATCTGTTCGAGGCGCGACATGGCCCGCTTTTCTATCTCCTTTTTCTTGAGATCTGTAGCCTGTTGGAGCGGAAGGGCGATGTTTTCAAAAACGGTCATGGAATCGAAGAGAGCATTGTTCTGGAACATATAACTAATCTGCTGCCTGCATCCGTCCCAGTCCTTTTTGCTCATATCGTTGACCGGCTTCCCCCTGAACAGCAGGGTCCCCTGATCAGGAGAGATAAGTCCGATGATGTGCTTGAGAAGAACGCTTTTGCCGCTGCCGCTCTTTCCGATGATCGTTGTAATCTGGTTCTCGTAAATCTTGAGATCCGCCCCATCGAGAACGGTCTTATCATTAAAGCGTTTGGTAATTCCCCTGAATTCAATCAATGACATTTCCATAAACCCTCTACATGAGTAACGATGTAACAGCGTAATCTGCAATGAGTACCATGACACAAGAGAGTACGACAGCCGAGGTAGTTGAGAGACTAATGCTTTTGGAGCCGTAGCTGTCGGTACGGAGATG
>CAYSID010000049.1:0-1148 GCA_964431075.1 uncultured Gammaproteobacteria bacterium
ATCGGCCTGTGGGGTTGACGAAGAACTGGGCCTCCGGGCACATCCACCCCTGCGGCAGGACGTTGACGACATGCGGGCGGACGATCTCGCGGACGTCATCGGCATCGAGGCGGTCGTCGTGCTGGGTGGAAACGACAATGGCGGCTGCACCGATGGGCTTGCCGTCGACGTAGCGCAACGTCACCTGGCTCTTGGCGTCGGGGCCCAGGTCAGGCTCGGCACCGGAGTGACGTGCTTCCGCCAGCGACTTGAGAATGGCATGGGCGTAGTAAATGGGCGCCGGCATCAGCACCTCGGTTTCGCGGCAGGCATAGCCGAACATGATGCCCTGATCGCCCGCACCCTCGTCCTTGTTGTCCTTGGCATCGACGCCGCGGGCGATGTCCGGCGACTGCGAGTGAATGCGGCAGATGATCTCCGCATCCTTCCAGTGGAATCCGTGCTGTTCGTAACCGATATCGCGGACGGCATGGCGCGCCACCTCCTTGAGGCGCTCATGGGTGAGACTATCCGGTCCACGAACCTCCCCGGCGAGCACGATAAAGTTGGTGGTGCAAAGGGCCTCGACGGCAACCCGGGACGTGGGGTCCTCGGTTAGAAACGCATCGACAACAGCATCGGAAATGCGGTCGCAAACCTTGTCGGGGTGTCCTTCGGAGACCGATTCGCTGGTGAAAACATAGTCTTTCTTCCACACGGTGCTGCCCTCTAACGAAACTGTTTCGACTGGAAAAAAGCGATTCCCGCGGGAACTTTCCTGCCCGCTGACCTAACCGCTGGGGTGAAAGAATAAGCCTTCGTTTCCCCAAAGGAGGAACGGATCGCCAGCTTGCGCCCTTGTGACAAGCCCCTGTCGTGGCGTCAAGACGTTTGTCCGCGCCGCGACGCCACCCTATTGCACGTGATGGTTATTCGGTTTCTTCCGGACTGCCGAGAGACTTTGTCAACTCAAACAGCCGCTTTCGCACATGGGGATCGCCGATCCGATAGTAGGCACGAACCAGTTCAAGAGTCTCGCGACGGGTCAATGGATCGGGTTCCAGCGGCATCTGGGGCTGATCGGCCATGCCGGCCGCAAGTTGCGCGCCACTGACCTTAAGACGATCCGACATGTCGTCAAAGAAAAACGACACGGGAACATCGAGAAT
>CAYSID010000049.1:1158-2110 GCA_964431075.1 uncultured Gammaproteobacteria bacterium
TCGAGAATACGAGAAAACTCGAACAACCGCGACGCACCAATTCGATTGGCACCGCGCTCGTATTTTTGGATCTGCTGGAAGGTCAAGCCCACCGCTTCGCCAAGTTTTTCCTGACTCAGCCCCAGCAACGTCCTGCGCAGGCGGACGCGACTGCCGACGTGGACGTCGACCGGATTGGGTACTCCCGGTGGAAGGCGATCAATCTTCGTTGCGCGCGAGATCGCTTTTTCTTTGCGTCTTCCCGGGGTCTTATCATTAGCCATAGCTGGTTATTCGCGCCCTGAGGGTTGTCCATGACTGTCTTGCCAGAAAACACGTCGGTTCGAAGCATTTCCTCCCTGCGATGCTCACGAAACCGAGCGTGCACCAGCATAATATGCAAATTTTGATCGTTTCCGCAAGATTTCTTCCCGTATAATACGTTTTTTTGAGAGTTTCTCCCCAAAAAGGGCATTATTGGCGGCGTCCCACCACCAAGCATAGACCAACCAAAATTACCACCAATAGAAGTGGGATGCCGTTGCCGTAGCGCCCATAGGGCGTAATTGGCAGTGCTTCCGGCAGCGGGCCATCGACGACGCCGCCGACCCCCAGCGCGAGGCTCGCGGTTGTGCGACCAAATCCATCAACGATCGCCGAGATGCCCGTATTGGCCACCCGTACCAGGGGCAAACCTTCTTCCACCGCCCTGAGCCGGGCAGCGACGAGATGCTGATAAGGCCCCGCCGAGATGCCATACCAGCCGTCGTTGGTGAGATTGAGGAGCCAGCCCGGGCGATCGTTCCGATTAACCACCGATGCGGGAAAAATCACCTCATAGCAGATCAGCGGACCCACCGTCGGTAGGCCGGGAAGGCGTAGGGTGACCAGACCCGGTCCCCTTTAAAAGTCGGTGAATCCGGCGGCGATGCTGGGCAACTTGAACACCGAGCGGAAAGGAATGTACTCGCCG
>CAYSID010000050.1:0-2012 GCA_964431075.1 uncultured Gammaproteobacteria bacterium
TTTAAAAGTGAATCCCTTATAGGCAGCTCTTTTTTCAATTGGTCGTCATTAAATCCTCTGGTCTCAAGTCGTGCAATAAACTCAGAGACCACTGATTGGATCTGAGTTATGTTACAGTTCCTTTTTATTGGAGAAAGTGAGTTCTTTACAGGCGGCTTTTTCCTCGATCGATTGTAATTAGATTTTCCACTCTCATACCTTGTAATGAGCTCGTGGACCACTTCTGCAATCTGCAGAGCCAGCAGGGGGGGAACCGCATTTCCCACCTGCTGGTACTGGGCCGTTCTTGGACCCTCAAAAAAGTAGTTGTCTGGAAAGGTCTGAAGCCTGGCTGCCTCTCTGACGCTCAGGCTACGGCATTGCCGGGGATCAGGATGTATGAAGTAATGCCCGTCCTTTGCCATATGAGATGTAATTGTGGTTGCCGGTATTCCGGGAAGCTGCACCCGGAACCGGTCAGAAAAAAGTCCCGACCCTGCTCTGACAGCCTCTGATGCGTTCGCATGGTTTGGCAGAAGCTCTTCGGGAAAATCCCTGAGGTGAGGGGACCGATTAAATGTCTTTCCAAAACAGGCGACAAAAAGGTACCGGTGAAGATCGCTTCGCATGTGCTGGCGCGATGAGTGGTTGCATACACCCTTGAGCTGCTCATCGTGGTACCAACTCTCCATCCATCCCGGCTTTTTACTGTGAAGCATGAACTGCCCACCTGTGGGCAGGAACCCGTTTACACTGCTGCACGCAGAAAGAATCTCGGCGCGAAGTTCGGGACCAATCTTCGCATCATTAATCCAGTTGGAACGGGATATCGATTTCACAGCATCAATCCAGGCTTCGGTACTGTCCTCTCCCTTTGAAAGAGCGCTCCTGAGAGCGGGCAGATCCCCTATGACGTCCCATGTGCTGACGTGCTTTTCTCCTTCACAAAGGAGTTCAGGAACGACCTCGATGTCACTTCTCACTCCGATCAGTATGACACGGTTGCGTGTCTGGGGGACCCCATACTTCTCCGCCTGCACAATGTAGGGCATAACATCTTTTGACGCGAAGGGTATATCAGTGTTTTGTGTCAGCGGGAAAACGCGGTATGTTAACTTTTTTGGAATTAGTCGCTGGATTGTCGGGTGTCCGTCAAATGCCCTTCCCGGCTCCTGGAGGTCCTGCAGGATCTTCAGGAAGATGCTCTCCCCGTTCAGCCTGCAGGTGAGAATGCCCGCCACATTCTCCATGACGAAAACCGGAGGTTTGTGAACCGCGAGAACTCGAAGGTATTCCCGGTACAGAAAGTGCCTCGGATCCTGCTCGAATTTCTCCGGATTGGATCCACGCATCCGTGATCTCCCCACAGTTGAATAGGCCTGACAGGGTGGACCACCAGTCAGCACCCACCAATAGGCCTTTCCTATTGCAGCCCGTATTCTCCTGTCGACATACCGTGGATCCAGGTCCTGATGACCAAGTTCTGCATGCCAGGCCAGAGAAGAGGCTGACCTGCCCTCTTTGGGAAAGGCCTTGAAAAGATCTTCTCGAAAAATCTCTCCCCGCAGATAGCTGTAGTACTCAGAGGGGATCCTGCCTCTTTCAAATTCTCTGAAAAAGGCTCTGAGCTCAAGGGTTCTGTGGGCATGCTCTTCCTTCTCGATTGACAGGGCCACACGAAACCTTGGAGCACCATCCTGGTTGCAGCAGGCTGAGAACCCCTCACCCAGTCCACCTGGTCCGGCGAAAAGATCTATTATGGGAATCCGAAAGGGAGTCTGAGAGAAGTGGAACCCATACTGCTTGTTGGAACCGTTTTTCATATTAAGACCAACCCGAAAAAGTCAATTAAACCCAACCTCCTATTGGAGGCGCAGGGCAACCTCAGCCTTCAGGTGATCAGGTATCTTATGGTCATAAATGGGGATGCCTTATAAGAAAATGTATCTTCATCTGAAATCAATCATCTTCGAACCTGAGGTAATTGATGTCCCATAGTTCTGCGTCTATCTCTCCGCTCGACAGAACCCAAT
>CAYSID010000051.1:0-1985 GCA_964431075.1 uncultured Gammaproteobacteria bacterium
TGAATACCCCATCTGGCGTTGGTTTACCGCGCCGATCGAGGTCCTGTTTGGTCCCGACAGCCTCACCGTTATTGCTATCATTCTATTCATCCTGCTGGTTGGGGTCGCCTTTGCCATCCTGGATCGCAGCGGATTGCTCAAAGCCGCTCTTCCCCGGCTGGTGCAAACCTTTAGCGGTCGTAAAACGGTTTTACTGCTGGTGATCAGTTTTGGGTTCATGTCCCTGGGGGCTTTCTTCGGTATCTTTGAAGAGGTCATCCCCCTGGTACCGATTGTCATCGCTCTTTCCTATTCGCTGGGCTGGGATGCGTTGCTTGGTCTGGGGATGTCGGTGTTGGCGACGAATGTCGGTTTTTCCACCGCCATTTATAACCCTTTCACGATTGGGGTGGCTCAAAATCTGGCTGGTTTACCGCTTTTTTCTGGCGCCGGGCCTCGGCTGGTGCTTTTCTTGATTGCTTATGTGTTCCTGGCGATCTTTCTCACCCGTTATGCCCGCAAGATTGAGAGCAATCCCCAGGCTTCACCCGTTTACCAGGAGGATTTATCCGAACGAACCCGCTATGCCCCTTTCGATCTTTCGGTTTCTGGCCCGGTTGAACCGCGGATGCGACGGGCCTGGATTTTCCTGGTTATTATCTTTGCCTTGATCCTGGCAACGTTGGTCGCTTCACCCTTTGTTCCATTCCTCTCGGAATACGCGCTGCCAATTACCGGTCTGCTTTTTATCATTGCCGCTGTTGGTTCAGGGCTCCTGGCAGGGGTTGGGCGAGGGGTTGGAAAAGCGGCCTGGGATGGCTTTACTGGCATAGCTCCTGCCATGATCTTGCTGCTAATGGCTGCCAGTGTCAAATACATCTTTACCTCTGGCGGCATCCTGGATACCATTCTATACTGGGCGGCGGACTTTTTCTCCCAGACGACCCCCTTTGTCGGAGCGATGTTTATTTATCTGCTAACGCTTGTGCTGGAAATCTTCATCCCCTCTGGTTCAGCTAAAGCCCTGCTGGTCATCCCTATATTAATTCCGCTTGCGGAAATGTCCGGCGTTTCCCGCCAGATCGCGGTCAGTGCTTATGCCTTTGGAGATGGCTTCTCGAACCTGGCTTACCCAACCAATGCAGCCTTGCTCATCACCCTGAGCCTGACCGTCATCTCCTACCCAAAGTGGCTCAAGTGGTTGTTGCCTCTCTGGCTATGGATCTTCCTCCTTACGGTTGCTTTTCTTGCCATTGCCGTGGCGATCGATTACGGCCCATTCTAGAGTATCCGTTCTGAGTTGCAGGCTTTACATCTCACTGATATCTTCTCCTAACCTGGAGTGCCATCATGCTATCATCGATCTCCCGTAATGCAGTTCTGTTCTTTTCAGATACCATCCTGGATGGAGAGGATGGCATTATCTTTGTGTCAGGGTCATTTTTAGTCTGGCGACAGCCAGGAGTGATCCTCGCCTTGGGGTTATCGCCGGGTTGGCTGCGACCTTTGCCGGGACAGTCTCGATGGGTAGTGGATTGAAGTCCGCCTGAGCGTCGGCAATACGCTTTTCGATTTGTATCTTTGCCCGACCGGTCGCGGCTGTCGCCTGATCCCGCAGCGTTTTCACGCGCGCCTCGGTTTCGGCCTTTGCCTGATCGAGGCGTGACTTCGCCTGCTCTTGTATCGCCTTGATCTGCTTCTTCACGCGCTCGATGTCTTGCTGGATGGCCGCGCGGTTCTCGGAGGCCGCTTGCTTGAGATCATCGTTGAGCGCCTTCATGTTTGCCTCAAGGGCCTCCCGTTCACGCACGAGTTGGTCCGCGACCACTTCGCCGCGCAGCCGTCTGAACGCGATCGCGCCGAACTTCTGCAGCCGTGTATCGACCGGTGTCGTCCAGGTCTCGTCGATTTCCGCGAGGACGGCGAACTTGCCGGCCGTGAGGGTCTTGGAGACATCGTCCAGGAAGGTCATGTCGACCCCGCTTTTGCTCACGTCGAAGACCAGA
>CAYSID010000052.1:0-1922 GCA_964431075.1 uncultured Gammaproteobacteria bacterium
GACAGTGATGTAGAGTCGTCCTTGACCCAGCTGCGGGCGGCCATCAACGGCACCGACTATGAGGCCTTAAAGGACAACGAAGGCCTGAAGCAGCAACTGGCAGGGTTGGCCGACCAAGTGGCGGCGGCGGCCGGCAAGTTGGACGACGTGAGCGTCATTTCCGGCAATTACAAGAGGATGATTGACCTCAACTAAGGGAGGACCGATGCACACCAGTCATTTCTGGCAGTTCTACCACGAACGGGACCTGCGATTGGTCTCCATCGCCCTTAAATCCCCGGAATGGTTTCAAGGCCGGCGCTACCCGGCCCTGGCTCCCCGGGCTGACATGCTGCATCTGGAAGAGGTGGAATACCGGCGGGAATATCAGGCCATCCTGGACCAACTTGACCCCAGGAAGGTTTACGAAGACCTGGGCCAGGAGGCGGTGCTCCTGTGTTGGGAGCCCCCCGGCCGGTTCTGCCACCGGCGTCTGGTGGCCTCATGGCTGGAAGAGCACCTGGGGGTGGCGGTACCGGAGCTGCCCAGCAATTATCACCCGGATCAAAAAGACCTGTGTGGTTGAGGAGATGGTATGAATGAGTTTCTTCGGCGGTGATACCCTATCGGTCAAAAGCTGATGGGGTAGACAGGTTACAGGCTGCATGCGTTTCGTGAGGCATAAGACCTCGATGAGGAGATTGGTCAGACCTGTAGCCGAAGCGCCACCATAAGAGGCGGCAGAATAGCCGACCATCTTGGATAGGAGCATGGTGATCGTCGGAGAGCACGTCTACTTCATCGGATCGGAGAAAGGACGAGACGATGAAGCGGTATTTGGGAGTGGATCTGCATCGGAATTGTTTTACGGTTTGCACCTTGGGGGAAGACGGCAAAAGCGAACTTAAGAAATGGTCGATTCACTCGCTGGGGGATTTTGCCCAGCTCGTTTCGGCCAACGACGCAGTGGCGGTGGAGGCCACGGGCAACGCCCGGCACTTTTGCCAGGCCCTGAAGGAGCGGGGCTGCCGCCTGGTGGTGGTCAATCCCCACCAGTTCCAGGTGATCAGCCGGTCAGTGAAGAAGACGGATGCCCATGATGCCAAAACCTTGGCGGAGTTTTTGGCCAAGGACATGCTGCCGGAGGTGCGCATGAAGGAAGATTTGCCGGCGGAGATGGCCAGCCTGCTCCAGACCCGGGACAAGCTGGTGAAGCTGCGCACCGTATTAAAAAACAAGATCAACAACCTGCTGGCGGCCCGGGGCATCTTGCTTCCCAAAGAGAGCCTGTCCACCGAGAAGGGCTTGGAGCAGGTCCTCCAGGCGGACGTGGGGGAGTTGGCCAGGGTGGAGCTGGTGGTGCTGGTGGAGCAGATTCGGCATTTGAACCAAGGCATTGCCAAGTTGGAAGCCGCCATTAAGAAACAGGGACCGAAGTTGCCGGGCTATGAGAACCTGAAGAGCATCAAGGGTATCGGCGACATCGGCGGCAGCACTCTGTTGGCCACTATAGGTGACATTAACGATTTCGCCAATGAGGGGAAATTGGCGGCATATTTCGGCATCGTGCCCCGGGTGGCCAACTCTAACGAAACGGAACGCAGCGGCCGGATCACCAAGCGCGGCAATAAATTGGGGCGAACGGCCCTGGTGCAGTGCGCCTTAATCGCCGCACGCTACAGCCCTTACCTGGCCAACTATTATGCCCGCATCAAAGCGGCGAGAGGAACGGGGAAGGCCATCATCGCCTTGGCCCGTAAGCTTTTGGGAATCATCTATAAAACGCTGAAGAATGGCTGGGTTTTTGAAGATTTTCCGGGATTTGTGATCGCAGCCTCCGGGTAATGCGGGGGCTTTGCCCCACACCCCCCAGGGTTTATCGCTTTTGGGGGCCACCAGCGGGGCAGGAGAAAAAAGGGCAGAGCGAAAAGCCCTGCCCCGCC
>CAYSID010000053.1:0-1875 GCA_964431075.1 uncultured Gammaproteobacteria bacterium
GGCTGCTCGACCGATGTGTTGCCTGGGCCAAGGCGCAGCCGCATCCGGAGCTGAAGGACCGGACGATCTGGTCGGTCTTCGAGGACGAACGGCCGACGCTGATCGGTTATCCCGGCCCGTTCGACGGCTTTCACGCCCAGCCGGCGGCCGTCTCCAAGACCTGCCTGGTTCGCTTCGATCATAACAAGTATTCGGTGATGGCCACCGCAGTCGGCCGGCCGGTCGAGGTCCAGGCCTACGCCGAGCGGATCGTCATCCGCCAGGACGGCGCGATCGTCGGCAACCACCAACGATGCTTCGGCCGCGGTCGGACGATCTATGATCCCTGGCATTATGTGCCGGTTCTGGCGCGGAAGCCCGGCGCCTTGCGCAATGGCGCGCCGTTCAAGGACTGGGTTCTGCCTTCGGCCCTGAACCGCGTCCGGCAGCGGCTCGCGCAAGCAGGCGATGGCGACCGGCAGATGGTCGATATCCTCACCGCCGTGCTGAGCGATGGGCTCAAGGCGGTCGAGGCGGCCTGCGCCGAGGCGCTCGCCGGCGGTGTCCACTCCAGCGACGTCGTCCTCAACATCCTCGCCCGCCGCCGGCAACCGGCGATCCCGGAGTCGATCCCGGTCCCTCAGGCGCTGTGCCTGATGCATCCACCGGCGGCCGATTGCCGCCGCTACGATAATCTCAGGAGGAACGGCGATGCAGCGGCATGAACTCCTGGAGATGATGGGGACGCTCCGGCTGTTCGGCATGCGCGCCGCTTTCGACGAGGTGATCGCCGATGGCCTTAAACGTCAGCATCCGGTGCAGCAGATCGTCGGCGCCTTGCTGAGCGCCGAGATCGCCGAGAAACACGCCCGCTCGATCAAATACCAGATCACCATCGCCAAGCTGCCGCTGCTCAAGGAGTTGGCCGACTTCCAATTCGGTGAGACGCCCATCAACGAGGCACTGGTTCGGGATCTCGCCACCGGCGGCTTCCTCGGCCAGCAACGCAACGTCGTTCTCATCGGCGGCACCGGCACCGGCAAAAGCCATCTGGCGGTGGCGATCGCCCGGTCGTGTATCCGCCAAGGTGCCCGGGGTCGGTTCTATACCGTGGTCGACCTGGTCAACCGGCTCGATGCCGAGGCCCGCGCCGGTCACCAGGGACGCCTCGCCGAACGCCTCTGCCGGCTCGACTTCGTCGTCCTCGACGAGCTCGGCTACCTGCCCTTCGCCCAGGCCGGCGGGCAGTTGCTGTTCCACCTGATCAGCCGGCTCTACGAACGCACCTCGATCCTCGTCACCACCAATCTCGCCTTCGGCGAATGGCCGGCCGTGTTCGGCGACGCCAAGATGACGGCCGCACTGCTGGACCGCCTCACCCACCACTGCGACATCGTCGAGACCGGCAACGAGTCCTGGCGGTTCAAAAACCGAACCTGATCACCCCCTCTTCTGAACGCGCCCTCCGGCGATGCGCTGCGCTTCAGCCAAAGGCTTCCGCGCATCGCCTCCGGGCGAACCACGCTCGCCACCAGGGGGTCAAAATTGCACGCCGATCAGGGGTCAATATTCAATGCCGATTGACAGGGGCAAGGTGATCGGCATCACCCGCCAGGTGATCATCAACGACGATCTGGATGCGTTCACCCGGGTGCCGTCCCTGTTCGGCACCGCCGCCGCCACCCTGGAGAGCGACGTGGTCTGGGGGATCGTCACCGCCAACCCGGCGATGGGCAACGGGGTGGCGCTGTTCCATGCCAACCACAAGAACCTTACCGGCGCCGGTGCGGCGTAAGCCGGTGGGCTGACCGGGGCGACCAACCGGCTGCAGGACGCCTGGGGCAATCTCCTCGAGGCGATCGGTCGGACCCCGGCGGTGACCGGGATCACCGAGGG
>CAYSID010000054.1:0-1809 GCA_964431075.1 uncultured Gammaproteobacteria bacterium
TCGAAGACTTTCGCATGCTCGCCTTCGGGGCACTGATGGTGTTGATCATGATCTGGCGGCCGAGCGGCCTCCTGGCCTTCCGGGAGCCCACGATCCGCATTCACCCGCCGGACCGGACTAATCATCGAAGGCGAGGCCCTGAGCGTCTCGCAGAGGCTTCCGAGTGACGGCATTACCCAAGGCGTCCGCCCGCTCTGAACCGCTGCTTGCGGTCGAACACCTCACCATGCGATTTGGTGGACTGGTTGCCGTCGACGACGTTTCCTTCAATGCCGCCAATCGGGCGATCACCGCCATTATCGGTCCGAACGGCGCCGGCAAAACCACCGTATTTAATTGTTTGACCGGGTTTTACGCGCCGACGGTGGGTCGACTGGCCCTTCACCACCCAACCAAGGGGTGTTTCCTACTGGAACGCATGGAGGGCTTTCGCATCACCCAGAAGGCGGGGGTTGCGCGAACGTTTCAGAACATCCGGCTGTTCGGCGCCATGACCGTTCTGGAAAACCTGATCGTCGCCCAGCACAACATCCTCATGAAGGCTTCGCTGTTCTCGGTTGCCGGATTGTTGGGATTGGCGAGATATCGCCACGCCGAACTGGAGGCTGTGGAGCTTGCCAAGTATTGGTTGGCCCGCGTAGGCCTGTTGGACCGGGCCGATTGGGTGGCCAGCAGCCTGCCCTACGGAGATCAACGCAAACTTGAAATTGCACGGGCCATGTGCACGAAGCCTGTTCTTCTGTGTCTTGATGAACCTGCGGCTGGCCTAAATCCGCGGGAGACGTCTGAGCTTGGCAACTTGCTGTTGGCGATCCGAGACGAAGAGAATATTGGCATCCTGCTGATCGAGCATGACATGAGCGTGGTCATGGGAATTTCAGACCATATCGTGGTTCTCGACTACGGCAGAAAAATCGCCGAGGGCGCTCCGCAGGCGGTCCGCAATGATGCGAGGGTGATTAAGGCTTACCTGGGAGAAGAACCGGAGGAGGAGATCCCCTTGGAAGGGGCGGCCGATTTGGCAAGACAGCGACGGGATGCCTGAGATGCTGGTGATCTCGGGCCTTTGCGCTGCTTACGGCAACATCGAGGCCTTGAGAGGCGTCGATTTGGAGGTAGGTGCAGGCGAAATCGTGACCCTGATCGGTGCCAATGGAGCTGGAAAGTCGACGTTGCTGATGACCATATGCGGCCGTCCGCGCGCGTCCAGGGGCATGATCGTCTTCGATGGTGAGGACATTACCGAGAAACCCACCCACGAGATCGTTGCATCAGGCATTGCGCAAGCGCCCGAGGGTCGCCGCATCTTCCCGCGCATGTCGGTTCTGGAGAACTTGCAGATTGGAGCGACCACCGCTGCTGTGCGGTTCTTTGACGAGGATCTCACGAGAATTTACGGACTGTTTCCGATCCTCAAGGAGAGACAAGCGCAACGTGCGGGGACCCTCTCCGGCGGCGAGCAGCAGATGCTGGCGATCGCTCGAGCCTTGATGAGTCGACCGCGCCTGTTGCTGCTGGACGAACCATCCCTCGGCTTGGCGCCCATGGTCGTCAAGCAGATCTTCGCTGTCATCCAACAGATCAATGTCGAACAAGGTGTCACCGTCTTTCTTGTCGAACAGAACGCCTACCACGCGCTTAAAATCGCCCATCGCGGGTACGTCATGATCAACGGTCGAATAGCTCTTTCGGGTAGAGGCGATAAATTGCTAGCAAACCCTCAAATCCGATCAGCCTATTTGGAAGGTGGTCATTGATAGAATTGAAATAATGGAAAATTTTCTTGGAAATTCATTAGGTACATTTTTT
>CAYSID010000055.1:0-1802 GCA_964431075.1 uncultured Gammaproteobacteria bacterium
GCATCTGCTATCACCGGTACCGGCTGGACAGGGCGGGGCACATCGAAGAGGCGCTGATCATGCCGCCCACCTCGCAGAACCAGAAGCAGATCGAAGAGGACCTCCGGCACGTGGTTCAGGCTAACCTGGAGATGTCGGACGACGACTTGCAGTGGCGGTGCGAGCAGACGATCCGCAACTACGACCCGTGCATCTCGTGCGCCACGCATTTTCTTAAGCTGACTGTGGACCGGGAGTGAGGGGAACCGAGGCGAGTTCTGTTCTGGTCCTGGGCATCGGCAATCCCGATCGGGGCGACGACGGCGCTGGCGTATGGGTTGCCGAACGGCTGGCAGAGCGGGGCGCTCCGGCGCGCGTCTGTCGGCGCGACGGTTTCACCTTGATCGAGTCCTGGAAAGGTCGGCGACGGGTCATCGTTGTCGATGCAACGGTTTCAGGTGCAGCGCCCGGTACGATCAGTTGCATTGACGCGCTGCACGAGGACCTGCCGAGCGAGGCATTCCCGGTTTCCACCCATGGTTATGGTCTGGCAGAGGCCATCGCCATGGCGCGGACCCTCGATCGCCTGCCCGCAGAACTCACCGTGTACGGGATCGAAGCGGCGTCCTTTGCCGTCGGTTCGCCGCTGTCGCTGCCCGTGCAACAAGCCTGCGCTGAGCTGACCGAACGCCTGTTCAGGGCCGTTGGCGTTCGGTGATGCCCGCAGCGGCCACGCCGGCGCGGTCGCCGCCGCGGCCGGTTCGGCCGAAACCGATGATTAGGCGTACTCCTGGGTGATGATCTCGCCTGCCCGGCGGCAGATCTCACGGCCGTAGTCGACCCAGATGCCCTGCCCCCAGTAGCGATAGCAGCTGGTCTCTGCAGAAAGCAGGTGGAACAGCGCCTTGCGGTAGCGATCCTCGTTCGTATTCAGTTTCTTGAGACTCAATACTTTCTCATGGAATTGGGAACTGATCTGCTCCATGGGTCCCAACAGGTTGTCGTAGCCGCGAACCCACGAGATGTTGTTGGTCCAGCTGCCGCCTTCCATGTGAAAGCGATGGTCCTCTTTCTTGCACTCTTCGATCACCTTGGCGAGTTTGTCGGGCCCATCACCCGGTTTCATCTTGTCCCAGATTTTCTTTTGGTAGATCGGTTGCAACACTGGTAGATCTTTTTCTTTGATACCTGCGGCGAACAGGTGTTCCAGATACTCCGTAGCGTTCATCATCGGCGTTTCGGAGTGGGAGCTCTCGTGGACCACCTGGTGGAACATGCCCGGGAACTCATTCATCATCACGCCACCGTTCTCACCATCGGCGATCTGGGTGACCAAAGGCGGCACCTTCTTGCCGGCAAGTTCCCAGCGGTCCAGGCTCTTCGCCTCGTAGTAGGGCTGCATCTGGGCGACGAGCTTGGTGTCGGACCCTTGGGTCTTGACGATGGCGATGATTTCCGCGGTCTCGCCGGTCGAGCTGGAGCAGACCAGCCGGTGCGGCAAATGCTTCTTCTCGGGTCCCCAGCCGTTCTCCGGCCGCTCGACCGTGTGTTCTTGCACCAGGACCCATTGAAAGCCGCAGTCCTTCAACGTTTTGACGAAGGCATACGCGACGTCGGGGTGGTTGGGCAGCGCCATCTCCGACGGGGAAAAACCGCGCACGCGACCGACCGCTTCAAGACCAAAAATGGCAGCGAAGTGATGCAGCCATGCCTGGACGTGCAGCCGGTAGTCCTGGATGGGCGTCGACGGCGCCACCGCATGTCCCCACGGGCATCCCAGCCATTCGACGCAATGCCGGTAGGCGCGATCGACGGTGATGCGC
>CAYSID010000056.1:0-1740 GCA_964431075.1 uncultured Gammaproteobacteria bacterium
GGTGGATTATTCAGGTCGTTCAGTAATCGTTGTCGGTCCAAAGCTAAAGCTCTACCAGTGTGGCTTGCCAAAGACCATGGCTTTAGAACTCTATCGACCATTTGTAATTGCTCGCCTGGTGCAACACAACCTGGTTTCGAACGTCAAGGGGGCCAAGAAATTTATCGAACGCAACCGTCCCGAAGTTTGGGAAGTCCTGGAAGAGGTGATCAAAGAACGACCAGTTCTCCTCAACCGAGCTCCCACTTTGCACCGCCTGGGCATTCAGGCATTTGAACCCGTTTTGATTGAAGGTAGCGCTATTCAGCTTCATCCATTGGTCACAACTGCATTCAACGCAGACTTTGACGGTGACCAGATGGCTGTTCATGTACCTCTCTCTCAGAAAGCCGTTACTGTAGCTCGCCAGTTGATGCTTTCATCGAAAAATTTACTCAAACCAGCCGATGGAGAGCCAATTATCAGCCCTTCGAAGGACATGGTTTTAGGCGTCTATTATCTATCCAAGTCCGATGACAAGAAGCATCTGGGGGATGGTCGCATTTTCGCCGACATGGATGAAGTCGAGTTAGCCCTGAGCTTGAAGCAGGTTGATATCCACGCCAAAATCCGCCTGGTGGCTGAAACCTGGTACGACGAGCAGAACAACCGGTTGCCAGAGGCGGAAGAACGCCTGATCGATACGACAGTCGGTCGGGTGATTTTCAACCGTGTTCTACCCCCCAAGATGCGTTTTGTCAACTGGAGCCTGGATAAGGGTGGGCTGAAAGACCTGGTCGCTGAGCTCTATGAAGTATGCGGTGAAGAAGAAACACCCGATATCGCCGATGATATCAAAGATATTGGCTTCCAATACGCCACCCGCTCAGGGTATTCGCTGGCAGTCTCGGATATTTCCGTGCCTTTGGAGAAGGAAGCCATCATCGCTGAGGCATTGAGCGAGCAGGAGACGGTGGCGCGCGATTTTCGGCGTGGTTTACTTACCGAACAAGAACAAAATGAGCGCACGATTGAAATCTGGCAGCGCACCACCAACCGGGTCGCTGAAGCGGTCAAGAAAACCATGGATCCGGACGGCAACCTGGCTGCACAGGCAATTTCTGGTGCTACCAAAGGCGGTTTTGGCCCAATTTCGCAGCTTGCGGGTATGCGTGGCTTGATGGCCGATCCTTCTGGGCGCATCATTCCCCTGCCCATCCGCTCCAATTTCCGCGAAGGCCTGAATGCCCTGGAATACTTTATCTCCACCCACGGCGCTCGTAAAGGCCTGGCAGATACTGCTTTACGCACCGCCGACGCAGGATACCTGACCCGCCGTTTGGTGGACGTTGCCCAGGATGTGATCATCAACGAAGAAGATTGCGGTACGTTGGAAGGCGTCACCATCCGGCGCAGTGATGACGTGGCTGGTCAATCGCTTGGCAGCCGCTTGTACGGCCGGCTTGCAGCCACCCGAATTGTCGATCCCGTCACCGGTGAAATCCTGGCTGAACGGGATGACATCCTTGACCATGAACTCGTGCGCCGAATTATGGCCTCGAATATTCAAGAGGTTTTGGTGCGCTCACCGCTCACCTGTGAGCTCCAACACGGTATTTGCGCCAAATGCTATGGCATTGATTTAGGGCGCGGTCATATGGTTCAGATTGGTTCGGCGGTCGGCATCGTGGCTGCCCAATCCATTGGCGAGCCTGGCACCCAGTTAACCCTGCGCACCTTCCACACCGGCGGTGTGGCTGC
>CAYSID010000057.1:0-1714 GCA_964431075.1 uncultured Gammaproteobacteria bacterium
GGAGGACAGTGACGAGAAGCTGTGCACCGTCTGGCGGGTCCTGCCTTAGGCCGCCAGCCGCGGGCGCTCGACCATGCGGCATTCGAGGGTATAACGGGGCAACGCAGCGTCATCAGCGGGAGCTCGGGACCATGGCCTACAGATCGTTGCGCGATTTCATCGACAGACTGGAACGGGAGGACCGGCTGGTGCGGGTCCGCGAGCCGGTCTCACCGGTCCTCGAGATGACCGAAATCCAAACCCGCCTCCTCGCCGAAGGGGGGCCGGCGGTGCTGTTCGAAAACGTCGTCGGCGCCAATGGCCATCGCTATCCCATGCCGGTGCTGGTCAACCTGTTCGGCACCGTCGAGCGGGTCGCCTGGGGCATGGGCCGGAAGCCAGAACAACTGCGCGAGGTGGGCGAGATGCTGGCCTTCCTGCGCCAGCCGGAACCACCGGGTGGCTGGCGGGAAGCCCTTGACATGCTGCCGCTGTTGAAAACGGTGATGGCGATGAAGCCGAAGACCGTCGGCAGCGGCCCCTGTCAGGAGGTGATCCTGCAGGGTTCCGATATCGATCTCGCCCGCCTGCCCATCCAGCGCTGCTGGCCGGGCGAGCCGGCACCGCTGATTACCTGGCCGCTGGTGGTCACCCAGGGCCCAACGGCGCAAGAGCGCGGCGGCGACCGCCGCGACGTCTTCAATCTCGGCATCTACCGGATGCAGGTCACCGGGCCCAACACCACCTACATGCGCTGGCTCAAGCATCGTGGCGGCGCCCAGCACCACGCCCGCTGGAAGCAATCCCGCCAGGAGCCGCTGCCGGCCGCCGCGGTGATCGGCGCCGATCCGGGCACCATTCTCGCCGCCGTCACGCCGGTGCCCGATACGCTGTCCGAGTATCAGTTCGCGGGGCTGCTGCGCGGTTCCAAGGTCGAACTGGTCGACTGCAAGACGGTGCCCTTGAAGGTGCCGGCCCAGGCCGAGATCGTCATCGAAGGCCACGTTTCCCTCAACGACTACGGCGACGAAGGCCCCTACGGGGACCACACCGGCTACTACAACGCGGTCGAACCGTTTCCAGTCTTTACCGTCAGCGCCATCACCATGCGCCGCGAGCCCATCTATCTCTCGACCTTTACCGGCCGTCCGCCGGACGAGCCCTCGATCCTGGGAGAAGCCCTCAACGACGTGTTCGTGCCGCTGCTCACCCGGCAATTCCCGGAAATCGTCGACTTCTGGCTGCCGCCGGAGGGCTGCTCCTACCGGCTCGCGGTCGTCGCCATGAACAAGGCCTATCCCGGCCATGCCAAGCGGGTGATGCTGGCGGTGTGGTCCTACCTGCGGCAGTTCATGTACACCAAGTTCGTCATCATCGTGGACGCCGACATCAATGCCCGCGACTGGAAAGACGTGATCTGGGCGCTGTCCACCAACGTCGATCCGGCCCGCGACATCACCGTGATCGAAAATACGCCCATCGACTACCTGGACTTCGCCTCGCCGGTGTCCGGCCTGGGCAGCAAGCTTGGCGTCGATGCCACCGCCAAGTGGCCGCCGGAAACCACGCGTGATTGGGGCCGCAAGATCCGGATGACCGACGACATCATCGAAACGGTGACCCGAAAATGGTCCAGCTACGGCCTGCCGGGTTCGGGCCGGCCGATCTGGCGCTGATCGGCGGTAGTTGCCTGCCGGTGTTCGCCGTCGATGAACCGGGCGGCATCGGCAAGGAC
>CAYSID010000058.1:0-605 GCA_964431075.1 uncultured Gammaproteobacteria bacterium
ATCCTAAAGCGATCACCATGATAAATGCAAACAACCTCTGCCGGAGGATGGCTAACCTGTTGCCCACCTGCATCAGCGGGACTCCCCAGATTCTGTTCAGCACATACTTGAGTTGCAAGAACAATCCCATAGCAGCCAACAGGAGTGAAATCAAGCTAATGATCGAAATGATCAAGGCTCCACCATCATTGGCAGACGCGATGGCGGATACGGAATCTTGGATAAAGGTTGCCGTTTCTGGTCCCAAGACCGACTCTATGCGCGTATAAAATTGTTCTGCGGCTGCGACTTCGTTGATAAAAATACCGGCGATGAGATAGGCGAGATAAATCACCGCTGCAAAAGAGAACATCCCAAAATATGCCAGCGCAGCCGCCAATTGATTGGGCTTTTCGCTGATCCATACCTGGTAAATTTCTTTAATAAAATTTTTGAGTGAAGGCGGCTTATCCATCGAGCCACTCCCTGGTCTCTTTCACCTATCCGTTCGTGTCGTGCTCCGCGGAGGACTCCGCCAGCCAATCGTTTGCGGCCTTAAGCGCGGCATTGCCTGCTTCGCCGATTGTATCTGTGACAGGAAAGATATTTTCTGGGCCGATTATGTT
>CAYSID010000058.1:615-1686 GCA_964431075.1 uncultured Gammaproteobacteria bacterium
CTTTTCAGCGCTTCGGCATAGCGACGGATTACTTCGTTCACCGTGCTGCCAACATCCTCGTTTCCGCGTAGAAGTAAGATGACAGCCGACCGGAATGAGCCTTCAACGTCAGGCAGGTTGTTCTCTAACGTCGAAGCCGCAGCGTAGAAAAGATTACCATAGACAAACAGGACAGTCGCCTTGCCTGATTCCAATTGTTTCGGCGCAGGTCGCTCGGTGGGAAACCCATTCTCCTGAGGCACCCACTCGACAACCTTTACAGTATTTGACTGCTGGAATACGAATAGCAAGATTGAGATCACCACACCGAGGAACACAGCATACTGAAGCGGCATGACCAGCGTGGAGGCGAAGGTGAGCACCATGATCGTGCGGGCAACCGTGTTCGTCTGCCATACGGTCTGGATGGCATTCACATTGACCATTTGAATACCGGCAACGATGATCAGCCCGGCCAGGGCCGGCATGGCGACCAGCTCAACCAGATCGGCAAATAACAAAATCACGATGGCGACTGCGATACCACCAAAAATGTTTGCCCAACGCGAACGTGCCCCAGCGCTGATAATAAGCGCCGTTCCTGAGCTGGATCCGCCAGCCGGAATGCCACCAAAGAAGCTGCCGGCCAGGTTGGCGGCTCCCTGACCCAGAAAATCGCGGGAGATATCCGAATATTTCCCGTCTGGGTTGGGGAAGGTCTGGCTGACACCCGCTCCCTGCACGATGCCGATGATCCCAATCGAGATCGCAGGTACGATTAGCTTGCTAATCAAGGCCAGATCTGGAAGCACCGGTGTCGGAAAGGCACGCGGTATATCGGCGATGTCTCCCACTAATTTAATCTCGGTGGTAAAAAACTCATTCAGAAGGAGTGCGATCCCTGAAGCCAGCAGGAGGGAAAGGATCAGGGAAAATTTGGACAATCGCGTTAATCCCAACAAGTAGATCAGGGCAATCGTCAATAGACCAATCGCGAGAGTTGCCCAATCGATCGACTCTGTGTTCAGTACCAGATCAGCTAATTGAGCAATTTTGCCCGAGTAATCGCTGTAATAACCGGTGAAATCACCG
>CAYSID010000059.1:0-1650 GCA_964431075.1 uncultured Gammaproteobacteria bacterium
CCTGACCTAAAATATTCATAATCTTCAATGTTACGTGACTTGCAGTCGGAATTGAATATTGAATAATAGTAGTCGGGTTGAATGGATTCGGATAATTCTGATCGAGAGAGAATTTAGTTGGAATTTGGGAAATATTATTGACTCCAACAAGTCCTAAATAATTCCATTGAGTAGAGCCAACAACTTTTCCATCAGAACTTACCGGTATTTCGCTAGCTCTGAATGAGCAGTCCAGTGTATCATCGTAATAGAAAACAGTTCTTCGATTATAATCATACTTCCAAATTCCATCCGATAGCTTCACAAAATTCGGATCGTTGTTTCCTCCTTTTGTCTTACCGCATCCTTCCTGATCTCTCGGCGTGTACACCCAACGTATCATCTTGGTCATTAACGGCGGCACATCTACAGGCTTTACTGTTATCTTCTTAAAGGCCGCATTCGGATCCTTTCCTAAGGCAATCATCCGATTCTTTATTCCATCTGGTAATGGTGAACCCTCATTCTGATAATACGGTCCCCAGGGCAACGGCAAATTCAACATCACTTGACCTGAATCGGATATAGCATAGTAATTATTCGATATATCCCAGTTCGCCGCTAGATTCGGATTAGCTATTATCCACGTCATCTTAGCTAAATTATTATTTGGATCTAATTCTCCATGATCTCCAAACTCCGCCTGACGAATATATGATGTGTCTGCCCCTAATGCAAACGGGTCTATAAACAGATTATTCTTGATCTGAAGTATTCCATTCCCCGTAGAATCTACTCGACCAAGCGATAACAATCCATGGAACGACATCGCATTTACTATCGTGTTATGATTGAATATTAAATTACGTATCGGTCCCTTATTTGATTGATAATGACGTATTATCCTGTCCTGTATATTTACAAAGGTGCAGTTCTCTACATGCATCATCTCTACATCCTGATCACGTAAGTCTATACCTTTGCCTGCTCCAAAGTTCGACCTTCCGTTAAATCCCATATCGGCAAATATGCTGTTGGTTATCCTTATAGTATTTGGCTTGCCATCTGTACGAACGTGATTCCCGTTTGATGAACTCAAGATACAGTTGTCTATATAAATATTGAAATTCGATGCCGCAGATGGTGCGCTTATTAATCCACCCTGCAATCCGTCTAACTCTGCACGAACCTCTTCGTTATATCCAGATACTATTACATCATTAAGATACAGATTGCTACTTGAACCCATTGCTACCATTGATCCGGGAGGACGATCACTGCTCGGTGCATCATATAAAAATACTATCGCCCGACCTCCTGTACCTTCTTCGGTCTTTAAGCGAAATGTCCTTCCTGCTCCAAGCGCTACCTGCACATTCCACGGATATATTCCTCCACGCTTCAATACATATACTCGCGTTCCAGCTTGCCATGCCGCCGAGCCTGCTCCTGCTGTATCAGCTACTATCTTATCATTCAAATATTGCCCAGTACCCCATAAATCCGGCACAACTAATTCCTGTGCATTTGTGGGTTCGAGTGTGCCTAAGAAGTTCCATTGAGTAGAGCCAACAACTCTTCCATCAGAACTGACTGGCCACTCACTGGCACGATAAGAGCAGTCCAGTGTATCATCGTAATAGAAAACAGTTCTTCGATTATAATCATACT
>CAYSID010000060.1:0-1550 GCA_964431075.1 uncultured Gammaproteobacteria bacterium
GACCACCTCGAACTTCTTTTGATCGTCGCTCTTGATTTCGAGTTCCGGCGTGTCGAAACGACGCGGGATTTCGGCGAGCATGGCGCTCAGCGGTTGCTGCGACTGGGCGATAATCTCGAGGAGGCGCGCACCCGCGTAGGCGGCGTCGTCGAAACCGTACCAGCGATGCTTAAAGAAGATGTGGCCGCTCATCTCGCCGGCGATTTCCGCGCCGATCCGCTTCATTTCCGCCTTGATGAGCGAATGCCCGGTCCGATACATGACCGCGTTGCCCTGGTGCTTGCGAATGTATTCGTACATGCCGCGTGAGCATTTGACTTCCCCGATCACCGTTGCGTGAGGCGCTTCCTTCAGAATCCAGCGTGCGAAAAGGGCCAGCAGGCGGTCGCCCTGCAGGATGTTGCCTTGGTCGTCGCAGCCGCCGATCCGGTCCCCGTCGCCGTCGAAGGCGATACCAACGTCCGCTTGTTCTTTCTTCACGGTTTCGATCAAGGTGGTGAGGTTCTTGAGCTTCGTGGGGTCCGGGTGATGGTTGGGGAAATTGCCGTCGACCTCGCAGAAAAGGGGGATGACCTCGCAGCCGAGACGCTCGAAGAGCGGTACGGCAATGGGGCCGGACACGCCATTTCCGCCGTCGATAACCACCTTAAGTCGGCGTGCGAGCCGGATGCGCCCGCAGATGTCGTCCAGATACCGCGGCACGATGTTCAAGGTCGATACCGTTCCCGGATTCTCGGCAATAGGGAACTTGCCTGCCAGCGCCATCTGACCAAAACGCTGGATTTCGGCGCCATAGATGGTGGCGCTGCCGACGCCCACTTTCAGGCCGTTGTATTCGGAGGGATTATGGCTGGCCGTCAGCATGAGAAAGCCGTAGATGTCCATCGTGTTCGCGGCAAAGTACGTCAGTGGAGAAGGGACTTCCCCAATATCGATTACATTGATGCCGCATGCAGTCACGCCCGCAATCAGAGCGTCCGCGAAACGCTTCGAGTGCAGGCGACCGTCGCGGCCCACCACGATCACGTTGTGGCTGCGTTGGCCCTCGGTGTATGCGCCGTAGGCCTTGCCAAGGAGCGTCATGATCTCTTCGTCGAGGTCTTGCCCGACAATTCCTCGGATATCGTACTCGCGGAAGATCGTCATGTTGAGATTCATAATGCGCAATTCCTTCCGTACAACCGTGTTACGCGCTGATTCTAATGTACAAGCGTGTTGTGCGTCCACCCATGCCGCTTCCGGCCCGTCTGCAGCCGGCGTGCGGCGCTTGTACTGAAGTGTAGGAATGCCACGTGGCGTTGTGTTCCCCGGAAACCAACACAGGGATGGTCCGGTCCAATGAAAGCTGAGAATAGAGTGAAATCGCATGAGGGTCCCGCTGCCGGCGATGGCTGGGACAGTGTGGCGTCTCAACGCAAAGAGGAGCCTCGCCATGAAACGGAATCGCGCAGGGTTCACGCTGATCGAGTTGCTGGTGGTCATCGCCATCATCGGTATCCTGGCGGCCATTCTCTTGCCTGCCCTCGCCCGGGCGCGGGAAGCGGCCCGGC